>JAGWRU010000225.1 GCA_028869595.1 Rhodospirillales bacterium
AAGCTGCGCCCGATCGCCATCGCCTCGCCCACCGATTTCATGCTGGTGGATAGAAGCGCCGGCGTGCCGGGGAATTTCTCGAAGGTGAAGCGCGGGATCTTGACCACGACGTAATCGATGGTCGGCTCGAAACTGGCCGGCGTGACGCGGGTGATGTCGTTGGCCAGTTCATCCAGCGTGTAGCCGACCGCGAGCTTGGCCGCGACCTTGGCGATGGGAAACCCAGTCGCCTTGGAAGCCAGCGCGGAGGAGCGCGAGACGCGCGGGTTCATCTCGATCACCACCATGCGCCCATCGGCGGGATTGACGGCGAACTGCACGTTCGACCCGCCCGTATCGACGCCGATCGCGCGCAGACAGGCGATCGAGGCATCGCGCATGATCTGATATTCTTTATCGGTCAGCGTCAGCGCCGGGGCGACCGTCACGCTATCGCCGGTATGGATGCCCATCGGGTCGACATTCTCGATGGCGCAGATGATGATGCAGTTATCGGCGCTGTCGCGCACCACCTCCATCTCGTATTCTTTCCAGCCGAGCACGGATTCCTCGATCAGCACCTCGGTGGTGGGCGAGGCTTCCAGGCCGCCGCTGACGATCGTCTCGAATTCCTCGCGATTGAAGGCGATGCCGCCGCCGGTGCCGCCGAGCGTGAAGCTCGGGCGGATCACCGCCGGCAGGCCGATCTCGGCGAGCGCGGCACGCGCTTCCTCGATCGTATGGGCGATGACGCTGCGCGGGCTCTCGATGCCGATCGCGGCCATGGTGTCACGGAATTTCAGCCGGTCCTCGGCGCGGTCGATGACATCGGCCTTGGCGCCGATCAGCTCCACCCCGTGGCGTTCCAGCGCGCCGCTGGAAGCCAGCTTCATCGCCGTGTTCAGCGCCGTCTGCCCGCCCATGGTGGGCAACAGCGCATCGGGCTTTTCCCGCGCGATGATGCGTTCCACCACTTCGGGCGTGATCGGCTCGATATAGGTCGCATCCGCAAGCCCGGGATCGGTCATGATCGTCGCCGGGTTGGAATTGACCAGGATGACGCGATAGCCCTCGGCGCGCAGCGCCTTGCAGGCCTGGGCGCCGGAATAATCGAACTCGCAGGCCTGGCCGATGACGATCGGGCCGGCGCCGATGATCAGGATGGATTTTATGTCGGTGCGCTTGGGCATGGTGCTCTCGCTTCAGCTTGTCTGGGACCGTGCCATCTGGGACCGTGCCAGCGCGACGCCTGCTTGCGTCAGCACCAGCCGCCAATGGCAGGACAATGCCCCTTCGGGCAGGATAACCGGCTCCTCGATCAGCCCGTCGCGCCGCGCCGCGGCCGCCGCTTCGGCGAATGCGGCAATCGACAGCGGCGCGCGCGCATGGCGCAGGAAGACGTCATGCGCCTCCTCGATCGTCGCGCCGGCGATGCGATGGTCGAAGGCGGCCTGCAGCAGCAGGGCGCGCGGACTCATGCGCCCCGCCCGCGTTCCATCAGCGCGGTGAACCGGGCGAACAGATAATGGCTGTCCGACGGGCCGGGGCTCGCCTCGGGGTGGTACTGCACCGAGAAAGCCGGACGGTCGGCGCAGAGGATCCCCTCGTTCGAGCCGTCGAACAGCGAGACATGCGAGACCGAGACGCCCGCCGGCAGGCTTTCCGGATCGACGGCGAAGCCGTGATTCTGGCTGGTGATCTCGACCTTGCCGGTGGCCAGATCCTTGACCGGCTGGTTGGCGCCGCGATGGCCGCGCGCCATCTTGAAGGTGCGCGCGCCCAGCGCCAAAGCCAGCAATTGATGGCCGAGGCAGATGCCGAAGACCGGCGTGCCCGAAGCCAGCACGCCCTGGATCGCCGGCACCGCGTAGCGCCCGGTCGCCGCCGGATCGCCGGGCCCGTTCGACAGGAACACCCCGTCCGGCTTGTGGCGCAGAATATCCTCGGCCGAGGCATCCGCCGGCACCACCGTCACCCGGCAGCCGGCCGAGGCGAGGCAGCGCAGAATATTACGCTTGGCGCCGTAATCGACGGCGACGACGTGATGGCGCGGCGCCTCCTGCCTGCCGCTGCCAGCAGGCCAGGACCAGCGCGTCTCGGTCCATTCATAGCTCTGCCGGCAGGTGACTTCGGCGGCGAGATCCATCCCCTCCAGCCCCGGCCAGGCAGCGGCGGCGGCACGCAGCGCGGCAAGGTCGAAAACGCCGTCGGCGGGAAAGGCCAGCACGCCGCTGGGCGCGCCGCCATCGCGGATGCGCAGCGTCAGCGCGCGCGTATCGACGCCGGCGATCCCGGCCACGCCATGCTGGACAAGCCAGGCATGCAGCGACTGATGGGCGCGCCAATTGGCAGGTTCCGTGATGTCCTGCTTCACCACCAGGCCGCGCGCGGCGATATTCACCGCCTCGATATCCTCGGGGTTGGTGCCGACATTGCCGATATGGGGAAAGGTGAAGGTGATGATCTGCCCGGCATAGGACGGATCGGTCAGGGTTTCCTGATAGCCGGTCATGGCGGTGTTGAAGCAGACCTCGCCGACCCGCGGGGTGGCGCCGGTATGGGCGCCGAAGCCGCGGCCCCACAACACGCTGCCATCGGCCAGCACCAGCGCGGCGGTGGCCCCTGGCGGGATGGCATCGGCGCCGGTCTGCGGTGGGGTGGCGGCGGGTTCGGACATTGGCGGCCTCTGGCTGGAAGGGGCTGCGGCACGGGAAAAGGCGGCGGCGTTCAGGACAGGCGCGCCGGCGAGATCGGCGAGCGACAAGCCGGTGGCGGCGATCACGGCCGGCCAGTGCCGCGCCGGAATGGCCCGGGCCTGGCGCCATTTGCGCACCGCTTCGGTGCCGACGCCGGTCAGGTTCGCGGCGGCTTCGGCGCCACCCAGGCGGTCGATGATGAATTCCACGGTCACGGGCATGGGGCGTATCTATGGGAAGTTTCTTCCCAAGACAACCCCGGGATCGTGGTTGAGAAGTAATTTCCCATCGGTCCCAGGCGGCGCGTCGGCCGGCCGGTCGCGGCGTTCGGCGATCGCGCGATGGCCGGGGCGGATCGCGCGCCTTATATAGGGCCGGTTTTCAGGAGACAGCGATCATGGCGCTTCGCGATCAATTCACCGATCAGCTCAAGCTTTCGATGAAGGCAGGGGATGCCGCACGCACCTCCACGCTGCGGATGATCCTGGCCCGGCTGAAGGATACCGACATCGCCGCCCGCCCCAAGGGCATCGACAAAGTGCCGGAGGAGGAGGTGGTGGCGATGCTGCGCGGCATGGTCAAGTCGCGCCGCGACTCGATCGCGCTGTACCAGCAGGGCAACCGCCCCGAGCTGGCCGCCAAGGAAGAGGCGGAAATCGCCGTGATCGAAGGTTTTCTGCCGCAACAGATGGACGATGTGGCAACCGGGGCGGCGATCGTCGCGGCGATCGCCGAAACCGGCGCGACCGGCATCAAGGATATGGGCAAGGTGATGGCCGCGCTGAAAGCCAGGCACGCCGCCACCCTGGACATGGCCCGCGCCGGGGCGCTGGTGAAGGCGGCGCTGGCCGGCTGATCCATGGCCCTTCCCGCCGGATTCCTGGACGAGCTGCGCGCGCGCACCCCGCTGGCCGGGCTGATCGGGCGGCGCACGCGGCTGGTCCGCTCCGGGCGGAACTGGAAAGCCTGCTGCCCGTTCCATGGCGAGAAATCGCCGAGCTTCTACGTCTATGACGACCACTTCCATTGCTTCGGCTGCGGCGTGCATGGCGATGCCATCAGCTTCGTCATGCAAAGCGACGGCGTCGGTTTTCCCGAAGCGGTGGAGCGCCTGGCCGGCGAGGCCGGCATGGAGGTGCCGCGCGCCAGCCCCGAAGCGGAGGCCGCCGAGCGCCGCCGCCTGGGTTTGGCCGAGGCGCTGGAAGCCGCCGCCATCGAGTTCCGCCGCCGCCTGGCCGCGCCGGAAGGCGAAGCGGCGCGCGCCTATCTCGCCCGGCGCGGCCTCGATCCCGCGACCATCGAGGCGTTCGGCCTGGGCTATTCCGGCGACGGGCGCGGCGGACTGATCAACGCGCTGAGCGGGCAGGGTTTCTCGCGCGAGACGCTGCTGGAAGCCGGCTTGCTGCGCGCCGTCGAGGGCGAGGCGGCGCGCGAGCTGTTCTACAACCGGGTGATGTTTCCCATCCGCGACCGGCGCGGACGGGTGATCAGCTTCGGCGGGCGGCTGCTCGGCCCCGGCCAGCCGAAATATGTCAACGGACCGGAAAGCCCGGTCTTTGCCAAGCGCCGCAGCCTGTACGGGCAGGAACGCGTGCGCGCCGGGGTGCAGGCGGGCGCCGCGCTGGTGGTGGTCGAAGGCTATATGGACGTGATCGCGCTGCATCGCGCGGGCTTCGCCGGGGCGCTGGCACCGCTCGGCACCTCGCTGACCGAGGAGCAGCTTGCGCTGCTCTGGGAGATCGCGCCGAACCCGGTGCTGTGTTTCGACGGCGACGGCGCCGGGCTGCGCGCGGCAGCGCGGGCGGCGATGCTGGCCTTGCCGCTGCTTCGCCCCGAGCACAGCCTGTCGATTGCCACCCTGCCGGCCGGCGAGGACCCGGATACGCTGATCGTCAAGGATGGCCGGGGCGGATTTCAGGCGGTGCTGGACGCTGCCCGGCCGCTTGCCGAGGCGCTGTTCGATCTGCTGCGCGAGCCGGCCAGCGAGCGCACACCGGAAGGCCGCGCCGCCTTCCTGGCCCGGCTGGAGGCAGCGGCGGCGAGCATTCGCGACCGCGCTTTGGCCGGGGAATATCGGCATGCGCTGCGCGAGCGCTATTACGCGGCCACCCGCCCTGCTCGCTCCGGTTCTGGCCGCCCCGGTTCCGCTCGCCCCGGTTCTGCTCGCCCCGGTTCTGGCCGCTCAAGTTCCGGCTGGCAGGATGGCGGGCGATCCGGCCGCGCCGCGCCCCTGCCGCCGATCCTGCCGCCGCGTCCGCATCCCGGCGCCGGATCGATCGCCGCGGAGCGGGCGCGCATCCTGACCGCGATCCTGCTGCGCCATCCCGCCTTGCTGGGCGAACTCGCCGATGCCTATGCCGGGCTCGATCTGCCCGCCCCGCTGGCCCGGCTGCGCGCGACGATGCTGGAATTCGCCGATCATGCCCCGCTTGCCTCCGAGAGGCCCGATGGGCGGCTTGACAGCGATGCCCTCATGTCCCACCTGAGCCTATCCGGTCTCGATGACGTGGTACGGCAGGTTCTGGCGGTCGATCCGGTCCCTTTGCCGGGCTGCGCGGCGGCGTCGGCCATGTTGGCCGAGGCGGCATCGGGATGGTGGCATATTTTCGGCCTGATGCACCGTCACCGGCTGCAGCAGGAAGTGATGGCCGCCCGGGACGAGTTCGCGGCCCAGCCCGATGCCGCGCGGGAACGTCGGTTGATCGCCCTGAGCCGGGCGCTGGCCGCCCTGAACGGCGCCGAGCCGGAGGATGCGGCGGGCGCCGAAGCGACCGGTTCGAAGCCGGCAGGGGTGGTTTCGGCGGCCTCGGATCCGGCGGGTCCGAACGCGGCGGGGCCGAATACGGCGGGCGGCGATGCGGCGGGCGCGCCGGATCGGGCCGCGGATGATGGAACGGGTCCGGCGGCGCAGGCAGCGCCCGCGGACAAGGCATGACGGCCGGTGGACACGGGAGTGGGCTGAGCAATGGCAACGAAACCGGGCGTGGGCGGCGAGACGGCAACCGCGGAACAGGATGTGGAGACCACCCTGCTCGACGTGCAGTCGGCCGCCGTCAAGCGGCTGATCGCGCGCGGCAAGGAGCGTGGCTACATCACCCTCGATGAGCTGAACGCGGTGCTGCCCTCGGAGCAGAACAGTTCCGAGCAGATCGAGGATGTGATGGCCAATCTCAACGAGATGGGCATCCAGGTCACCGAGAACGAGGAATCCGAGGACGGCGAGAACCCCGCCCCCAAGGCCGAAAAAGCCGAGGATGCCGAGGAGGAGGAAAGCCAGTCCGGCAATGTCGACGAGGCGAGCCTGGGCCGCACCGACGACCCGGTGCGCATGTATCTGCGCGAAATGGGCAGCGTCGAGCTGCTCTCGCGCGAGGGCGAGATCGCCATCGCCAAGCGCATCGAGGCCGGCCGCGACATGATGATCGGCGGGCTGTGCGAAAGCCCGCTGACCTTCAAGGCGATCATCACCTGGCACGATCAGCTCAAGGCCGGGCGGATGCTGCTGCGCGACATCATCGACCTGGAAGCGACCCAGGGCGCCGGCGAAGGCGCCGAGGTTGCCGTGGTGCCCGACGGCGCGGAGCCGGCGAGTTTCGAGGCCGGCGAGGATGGCGACGAGGATGGCGAGGGCGAAGGCCCCGGCATGTCGCTGTCGGCGCTGGAGGAGAAGCTGAAGCCCGACGTGCTGGCCAATTTCGAGGAGATCGAGGCGCTTTATAAGAAGCTGCACAAGATGCAGTCCCGCCGGCTGGAGACCATGACCAGCGGCGAGGAGGTGAATGCGCGCTCGGAGAAAACCTACGAGAAGAACCGCGAGGAGCTGGTCCAGAAAGTCGCGCAGGTGCGCCTGCATAATAACCGGATCGAGGAGCTGGTGACCCAGCTCAAGCAGCTCAATCAGCGCCTGACCGCCTATGAAGGCCAGCTCTGGCGTCATGCCGATGCGGCCAAGGTCAATCGCGAGGAATTCCTCAAGCATTATCGCGGCGTCGAGCTCGATCCGAACTGGCTGGAACGGGTCGGCCGGCTGCCCGGCAAGGGCTGGAAGAATTTCGTCGCCCGCCATGGCGAGGAAGCCTCCGCCCTGCGCGGCCAGATCGCCGCCGTCGCCAACGATGCCGGCCTGCCGATCGACGAATTCCGCCGCGTCTTCATGACGGTCAGTCGCGGCGAACGCGAAAGCGCGCGCGCCAAGAAGGAGATGATCGAGGCCAATCTGCGCCTGGTGATCTCGATCGCCAAGAAATACACCAATCGCGGCCTGCAATTCCTCGATCTCATCCAGGAAGGCAATATCGGCCTGATGAAGGCGGTCGATAAGTTCGAGTATCGCCGCGGCTACAAGTTCTCGACCTACGCCACCTGTTGGATTCGCCAGGCCATCGCCCGGGCCATTGCCGATCAGGGGCCCACGATACGCGTGGCCCTCCCACATGATCGAGCAGATCAACAAGATGATACGCGCCAGCCGGGAAATGGCGCTGGAGCTCGGCCGCGAGCCTACTTTGGAAGAACTCTCCAATCGCTTGGAAATTCAGATCGACAAGCTGCGTAAGGTAAAGAAGATC
>JAGWRU010000226.1 GCA_028869595.1 Rhodospirillales bacterium
CGGCAAGCTCGCGCTCAGGCCGCCGACTGGCTGCGGTCGGGGAGTGGGCGGCGGGACCATGGTGGAGCCGGGCGCCGGCGGGGCCACCGCGCCATTGCCGGCACCGAACAACTGCGGCGAGGCGCTGGGCGAGGACGGGTCGGCCAGCGGCGCGGCGGCGGCATTGGCGGCGGCCACACTCTGATCGGCGACCAGACCCTGAGTGATCTTCTCAAGCGCCTTCTGGTCGATCGCCGCCGGTTTGGGTGGCACGGTGGCGAGATTGGGATAGGGCTGATCGGCGCCGGGGGGCGGCGGGCGCTGGCGGGCGATCTCCCCGCCTTCCAGATGGTGCCACCAGCTGGCCGGGTTCACCGCGTCGGGCACGGAATTGCAGCCGCCCAGCAGCGATGCCAGCGCCAGCGCCGCGGCGCCATGACGCAGTGCAGCACGCCGGTTCGCCGGCATGCGCGCCATCACGGTGCCTTGAACCGCCGGGTGCGCGTCTTTAGGATCGGAAGTCATTTCGCCTGTCATCAATCGGTTCCGCCTGCGGCTTCGGGTGGAGGTGTAGCTTGCCGGGCGGCTGACGGAAAGGATGCGTCCGATGGAAGCTGGCAACTCCCCGGAAGGGGCTGGATTCCGGCTGCCCGACCCGAGCGCCTTCGGCCGCTCCATGGCCGATATCGCCGAACGCTCCCAGCGCCTGGTCGCCGACTGGCTGAAACGCCAGCCGCAGGAGGATGCCAGCGCCGATCCGCTCAACATCGCCTCCGCCTTCATGGAGATGACCGCCCGGCTGATGGCCAATCCGGCGCAGCTGATGCAGGCGCAGATCGGCTTCTGGCAGGATTACATGACGCTGTGGCAATCGACCGCGCAGCGCCTGCTGGGCGCCAGCAGCAAGCCGGTGATCGACGCCCCGGGCGATAAGCGCTTCAAGGACGAGGCCTGGAAGGAGAACGAGGTCTTCGACTTCATCCGCCAGAGCTACCTGCTTTCCGCCCGCTTCGTGCAGCAGGTGGTGGGCGGCGTCGACGGGATGGATACGCGCAGCGCGCAGAAGGTCGATTTCTACACCCGCCAGTTCGTCGATGCGATGAGCCCGTCGAATTTCCTGCTGACCAATCCCGAAGTGCTGCGCAAGACCGCCGAAACCGGCGGCGAAAACCTGCTCAAGGGGCTGAGCAACCTGCTGACCGATCTGGAACGCGGGCGGGGCCAGCTCCGCATCTCGATGGTCGATGCCGATGCCTTCGAGGTGGGCGGCAATATCGGCGTCAGCCCCGGCAAGGTGGTCTATCAGAACGCCTTGATGCAATTGATCCAGTACACCCCGACCACCGAGAAGGTGCTGAAGCGCCCGCTGCTGATCGGCCCGCCCTGGATCAACAAATTCTACATTCTGGACCTGCGCCCCAAGAACAGCTTCGTGCGCTGGGCCGTGACGCAGGGCCATACCGTCTTCGTGATCTCCTGGGTCAATCCCGACGAACGCCTGGCCGAGAAGGATTTCGAGGATTACATGCAGCTCGGCTACCTCGCCGCGCTGGACGCGATCGAGGCGGCGACCGGCGAGCGGGAGGTCAATGCCATCGGCTACTGCCTCGGCGGCACGCTGCTGGCCAGCACGCTGGCCTATATGGCGGCGACCGGGGATAGCCGGATCAAGACCGCGACCTTCTTCGTGACCATGATGGATTTCGCCGAAGCGGGCGAACTCAGCGTGTTCATCGACGAGGAGCAGCTGACCGCGCTGGAGGAGAAGATGAACCGGCGCGGCTATCTGGAAGGCGCCGAAATGGCGAGCACTTTCAATATGCTGCGCGCCAATGATCTGATCTGGTCCTTCGTCGTCAACAACTACCTGCTGGGCAACGATCCCTTCCCCTTCGACCTGCTCTATTGGAACAGCGATTCGACGCGCATGCCGGCGCGCATGCACAGCTTCTATCTGCGCACCATGTACCAGCAGAACCGTCTTGCCCGGCCGGGCGGCATCAGCCTGTCCGGCGTGCCGATCGACCTGTCGCGGATCACCCTGCCCTCCTATTTCCTTTCGACGCGCGAGGATCATATCGCGCCCTGGAAATCGACCTATCGCGGCACCCAGTTGCTGAGCGGGAGCAAACGCTTCGTGCTCGCCGCCTCGGGCCATATCGCGGGCGTGGTCAATCCGCCGGAGGGCGGCAAATACAGCCACTGGATCAATCCCGACCTGCCCGCCGATCCAGAGACCTGGTTCCATGGCGCGACCGAAATCGCCGGTTCCTGGTGGAGCGATTGGCAGCGCTGGGTCGTCTCGCACGGCAAGGCGATGGTCACCGCCCGCCAGCCGGGCAGCGGCAAGCTGAAACCGATCGAGGATGCACCGGGCAGTTACGTCAAACTGCGCATCGTCTGAGCCGCCGATGGACCCGCTGGTGATCCGGGCGATGCGCGATGCGGATACCAAGGCGGTGATCGCCCTTTGGCATGCGGCCGGGGTCTGGCGGCCGTGGAACGACCCGGAGCGCGACCTCGCTTTCGCAAGGCGCGGGCCGCATTGCGGCGTGCTGCTGGCCGAACGCGACGGGCGCATCGCCGCCACCGCCATGCTGGGCGAGGACGGGCATCGCGGCTGGGTGCATTACGTCGCGGTCGATCCCGCCCTGCAAGGCGAGGGCATCGGCCGGGCGATCATGGCGGCGGCCGAGGCGTGGCTGGCCGCGCGCGGTGTGTGGAAAGTGCAACTGCTGGTGCGCGGCGATAATCTGCCGGTGCGGGATTTCTACGCCCGGCTCGGCTATCGCGATACCGGCGCACTCTGCCTGCAAAAGATCATCGCGCCGGGCTGAGCTTCTTTTCCGCCGCGATCAGCGCCCGCTTGCGCTCCAGCCCCCAGCGATAGCCGCGCAGCCCGCCATCGCGCCCGATCACCCGATGGCAGGGCACCGCGAGCGAGACCGGATTGGTCGCGCAGCCCGAGGCCACCGCGCGGACCGCGCGCGGCGCGCCGATCGCCTCGGCCAGCGCGGTATAAGTGGTGGTGGTGCCGACCGGCACTTGCGTCAGCGCCTGCCAGACCCGGCGCTGAAACGCCGTGCCGCGCAGATCGAGCGGCAGGGACAGCGCCGCCGCCGGTTCGCGCATGAAGGAAATCACCGCGGCGAGATGTTCGGCAAGCCCCGCATCATCGGTCTGCAGCATTGCTTTCGGAAAGCGCCGGATCAGATCGGCGCGCAGTTGCGCATCGGTTTCGCCGAAGCCCAGAAAGCACACGCCGCGCGCCGTCGCCCCCAGCAGCAGCCTGCCATAGGGGCTGTCGGCGAAGGCGGTGCGGATCACCTCCCCCGCGCCGCCGCGCCGCGCAGCACCCGGCGTCATGCCCAGCAGAGAAGCGGTGCGTTCATAGACCCGGCTTTCCGAGCCATAGCCGGCGCCCGCCACCGCGTCGACGACGCGGGCGCCCGCCGCAAGCTCGGCACCCAGCCGCTCGGCGCGCAGCCTTGCGCCATATTGGCGCGGCGTCAGCCCGGTATGGGCCTTGAACAGGCGCAGGAAGTGAAAGCGCGAAAACCCCGCCCGCCGCGCCAGATCATCGAGGGAGGGTGCGGTTTCCGCCTGTTCCAGCGCGGCGCAGGCATCCTCCACCACGGCGCGGGCGATCGCGGCGCGCGCGCCGGTGGGATCGCAGCGCTTGCAGGCGCGAAACCCGGCCGCTTCGGCCGCCGCATTATCGGCGAAGAAGCGGGCATGGGCGCGCAAGGGGCGCGGCGCCGGGCAATCGGGCCGGCAATAGACGCCCATGGTGGTGACGCCGTAGCGGAAATCGCCTGTCCCGCGCTGTGCCACGATGGCCCACAGATCGGCCTCCGACACGGTCTCGGGCGAGGCGGAGCTTGGGGGGGAGAGGATGCTGTTCATGACGCCATTCTGTCCCTGCCGGTGCGGTCCTGCCATCCGCCGATTGCTCCCGTTCTTCCCGCCCGGATTTGTGCCCCGCCCGGGGCGGGCATAGGGTTTTTTTCATCCCGCACGCGACGGGAGGGAGGAAAGCATGAAGATCACCGGCCATCGCACCCAGATCCTGCGCATCCCCGAGGACGACCCGCTGGCCGACAGCCCGGAGGAGGAGGGCCGGCTTCGCCCCATCGTCATCCTCAGCCTGGCCACCGATGCCGGGATCGAAGGCATCGGGCTGACCTTCTATGGCGGCGCGCTGACCGGGGCGCTGGCCCGCGCGGTGGGCGAACTGGCCGCCCTAATCGAAGGCGCCGATCCGCTGCGCATCGAGGCGATCCATCAAAAGCTGCGCGCCGCCGCCGGCGATCAATGCGGCCCGGCCGGTCTGTTCACCCTGGCTTTGTCGGCCATCGATATCGCGCTGTGGGACATCAAGGGCAAGGCGCTGGGCCAGCCGATCTGGCGGCTGCTGGGCGGGCATCGCGACCGGGTGGCGACCTATGCCTCCGGCTCGCTGCGCCGGGGGTTGAGCGATGCCCAGGCGGCGCGCGCGGCGGGTGTGCTGGTGAAGAAAGGCTTCACCGAGATGAAGACCCAGATGGCGCTGCCCGGCACCCCCGCGCCGGCCGAGGAGGTGCGCCGGGTGCGGGTGGTGCGCGATGCGATCGGGCCGCACATCAAATTGATGTGCGACATCAACCAGCGCTGGCGGCCGGAGCAGGCAATCGAGATCGGCCGGCGCGTGGAGGAGATCGGCCTGTCCTGGCTGGAGGATGTGACGACGGCCGATGACTACCAAGGCCTCGCGCGGGTCAATGCCGCGCTTTCCACGCCGATTGCCGGCGGCGAATATGTCTGGGGCATCGCACCGTTCCGCCAGATGATCGAGGCGCGTTCGGTCGATATCGTGATGATCGATCTGGTGCGGGTCGGCGGGGTGACGCAATGGCTGAAGGTTGCCGGCATGGCCGAGGCGTTCAACCTGCCGGTGGTCAGCCACGTCATTCCGGAATTTCACTGCCAGTTGATCGGCGCCGTGCCGAACGGGCTGACGGTGGAATACATGCCCTGGATGCTGAAGCTGTTCCACGAGACACCGGCCATCGAGAAAGGCCAGTTGGTGTTGCCCGAAAAGCCGGGCTTCGGGCTGGCGTGGGATCCCAAGGCGATTGCCCGGTACGCGGCTTAAAACAGCCCCTCGATCTCCCCGTCCGCGCGCAGCCCGATCGCCTCCGCCGCCGGCTTCCTGGGCAATCCCGGCATCGTCATGATGTCGCCGCAGATCGCCACCACGAAGCCGGCGCCGGCCGATAGCCGCACTTCGCGCACCGGGATGGTGTGTCCGCTCGGCGCGCCCATCACGGCGGGATCGGCGGTGAAGCTGTACTGCGTCTTGGCGATGCAGACCGGCACGCCGCCGAAGCCCGCCGCTTCGAAGGCTTCCAGCCGGCGGGCCGCGGTAGGGACGATGGCGATATCCTCGGCGCGATAGATCTCGCGCGCCACGGTGCGGATTTTTTCGGCCAGCCCCATCGCATCGGGATAAAGCGGGCGAAACCGCGCCTCCTTCGCCGCGATCCGACGCGCAACGGCCTGCGCCAGATCGCGCGCGCCGGCAGCGCCTTCGGCCCAGTGGCGGCAGAACACCACCTCCACCCCTTGCGCTGCCATCGCCTCGGCCACCACGGCGAATTCGGCATCGGTGTCGCCGGTGAAATGATTGAGCGCGACCACCACCGGCAGGCCGAACTTGCCCATATTCTCCACATGCCGGGCGAGGTTCACCACGCCGCGCGCAACAGCCGCACAATCCTCCGCCCCCAGCGCCGATTTGGCGACGCCGCCATGCATCTTCAGCGCCCGGATGGTCGCCACCACCACCGCGCAGGCGGGTGCCAGCCCGGCGCTGCGGCATTTGATGTCGAGAAATTTCTCCGCCCCCAGATCGGCGCCGAAGCCGGCCTCGGTCACCACGATATCGGCGAGCTTCAGCCCCAGCCGCGTGGCCATCACCGAGTTGCAGCCATGCGCGATATTGGCGAAGGGCCCGCCATGCACCAAAGCCGGCGTGCCTTCCAGCGTCTGTACCAGATTGGGCATCAGCGCATCGCGCAGCAATGCCGCCATCGCCCCATCGGCCTTCAGATCGGCCGCCGTCACCGCACTGCCATCGCGCCGCGCGCCCACGACGATGCGCGCCAGCCGCGCCTGCAGATCGGCCAGATCGCGCGACAGGCAGAACACCGCCATCACTTCCGAGGCGACGGTGATATCGAACCCGTCCTCGCGCGGGGATCCGTTCATTGCCCCGCCGAGGCCGTTGACGATGGCGCGCAGCGCGCGGTCGTTCATATCCATCGCCCGGCGCCAGGTGACGCGCCGCGGATCGAGGCCGAGCGCATTGCCCCAATACAGGTGGTTATCGACCATCGCGGCGAGCAGGTTGTTGGCCGCCGTGATGGCATGGAAATCACCGGTGAAATGCAGGTTGATCTGATCCATCGGCGCTACCTGCGCCCGCCCGCCGCCGGTCGCCCCGCCTTTCTGCCCGAAGCTCGGCCCCAGGCTGGGTTCGCGCAGGCAGATCGCGGTCTTGTGCCCCAGCGCGGTCAGCGCATCGCCCAGGCCGATGGTGGTGGTGGTCTTGCCCTCCCCGGCCGGGGTCGGGCTGATGCCGGTCACCAGCACCAGGGCGCCGTCCGGCCGGTCGGCCTGATCGGCGATGAAGGGAAAGCCGATCTTGGCCTTGAAACGACCATAGGGTTCCAGCGCCTCGGCCGGGATATCGAGCCGGGCGGCAATCTCGCCGATCGGGCGCAGCGTTGCGGCGCGCGCAATTTCCAGATCCGTGGCCATGGCGCCCCTCCGGTTGATCGGGCGGCAGAATAGCCGGGGCGGTGGCGAAGCCAAAGCCGGGAAAGCGCGGCGATCTCTGCCGCGCAGCGATGGATCGGGCGGGGCCGCGATGCTAGAAGGGGGCATGACCCTGCCCTTCGCCCTCCCCGACTGGCTGCCCTGGTGGGTGCCGATCCTGCTGCTGGTGCCGACGCTGCTCTATGCGCTGGCCTTCCTGTTTATGCCGTTCAGCGTGATCGGGGTGAAATCCCGGCTGGAAGCGATCGAGGCCCGGCTGGACGAAATCCAGGGCGAAATCCGTCATCTGGCGCTGCGCCTGCCGGAACCGGCGCGGGCGCCGGAATATGACGAATCCTACACCCTGCCGACCGCGCCGCCCGCCGATCCGCGCCGCGCGCCGCCGCCCGCGGC
>JAGWRU010000227.1 GCA_028869595.1 Rhodospirillales bacterium
CGAGCCCAGATGACCCCCCGTCACCGAGACCGCGTCAATCAGCTCCTGGCGCAAATCCGACGCAACCAGACCCAGCTGATCCGAAGACAAATTCCGCAAATCAGAAGGGTAGCCAATCGCGTCGAGATAAGGGGTGGTCATGTCAGCTCCGCCGCCCCACGACGAACCCCGCCAGCGCCTGCAGCAAGGCGGCACGCGGACCGAAGCCCTCGATATGGGCAGCCGCCTGTTCGGCCAGCATAGTGGCGTGATCGCGCGCCCGCTCGATCCCGAGCACTGCCACCATCGTGGCCTTGCCGGATGCCGCGTCCTTGCCCACCGTCTTGCCGATCTCGGCCTCGGTGCCGACCGTATCGAGAATATCGTCGGCGATTTGAAACGCCGCCCCGAGATCGCGCCCATAGGCGGCCAGCAAATGCCGCTCCCGCGCGGGCGCCCGACCCAGGATCGCGCCCGCTTCGGCGCTGAACTGGATCAGCCGTCCGGTTTTCAGCGCCTGCAGCCGGGTCACCGCCGGCCCGTCCAGGCTCTGCCCCTCGGCCAGCATGTCGATCATCTGCCCGCCCACCATGCCGCGCGGGCCAGAGGCGGCGGCGAGCGCTAGCACCAGCTCCGCCCGCGCCTGCGGATCGGAATGGGTGTCGGGCTCGGCCAGCACCTCGAACGCGCGGGTTTGCAGCGCGTCGCCGGCCAGGATCGCGGTCGCCTCGTCGAAAGCCTTATGGCAGGAGGGTTTGCCGCGCCGCAGATCGTCATCGTCCATCGCCGGCAAATCGTCATGCACCAGCGAATAGGCGTGCAGCATCTCCACCGCCGCACCAACCCGCGCGGCACAGGTGGGGGAGACGGCGAACAGCCCGGCGGTTTCCATCACCAGGAAGGCACGCAGGCGCTTGCCGCCGCCAAGGGCTGCATAGCGCATCGCCTCCATCAGCCGGCGCTCCGGCCCTTCGGGCAGCGGCAGCAGCGTATCCAGCGCGGATTCCACCGTCGCGGCGATGCGCGACAAGGCGGGGGCGAGCGGATCGGCGGCGACGGTTTCGGACATCGGCTTATTCCATGGGCCGGGTGGCGAGGCTGCCATCCGCCTGTTCGACGATCACCGCGACACGCGCCTGGGCCTCGGCCAGCTTCGCCTCGCAATGGCGGCGCAGCGCTGCCCCGCGCTCGTACGCGGCAATGGCGTCCTCCAGCTTCTGCTGGCCGCTTTCCAGGCCGCGCACGATCTGTTCCAGCTCGGCCAAAGCGTCCTCGAAGGACAGGCTGCCGACATCGGTGGCCGTGCGCTTGGCTTCCGGCATCGCCATTCTCTCCTGCTCAGACAGCCGGACTTGGTAACGGTTCCGGGCCCGCCCGCCAACCCCCGATTGCAAACCGGCCCAGCCGGCCCGGCCGATTACTTCGATCCGGGCGGATGACGATAGGCCGTGAAATGCAGGCCGCAGAGATCGGTCTGGATATCGCCGACGATCCGTCCATCCGCAGCATGGCCGGTAACGCGGATGGTCGGGTCATTGCCCTGGATGGTGCCGTCGGGGCCGATCACCGCATCGACCGGATCCGCATAATCCCAGGGATACAGGAAATTATGGAAGGACACGTGCAGCGTCACCAGCCCCGGATGCGGGCAGGTGCGGCTTTCGGCGCGAAACCGCGTGCTGGTGCCGTAATAGACACCGTCCAGATCGGCCGGCTTCGGCGCGGGCGGCGGCGGCGGGGCGGCGCAGCCGGCCAGCATCACCAGCCCCGCCAGCCCGGCGGCAATGCGCAAATGTCCCATTGGTTCCCTGCTCAGGCCAGATAGCGGGCGGTCAGATGCGCGGTGAAGTCGGCCGGGTCAAGCGGTTTGCCGGTTGCCTCGGTCAGCAGGGCGTTGAAGCCCAGCCGGCTGCCCTGGCTGTGGACACGGGCGCGCAGCCAGGATTGCAGCGGCGCGAAATCGCCCCGCGCCAGCGCCGCATCGATGCCCGGCACGGCACGCCGGGCGGCGGCCATCAATTGCGCCGCCGCCATCGCGCCCAGGGAATAGCTGGGGAAATAGCCGAAGGCGCCGTCATACCAGTGGATATCCTGCAGGCAGCCGCGCGCATCGTCGGGCGGGGTCAGCCCCAGCAGCGCGGCGAAGCCGTCATTCCAGGCACCGGGCAGATCGGCCACGGCAAGATCGCCGCCGATCAACGCCTGCTCCAGCCGGAAGCGCAGGATGATATGGGCGGGGTAGGTCATCTCGTCGGCATCGACGCGGATGAAACCCGGCTTCACCCGCCGCCACAGCCGGGCGAGGTTGTCGGGCGTCCAGACCGTCTCCGGCCCGCCGAAGGCTGCGCGCAATTGCGGCGCGACGAAGGACAGGAACGCGTCGGAGCGGACGGCCTGCATCTCCACGATCAGGCTCTGGCTTTCATGCGCCGCCATGCCGGCCGCTTCCCCCACCGGCTGGCGGGCATGGGCTTCGGGCAGGCCGCGCTCGTACATCGCATGGCCGGTTTCGTGCAGCACGCCAAGCAGACTCTGGGTGAAATCGTTCTCATCGTAACGCGTGGTGATGCGCACATCGGTCGGCGTGCCGCCCGAGAAAGGATGGGCGGAGCGATCCAGCCTGGCATGCGCGTAATCCAGCCCGACCTGAGCGGAAAGCCGCCGGCACAGGGCTTCCTGCGTGGCTGCGGGAAACGGCCGTTCGGGGCGGATGGCCGGGGGAAGCGCTGCTTCGATTTCCAGAGCGCGCGGCAGGGCCTCGGCGAGAAACGCCTCATAGGCGGTGAAGATCGGCGCCACGTCGGCAACGCCGATGCCACGCTGGAATCCGTCCATCAGCGCGTCGTAGGGGGTCAACCCCAGCGCCGGCGACAGGGCGGCGGCGGCTTCCCGGGTCAGGCGCACCACCTCGGCCAGCGCGGTGCGGACCAGCGAAAAATCGGATTTCGCCCGCGCGTCGCGCCAGATTTTCTCGCAGGCGGAATTGGCCCGGCTCTGCGCCTCCACCAGATCGGTGGGCAGCGCGGTCGCGCGGGTATGGGCGTGGCGCATCAAAGCGAGATTGGCGCTATCCCAGCCATCCGCGGGCGGGGCTGCCTCGGCGGCGGCGAGCAGATCGCCGATCTCGGCGGCGCACAGCATCTGATGGGCGATCCCGGCGAGCGTCGCCAGTTGATCGCCGCGCGCCGCCCCGCCGCCCGGCGGCATCATGACCGAGGCATCCCAGCCGAGCATGGCCTGTGCCTCGCCGATCGTCGCCAGGCGGGCGAAGCGGGATTTCAGCGTCTCGTACGCGCTCATGCGGTCAGTACCTTGCGGGCATAGGCAGCGAAGATCACGGCCAGCGCCCCGGCCAGCCCGAACCAGGTCGCGGCATATTGCAGATGGTTGTTGGGCGGGCGCGGCAGATGGTCGGCCGGTCGCGGATAGCCGAGTGCCGGCGTATCCCCCATCGCGATCAGCGTAAAGGGGGCGACGCGCCCCAGCCCGATCTGGCGGCCGATCTTCGCCGGGTCGAGGGTGTAATAGCGCCGCCCCGCCGGGTCGTCGCTGGCGCTGAACAGGCCGGGCTTGACCGGCGGATGCACGAAGCCCGCGACCGAGACGACCCCACCCGGCAGGGTCAGAGGCGCCGGGGCAGGCTGCGGCACCCAGCCGAGATCGACCAGCAAAGGTGGCGCCCCGGGCCGGATCAGCGGCACCACAAGATCGGCGCCCAGCATCGGCACGCCGCGCAGATCATGGACCGCCGCGCCGAAGGACACGGCGAGATCGGGGCGCAGCACGCCGCTGGCCGCGACCTTGGTGAAATCGGGCGGCGTGCCGGTGGCGGGCAGCGGAACGGGGGGCGCGGCCTCGGCCGCGGCAATGGCGGCCAGGATGCCGCGCTTCCAGGCCAGCCTGTGGACCTGCCACACGCCGAGCCCGAGCAGAATGGCGAGCATCACCGCCGTGCTGAGCGCCGGCACCAGCAGGCGGCGAAGGCGGGGGGACATTACCGCTCCATCACCGAGGCACGATGGCGGTATTGCTGATAGATCAGCGCCGCCTTGAGCGGACGCATCATCAGCACGGCCAGCGGCAGCGTCACCACCGGCCACAGCACGGCATGCACCCAGAGCGGCGGGCTGAAGGTGAATTCCACCCAGAAGGCCAGCCCGACCACGATCGCCCCCAGCAGCAGGATGACCGCGACAATGGCGCCGTCGCCGGCATCATGGGCGGAAAGATCGAGGTCGCAATGCGGGCAGCGCGCCCGCACCGCCAGCAGCCCGGTGAATACCGGGCCCACGCCGCAACGCGGGCAGCGGCACGCGAGAGCCGCGCGCGCCAGGGAAACCGGCGGCGCGGCCACGGCGTTCAATAATGCGAGGCCAGCACCGAACTGGCGCCCCACCAGTAGATGCAGATGAACAGGAACAGCCACACCACGTCCACGAAGTGCCAGTACCAGGCGGCTGCCTCGAACCCGAAATGGCGCTCCGGGCTGAATTGCCCGGCCTTGGCGCGGAACCAGCATACCGCCAGGAAGCAGGTGCCGATGATCACGTGAAAGCCATGGAAGCCGGTGGCCAGGAAGAACACCGCCGGATAGACGCCGCCGCCCGAGAATTTGAACGGCGCGTCGGAATATTCGATCGCCTGGCAGGTGGTGAAAGCCAGCCCCAGCAACACCGTCAGCCCCAGCCCGGTCAGCATGCCCTTGCGGTCGTTTTCCAGCAGCGAATGATGCGCCCAGGTGACCGTGGTGCCCGACAGCAGCAGGATCATCGTGTTCAGGAAGGGCAGGTGGAACGGATCGAAGGTATGGATGCCGGCCGGCGGCCACATCGGGTGTACGGCGCCGGCGACGTTTTCGGGGAACAGGGCGAAGTTGAAGAAGGCCCAGAAGAAGCCGACGAAGAACATCACTTCCGAGGTGATGAACAGCATCATGCCGTAGCGCAGGCCCAGCCGCACGACGGGTCCGTGCATGCCCGGCGTGCGGCTTTCCTTCACCACGTCGCGCCACCAGAAGAACATCACCGCCAGGGCCAGCAGCACGCCCAGCACCAGCAGCGGATAGCTGCCGTAATGCGCGGCAACGATGATGCCGCCGACGATCATGAAGGCTGCCAGCGCGCCGACCAGCGGCCACGGGCTGGGATCGACCAGATGATAGGGCTGTTTCAGACCGGAGCCGGCGGGTACCGCGGCGGCGTGTGCGTCACTGCTCATGCCAGTTTCGTCCCTTGTGGTCGCAGCCATTCCACGCGGACTGCGATTTCTTTTCGGTTTTGCAGCATCATCCCCAATTCCCCGCGCCGTTCAAGTGCGAAGCAGCCGCGCATCAGTCTTTTGCCGCGGCTTTGTGGATGACTTTGAAAGGCAGGTCGGGATTTTCGCCGATATGCGGGCCCGCCTTGGCCAGGGCGCCGGATTTCGCGGCATCGGCCAGGGTACGGAAGAAGGTGTAGGAAAGCGTGATGGTGTGCACATCCGCCGTGCTCGGGTCGGTGGCGATCTTGGGATCGACCCAGTAGCTGAGCGGGAACTGCATCTCCTCCCCCGGGCCGAGCGTCTGCTGGTTGAAGCAGAAGCAGGCGGTCTTGTGGAAATACTTCCCGACCTTGGAGGGAGAGACGTTGTAGATCGCAATCCCCGTCACCGGGGTCTTGGCAAGGTTGGTCGCGGTGTAGAAGGCGACATTCTCGCCCCCGAGCGGCGCTTTCTCGCGCGGCTGCACCGGGGCGAAGCGCCAGGGCAGACCGGGATTGACGTTGGCGTTGAAGCGCACCTCGATGAAATGTCCGGTGGCACCCGGGGCGGCGGCAAGCACGGTTTTCGGGGTGCCGCCATAGCCGGTGACCTCGCAGAACACCTTATAGAGCGGGATGGCGGCGAAGGATGCGCCCAGCATGCCGAAGGCCACGACCATCAGGCCGATGCCCATCGCGTTGCTGCGGCCTTTGTTGGCGGCCATCGCTTCCCCCTTCATCGCCCGTTCGGGCCTTGCCGTCGCGCCGTCAGGACTTGGTCAGCTTCACCATCGAAATCGCGTAGAACAGCAGCGCCAGCCCCGCCAGAACCAGCATCAAAGCCCAGTTGCGCCCGCGCCGGCGGCGCATGATCGCCTTCGATTCCTCGCGGCTGAGATGGGATGGCGGTTCCACCCCTCAGCCGATCAGCCGGTCGATCGCGAGCGCGCCGAACAGCGCAAACAGATAGACGATGGAGAATTTGAACGCCGCCTTGGCCGGGGCATCGCCGGTCAGGCTGATCCCGGTTTCGTCCTGGCGGTCGCGCAGCACGCGCAGCGCGTGGAACAGGAAACCAAGCCCCAGCACCAGCGCCGAGACGCCATAGATCAGGTGGGAAAACCCGATCGCCCAGGGCACCAGCGAAATCGGCACCAGCAGCAGCGTATAGATCAGGATCTGTTTGCGGGTTTCGCGGGCACCGGCAACCACCGGCAGCATCGGCACGCCCGCGCGCTGGTAATCGGCGTTCGCCCACAGCGCCAGCGACCAGAAATGCGGCGGCGTCCAGAAGAAGACGATAGCGAACAGCACCAGCGGCACGACATCGACCGAGCCGGTGACCGCCGCCCAGCCGATCACCGCCGGAAAGGCGCCCGCCGCACCGCCGATCACGATGTTCTGTGGCGTGCGGCGCTTCAGCCACATCGTGTAGACCAGCACATAGAAGCAGATCGACAGCGCCAGCACGAAAGCGGCGGCCAGATTGGTGGCCAGCGCCATCACCAGCACCGATGCCACGGCGAGCGTGATACCGAAGCCCAAAGCCGCCGCCGGCTCGATCCGCCCGGCAGGGATCGGGCGGTTGGCGGTGCGGCGCATCACCGCGTCGATGTCGCGGTCGTACCACATGTTGATCGCCCCGGCCGCCCCGGCGCCGACCGCGATGGACAGCACGGCGGCAAAGGCCAGGACCGGATGCAGATGCCCGGGC
>JAGWRU010000228.1 GCA_028869595.1 Rhodospirillales bacterium
ACGCCGCCGCCAGCCCGTCCGCCGCCGCCGCCGTGCCGGCACTGACGATCAACGCCGCCAGCCGGCCATAGGGCGGCCAATGGCCGGGCCGGCGCGCCTCCGCCTCGCTCGCCATGAAACCGGCCAGATCGCCGGCCACCAGCGCCTGCATCACCGGATGCTCGGGGCTGTAGGTCTGCAGCAGCACCGTCCCCGGCGCCGCCGCCCGCCCGGCGCGGCCGGCCACCTGATGCAGCAATTGCACCGTGCGCTCTCCGGCGCGCAGATCGCCGCCGGCCAGGCCGAGATCGGCATCGACCACCCCGACCAGCGTCAGATGCGGGAAATGCCAGCCTTTGGCGACGATCTGGGTGCCGATGATCAGATCGACCCGGCGTTCGGCGATCGCCTCCCCGGCGGCGGCGGCGGCGGCCGGGCCGGGCAGCGTGTCGCTTGCCATCACCAGCCGCCGCGCCTCGGGGAAAAGCAGCGCCGCCTCCTCGGTGATGCGTTCCACCCCCGGGCCGATCGGGGCGAGCTGTTCCGGCGCGCCGCATTGCGGGCAGGTTTCCCGCAGGTGCTCCTGATGGCCGCAATGATGGCATTGCAGCAAGCCGCGGGCGCGGTGCTCCACCAGCCAGGCGGTGCAATGCGGACATTCCATGCGGTGGCCGCAGGCGCGGCACAGCGTCAGCGGCGCATAGCCGCGGCGATTGAGGAACAGCATCGCCTGCTCCCCGCGCGCCAGGTGATCGGCGATCGCGCCGACCAGCGCGGGCGACAGGAAGCGCCCGCGCGGCGGCGGATCGGCGCGCAGATCGATGGCGGCAACCGCCGGCAGGCGCGCGCCGCCATGGCGGCTATGCAGTTCCAGATGCCGGTAGCGCCCGGCCTGGGCATTGGCCAGCGTCTCCAGGCTGGGGGTGGCCGAGACCAGCACGCAGGACGCCTCGCTCAGCCGGGCCCGCACCACGGCCATGTCGCGGGCATGGTAGATCACCCCCTCCTCCTGCTTGAAGGCGGTCTCATGCTCCTCGTCCACCACGATCAGGCCGAGATCGGGGAAGGGCAGGAACAGGGCGGAGCGGGCGCCGACCACCACCGGCGCGGTGCCGGCGGCGATGGCGGCGAAGCTCTCGCGCCGGGTGCGGGGGGATAATTCGGAATGCCAGATCGCCGGGGCGACGCCGAACCGTGCCTCGAACCGGGCCAGCCACTGGGTCGACAGGGCGATTTCCGGCAGCAGCACCAGCGCCTGGCGCCCGGCGCGCAAGGCGGCGGCGACCGCTTCCAGATAGACCTCGGTCTTGCCCGAGCCGGTGACCCCCTGCAGCAGCGTCACCGAAAACCCACGCTGCGCCGCCGCCGCGCGTAGGGCCGCCGCCGCCGTCGCCTGCTCGGCACGCAGCGCCGGGCCGGGATGCTCGGGATCGGGCGGCAGGAAACGCGGCGCGGCGGTAAGGGTCACGCGCCGCAACTGCCCGGCCTCGGCCATCGCCCGCACCACGCCGGCGCTGACGCCGGCGGCACGGGCCAGATCGGCCGCGCTGCCCGGCGCGGCGGCGGCGGCCAGTACCCGGGCGCGCGATGCGGTGATACGCCCCGGCGGATCGGCGGCGGCGACATAGCCGGCCAGCGGCGAAGCGGCGGCTTGCGGCACGCGCAGCGCCATCGCCATCACTTCGCCGGGAGGCGAAAGCGTGTACTCCGCCACCCAGTCGATGAAGCGGCGCAGCGGCGCGGCCATCGAAGGCGCCTCGATCCGCGCGATCACCGGTTTCAGCCGGCCCGCCGGCAGGGTCGGATCGGGCGCGCCATCCCAGACCACGCCAAGGGTTTCGCGCTTTCCCAGCGGCACCTGCACGATATCGCCGGGCCGCAGGGCAAGCCCGTCCGGCACGCGATAATCGAACGGGGCGGGAAATGGATAGGGCAGAAGAACCCGAACCCGCGCTGCCTGCTTCCGGTCACTGCCTGCCATCCTGTATGGTGTCGCCGATGCCGCCGCGCCCGTCCAGGGCCCAGGCGGCGATGCCCATCAGCCCTGCTGCCGAGAACGGACCCGGATCATGAAATTCTTCGTCGATACCGCCGACACCGCCGAGATCGGCGCCCTGGCCGCCAGCGGCCTGCTGGACGGGGTGACCACCAACCCCTCGCTGATCGCCAAATCGGGCCGGCGCATCCTGGACGTGATCGCCGAGATCTGCCGTCTGGTGCCCGGCCCGGTCAGCGCCGAAGTCGCCGCCACCGAATTTGATGCGATGATGAAGGAAGCCGCCGTGCTGCGCGAGATCGCGCCCAATGTCGCGGTCAAGGTGCCACTGACGCCGGACGGGCTGCGCACCTGCAAGGCACTCAGCGCGCAGGGCACGATGGTCAACGTGACGCTGTGCTTTTCCGCCAATCAGGCGCTGCTGGCGGCCAAGGCGGGGGCGACCTTCGTCAGCCCCTTCGTCGGCCGGCTGGACGATATCGGCCAGGACGGGATGGAACTGATCGCCGACATCATGACGATCTTCAACAACTACCCCGACCTGAAGACCGAGGTGCTGGTGGCCAGCGTCCGCCATCCCATCCATGTGCTGACCGCGGCCAAGCTGGGCGCGCATGTCGCGACCCTGCCGCCGGCCGTGCTGCGCCAGTTGTTCCACCACCCGCTGACCGATAAGGGCCTGGCCGCCTTCCTGGCCGACTGGGCCAAGACCGGCCAGACCATCGCCTGAGGCAGCGCTGAACGTCACGATCAGCGCCGAGGCGGCACGCCAGGCCTGGCTGGCCTGGCTCCGCCAGGAGCGGCGCATGGCGGCGCTGACGGTGGAAGCCTATGGCGCCGATCTGGCCGGCTTCCTCGGCTTCCTGAGTCGGCATCTGGGGGCGGAGGCGACACTCGCCGATTGTGCCGGCCTGCGCCCGGCGGATCTGCGCGCCTATCTGGCCGCCGAGGCCGGGCGCGGCATCGGCGCGGCCAGCCGGGCGCGGCGGGTTTCGGCGCTGAAAAGCTTCTTCACCTTCCTGCGCCGCCGCCACGGGGTGGACAATGCCGCGCCGCGCACACTGGCCGCGCCGCGCCGGAAATCGCCGGCACCGCGCGCTTTGGCGCCCGAACAGGCGCTTGATGTCGCGCGGGAGGCCGGCAGCCTGGAGGACAAGCCGGCGCTGGCCGCCCGCGACGTGGCCTTGTTCACCCTGCTGTACGGCTGCGGCCTGCGCATTGCCGAGGCGCTGGCCCTGAACCTGCGCGACCTGCCGCCCTTGCCGCAGGGCGGCGCGCTGCGCGTTCTCGGCAAAGGCGCGAAGGAGCGGATGGTGCCGGTGCTGCCCGCCGTGGCGGCGGCCCTGGCGGCCTGGGTGGCGCTTCATCCCGCCCGCGATCCCGCCGCGCCGGTGTTTCTGGGCGCGCGCGGCAAGCGGCTGGACGCGGCGGTGGCGCAGAAGGTGATGCGCGATTATCGCCGCCTTGCCGGCCTGCCCGAACACGCCACGCCGCACGCGCTGCGCCATTCCTTCGCGACGCATCTGCTGGCCGGCGGCGGCGATCTGCGGGCGATCCAGGAATTGCTCGGCCATGCCAGCCTGTCCACCACCCAGCGCTACACCGCCGTGGAGACCGAGGCGCTGATGGCGGTGTGGCGGCGCGCCCATCCGCGGGCGTGATGCTTTATACCCAGCGGTAATTGGTCAGGCCACCTGCCCACTTGACAGAGCCTCCGCCGCCGGGCAATCGGGCGGAATGCGGGGAAATGTCGCCTTCCGGCCCATCGTGGCCCAGCGCCTTTATCAGCAGGTGGCCGAGCAGATCGCCGCCCTGATCCGCGACGGCGCCTTCGCGCCCGGCGCGCGCCTGCCCCCCGAACGCGACCTCGCCCAGCAATTCGGCGTCAGCCGCCCGACGGTGCGCGAGGCGATGATCGCCCTGGAAATCGCCGGGCTGATCGACATCCGCTCCGGCTCCGGCGTCTATGTCGCCTCCGGCTCCGGCGTCTATGTCGCCCTGCCGGATGCCGCCGCCGCGAAAACCCTGCCCGCCCTGGGCGATGCGGGACCATCCCTGTTCGACATTCTGGCCGCCCGCCGTACCGTCGAATGCGAGATCGCCGCCCTGGCCGCCGCCCAACCCGACCCGGACGCGCTGGCCGCGCTGGAAAGGCTGATCGCCGCGCAGGATGCGGCGATGAAGCGCGGTCAGGCCGATGGGCGCGTCGGCGGCCATGCCGAGGATCGCGCCTTTCACCTTGCCATCGCCGCCATGGCCGGCAACGAGGTGCTGACCGGCTTCGCCGCCGCGCTGTGGGACACGATGTTCACGCCGGTCTATGCGCGGCTGGCCGAACGCACCGAAGGGCCGCGCAAAACCCGTTCCACCATCGCCGATCACCGCGCGATCCTGGCCGCCCTCGCCCGCGCCGATGCCGCCGGCGCGCGCCGCGCGATGCGCGCGCATATCGCCCATACCGAGGCTTTGTTCCTCGGCGATCCCAAGCCCCCGGAGAAAGCCGCACCATGAAGATTACGGCCGTCGATCCCTTCATCCTGCACGTGCCGCTCGCCGCCGGCTCGATCTCCGATTCCACCCATGCGGTGACGCATTGGGGCGTGGTCGGCACCCGCATCCGCGCCGAGGACGGAACCGAAGGCTTCGGCTTCACCGGCACCCATGCGCATCTCGCCTCCGACCGGCTGATCACCGCCTGCATCCGCGATTGCTATGCCGCATTGCTGCTGGGCGAGGATGCGCGCGACATTCAGCGCCTGTGGCACAAGCTGGCGCATTGCCCGCCGATCCAATGGGTCGGCCGCGCCGGCATCACCCATCTGGCGCTGGCCGCGGTCGATGTCGCGCTGTGGGATCTGAAGTGCAAGCAGGCCGGCCTGCCGCTGTGGAAATATCTCGGCGGCACCACGACGCCCGATCTGATGGCCTACAACACCGATATCGGCTGGCTTTCGATCCCCGAGGATCGGCTGATCGCGGGCGCCAAGCGCGCCGTGCAGGAAGACGGGTTTCGCGGCGTCAAGATCAAGGTCGGGCACGACGATCCGGCGATCGATCTGCGCCGGCTGGAGAAAGTCCGTCGCGCCATCGGCCCGGGTATGATGCTGGCGACGGACGCCAACGGCAAATGGGATCTGCCCACCGCGCAGCGCTTCTGCCGCAATGCCGAGGCACTCGACATCTACTGGCTGGAAGAGCCGATGTGGTACGACGACATCGCCTCGCACGCGGCACTCGCCTCGGCCACCGCCATTCCCGTGGCGCTGGGTGAGCAGCTTTATACGCTGGATGCCTTCCGCGCCTTCGTGGATGCGCGCGCCGTGCAGTATGTCCAGCCCGACATCACCCGGGTTGCCGGCATCACCGAATACCTCCAGGTCGCCGATCTGGCGCATGCCCATCGCCTGCCGGTGGTCGCCCATGCTGGCGATATGTGCCAGGTACATGTGCATCTGGCGCATGCCCATCCCGCCTCCACCCAGCTCGAATATATTCCCTGGATCAAAGACTGGTTCGTCGATCCGATCGTCGTGCGTGATGGCAATTACCAGCTGCCGCAGCGTCCCGGCGCGGGATCGACGCCGAGCGAGGCAGCCTTCGCCCAACTCTCCCGCCCCCTGTAACCTTGCGCATGAAAGACCAATCCATGCCCCGGCTTCGCTGGCTCATGATCGGGCTGTGCTTCCTGGCCAGTACGATCAATTACATCGACCGCGCCAATCTGGCGGTCGCCGCCCCCTATATCAGCCACGATCTGCATCTCGATCCGGCGACGATGGGCTTCATCCTCGGCGCCTTCTTCTGGACTTATGCGGCGATGCAGATGCCGTTCGGCTGGTTCGCCGACAAGGTCGGCGCGCGCATCGCGCTGTCCATCGCCGTGGTGTGGTGGTCGGTCTTCACCGCCGCCACCGCGATCAGCCGCGGCTTCGGCTCGCTGTTCGGCTATCGCCTGCTGCTGGGCGTCGGCGAGGCCGGGGCCTACCCGACCTTCACCAAGGTCGTGCTGGCCTGGTTCCCCAAGCGCGAGCGCAGCTTCGCCAGCTCGGTCTTCGACAGCGGCTCGCGTGTCGGCACGGTGCTGTCGCTGCCGATCGTGACCTGGATCATCGGCACCGCGGGCTGGCGCACCTCCTTCGCGGTGACCGGCGTGCTGGGGCTGATCTGGCTGGTCTTCTGGCTGAAACTCTATCGCGAGCCCGAGGATCATCCCGGCGTCAGCCCGGCCGAACTGGCCGCGCTGCAGGCCGAGCGCGCGCGTCCCGATGCCGAAGCGGCGGAGAAGATCCGCTGGATCGATCTGTTCCGCTACCGCTCCATCTGGGCGATGATGATCGGCTTCTTCTGCCTGAACTTCACCATCTACTTCTTCATCACCTGGTTCCCCACCTATCTGGTGCAGGCACGCGGCTTCTCTCTCGCGCAGCTCGGCACGCTGGGCACCCTGCCCGGCCTGCTGGCGATTCCCGGCGGCTGGCTGGGCGGCTTTGCCTCCGACGCGCTGTACCGGCGCGGCTGGAGCCTGACGGCGGCGCGCAAGACCTGCCTGATCGGCGGCATGCTGATGTCGTCGGTCATCACCCTGTCGGCACTCGCGCCCAATGTCTATGTCGCGCTGATGTTCTTCGCGATTTCCTATGCCAGCCTGGCCTTCACGGGGGCCAGCATCTGGACATTGCCGGGCGATATCGCGCCGACGCCGGCGCATGTCGCCTCGATCGGCGGCATCCAGAATTTCGCCTCCAACCTGGCCGGCGTGGTGATCGCCACCTTCACCGGGGTGATGCTGATGATCACCAAAGGGTCGTACGTGATCCCGCTGACGGTGGCCGGTGCGCTCTGCATTTTCGGCGCGCTGGTCTATCTGGTGCTGCTGGGCAAGGTGGAGCCGCTGCCGCTGCTGGATCGCGCCGAAGGCTGAACCCGGCCAGGGCCCGCAAAAAAGGCGGCCGCAGCGATGCGGTCGCCTTTCTTGTGCGCGCGGCATGGCCGGTCAGGACGGCATCGCGTCCTTCACCAGATCGCCGCCCTTCATGATGATCGGCAGATGCCGGCCCTGATGGGTCAGCAGCGACAGATCGGCCAGCGGATCGCCATCGACGACGATCAGATCGGCATGCGCATCGGCGGCGATCACGCCGATCCGGCCTTCCATGCGCAACAGCTTGGCGGCATGGCAGGTGGCGGCGCGGATCACCTCGATCGCCGGCAGTACGCGGGCGCGGATGACGAATTCCTCCGATTGATGGCGATGCATCTCGCCCAGCAGGTCGGTGCCGAAAGCCATGGTGACGCCGGCCTTGTGCATGATCTCGATCGAGCCCAGGCCGCGCAGCCGCACATCGTCGATCTTGGCGATCGAAACCGGCAGCATGCCCAGCGAGGCGCCTTCATTCTTCAGCGCCTCGTACGTCACCAGCGTCGGGCAGACGATGGCGCCGCGTTCGGCCACCAGCGCCGCCGTTGCCGGTTCGATCAGATTGGCATGCTCGACCGAGCGCACGCCGCAGGTCACCGCGCGGGCGATCGCCGCATCGGTGTAGAGATGGGCGGCGACATAGGTCTGGCCATTCTCCGCCTCCTCCACCACGGCGCGGATTTCATCGGCGGAAAAGCCGAGAAAGGCGATGGGGTCGGTGGGCGAGGCGACGCCGCCATTGGCCATGATCTTGATGAAATCGGCGCCCTGGCGCAGTTCGTCGCGCGCCGCCGCGCGACAGGCATCGACGCCATCGACGACGCGGCCCAGCGCGCCGAGCCGGCGGACCTGATAATCCGGATCGCGATGGTCGTAGCGGCCGCGGAAATCGGTATGCCCGCCGGTCTGCGACAGCGCCTTGCCGCAGATCACCAGACGCGGACCCTCGATCAGCCCCTGTTCCAGCGCTTCCACCAGCGCGAAGGTCGCCCCGCCCAGATCGCGCACCGTGGTGAAGCCGCGATGCAGCATGCCGCGCATGATCCTGGCCGCGTGATAGGCCACCAGCGCATCGGGCAGCATCGCGTTCTGGCCGAGATGGGCCAGGGCCGCGATGACATGGACATGGCAATCGATCAAACCGGGCATCAGCGTGCGCCCGCCGAGATCGATGCGCCGGGCCGTGGAGGAGGCGATCGGACGATCGCTGATTTCGCGGATGCGCCCACCTTCGGTCAGCACGGACATGCCGTGCTCGCCCTCGGCGCTGCGTCCATCCAGAATCCTGGCATTGTCGAAGACGACCGAATTTGCCATCGCGGACCTCGGAGTTTTTTTGTGGGCGCGAAATCTGGCAGACCCGTCCCTGCCTGACAACTCAGGCCGGCGGCTGTCCCGCAAGGATCGCATGGGCGGCGCGTGCATCCGGCGCGGCGCGCAGGGCCGCGGCGATCCCCGGTAGGCGCATCCGCCGCGCAATCGCGGCCAGCGCCGCCAGCGCCGTTGCCCGATCCTCCGCCGGCAACAGCAGCAGGAAGACCAGATCGACCGGCGCGCCATCGATGGCGTCGAAGGCGATCGGGGCGGAAAGCCGCGCGAACAGCGCATGAAACCGCACCAGGCCCGGCAGGCGGGCATGCGGCAGGGCAAAGCCCGCGCCCAGGCCGGTGGAACCCATCGCCTCACGCGCCAGCAACGCTTTTTCCACCGCCTGCGCGGTCAGCCCGACCGGGCGGGTCACGCTCTGCGCCAGCGCCGCCAGCAGGCTTGCCTTATCGGCGGCGGCAAGGCCCAGCAGCACCGCCTCCTCCGCCAGCAGATCGGCAATGGCACGGACGGTCTGGTTCATACGCTTGGCACCTCGGGGCCGGACGGGTCGATCACGCGCAGCCGGTAGCCGACCCCGGTTTCGGTGACCAGATAGGCGGGGCGCGCGGGATCGGGTTCGATCTTCTGGCGCAGGCTGCGGATATAGATGCGCAGATACGGGATGTCGCTGTCGCCGGCCCAGAGTTCGTGCAGGATCATGCGATGCGTCAGCACCTTGCCGGCATGGCGCACGAGCAGGGCCAGCAGATCATATTCCTTCGGCGTCAGGTGCAGCGCCGTGCCGGCCAGGGTCACTTCGCGGCGCAGCTGATCGAAGGACAGGGCGCCGGTGCGGAAAACCGGCGCCTCGCCCTGGCGGCGCAGCTGCAGGCGCTGGCTGGCGCGCAGCCTGGCATACAGCTCCTCGATGCCGAAGGGCTTGGTCACGTAATCATCGGCGCCGGCATCCAGGGCGGCGACTTTCTGCGCCTCGGTATCGCGCGCCGACAGCACCAGGATGGGCATGCGCGCGCCGCCGCCGCGCAGCCGCAGGATCAGTTCGGTGCCATCCATATCCGGCAGCCCGAGATCGAGCACCACCAGATCGACCCCGCCGGCGGCGATCCGCGCCAGCGCATCCGCCGCGCGGCCGGCGATTTCGACGCCATAGCCCTGCGCGCCCAGGCCGGTGCGCAGAAAACGCGCGATCGCCGGATCATCCTCGACGACCAGCACCAGGATGGCGGCGGCGTTCATGACGCGAGCGGCAGCATCAGGGTGAATTCCGCGCCTTTGCCGCCGATGCGGTTCGCCGCCTCGATCGTGCCGCCCATCGCTTCCATGAACCCCCGGCAGATGGCAAGCCCCAGCCCGGTTCCCGCCCCCTGGCGGTCGGCGGCGCGGGCGCGATAGAATTTCTCGAAAATATGCGCAAGGTCTTCCGCCGGAATGCCCGACCCCTCATCGGCGATGGCAAGGCGCAGCATCGCCGGCGGTCCCGGCTCGCGCGTCGCGCCGATGCGGATCGTGCTGCCGGCGGGGGCGTATTTCGCGGCATTGTCCAGCAGATTCATCAGCACCTGTTCGAACAGCACGCCATCCAGCCGCACCAGGGGCAGATCATCCGCCAGGTCGAGGAGGACGCGAAATCCCCGAAGGCGCCGTTCGACGCGGGCCAGCGCCGTGCCGACCGCATCCGCCAGATCGGTGGCCAGCAGATCGGGCGCCAGACGTCCCGCCTCCAGCCGCGTCATATCCAGCAGATTGCCGATGAAGCGATTGAGCCGCTCGGCTTCCTCGGCGATGGTGCGCGCCATCTCGCGCCGCGCCGCCGGCATCAGGGTCTCGCCATGCGCGGCCAGGCTGCTCGCCGCGCCCAGGATCGAGGCGAGCGGCGTGCGCAGATCATGCGACAGCGATGTCAGCAAGGCGGTGCGCAGCTTCTCTCCTTCCGCCGCGATATGCGCGCGATCCAGCTCCTCGGCCAGACGCAGCCTTTCGATCGCCAGCGCCGCCTGATCGGTCAGCGCATCGAGCAGACGCACCGCATCCGGGGCCAGCCTGTCCGCCGCCTCGCCGCGATCGATGCCGGCCACGCCGATCACGCCGCGCGCCGTGCGCATCGGCAGGAACAGCCAGCGCCCGCCGGGCAGCGTATCGGCGCCGCGCCCGGCCGGAATCGCGTGCTGAAAGCTCCATGTCGCGGCGGCCAGATCGGTTGCATCCAGCACATCCTCGGGCGGATAACCGGCCACCGGCGTCAGCCGCTTTTCCTGCTCCATCAGCAGCACCACCCGCGCGCGCAGCATCAGCGCGATCTGATGCACCACCGCCCAGAGCAGATCATCCGGGTCCGCCGCCGCATTCAGCTTGCGCGCGAAGCGGTACAGGCTGTCGGTGGTGCGCGCCTCCGCGCGCGCGGTCAGCACCTGGGCGCGCAGCCGCCCGGCGAGCTGGCCGGCAATCGCCGCAGCGATGGCGAAGAACACCAGCGCGACGAGATTTTCCCGATTGCCGACGGTGAAGGTGTAGAGCGGCGGCAGGAAGAAGAAATTCTCGGCGAGCACGCCAAGCAGCGCGGCCAGCAATGCCGGGCGCAGCCCGTAGCTCGCCCCCGCCCCCAGCACCGCCGTCAGAAACACCAGCGAGGTATCCGAAGGCGACAGCACCGGGCGCAGGATTTCCCCGACCGCCAGGGCGAGTGCCACGAACCCGGCGCTGCCCAGCCAGGCGCTGCGCTCCTCGGGCCATGCGCCGGCCGCGCTCGGGGTTACGCCCGCGCCGTCGCGTTCGGCCAGCAACAGGGCGGGGGCCGGCAGATGCACGGCGATGGTGCCGGCCCGGCGCAACAGGCGGCGCTGGGCCAGCCGCGCCGCCAGGCCGCGCAGCCCGCCCGGGGCGCGTGCCAGCATGAGATGCCCGCAGCCATTTTCGCGGGCATAGTCGAGGATCGCCTCGACCGAATTCTCGGCCGGCAGGCGCGCGGCCGCGCCGCCAAGACGTTCGGCCAGGCGCAGCGCCTCATGCCGGGCGGCACCGCGCGCGCGCTCCTCCAGCGCCAGAGCGATCCAGGGTACCGACAGCCCCTCCGCCAGATCGCGCGCCGCGCGCACCAGCGCCATTGCCTGGGCATCGTCGGCGAGCACGACCAGCAGCCGGGCGCCGGGCGCGCCGGTTTCGCCGGGCGCATTACCGCCCAGCCGCGCCGCGTCGGCCCCGGCGCGCAGCCGCATCGCCTCGGCATCCGCGCGTCGCCCGGCGCGGCGCAGCAGCAATTCGCGCAAGGCGGCCAGATTGGCGGGGGCGAAGAAATGACGCATCGCGCGCTGCGCCTGCGGCGGGGTGTACACCTTGCCTTCCTGCAGGCGCCGGATCAGGTCGGGCGGCGGCAGATCGACCACCACGATGTCATCGGCCGCGTCGATCACCGTGTCGGGCACGGTTTCGCGCACCCGGATGCGGGTGATCGCCGCCACCTCGTCATTCAGGCTTTCGACGTGCTGGATGTTCAGCGTGGCATAGACATCGATGCCCGCCGCCAGCAATTCCGCGACATCCATGTGCCGCTTGGGGTGGCGCGATCCGGGGGCGTTGGTATGGGCCAGCTCATCGACCAGAACCAGTTGCGGCCGGCGCGCCAGGATCGCGTCCAGATCCATCTCCGCCAGGGTCTGGCCGCGATGGGCGACCGCGCGTAGCGGCACTGCCGGCAATTGCGCCGCCCGCGCGGCGGTGTCCGCCCGGCCATGGGTTTCGACGACGCCGATCACCACATCCGCGCCCTCCGCCTGGCGGGTGATCGCGTCACCCAGCATGGCGAAGGTCTTGCCGACGCCGGGGGCGGCGCCGAGAAACAGTTTCAGCCGCCCGGACCGGGCGAGATTCGCGGAATGCTCCATCGCCCCCACCCTATCACGCCCGATTGGGTCACGCCCGATTGGGTCACGCCCTGGCCCGGTATGCCCCCAGCCTGGCGGATGCCGGCCCGGCTATGCGTGCGCCCGCACCAACGCATCGAGCGCGAGGTTGAGTTCCAGCACATTGACGGTGCGCGCGCCGACGAAGCCCAGCCAGGGCTCGCGCGTATGCGCGCGGATCAGCCGCTCCAGCACCGCCGGGTCGAGATGGCGGGCAGCGGCGATGCGCCGCACCTGAAACCGCGCCGCCGCCGGCGACAGATCGGGATCCAGGCCGCTGGCCGACGCGGTCAGCAATGCCTCGGGGATCGCCACGCCGGGATTTTCCGCCGCCAGCACCTTGGCCCGCGCGGCAATCGCCTTGGCGTCGGCCTCGGCGGTCGGGCCGAGATTGGAGCCGCCCGACTGGTTGGCATCATAGGGCGGCGAAATCGCCGAGGGGCGCGGCTGGAAATAGCCGGGCGCGGTGAAATTCTGCGCGATCAGCGCGGAGCCGACCGGCTTGCCGTCGCGCAGGATCAGGCTGCCATTGGCCTGGAAAGGAAAGACCGCCTGGGCGATCCCGGTAACGGCCAGGGGATAGAGCAGGCCGGTGATCACCGTCATCACCAGAACCAGCATCAGCGCCGGGCGAAATTGCGACATGTTTTCCTCCGTCAAGCCAAATGCAGCGCGACCAGCAGCAGGTCGATCGCCTTGATGCCGAGAAACGGCACCACGATGCCGCCCAGCCCGTAGATCAGCAGGTTGCGCCGCAGCGTCGCCGCCGCCCCGCGCGGGCGGAAACGCACCCCGCGCAGCGCCAGCGGGATCAAGGCGACGATGATCAGCGCATTGAAGATCACCGCCGACAGCACCGCACTTTGCGGCGAATGCAGCCGCATGACGTTCAGCGCGTTGAGCTGCGGATAAAACCCCGCGAACATCGCCGGGATGATGGCGAAATATTTGGCGACGTCGTTGGCGATGGAAAACGTGGTCAGCGCGCCCCGGGTGATCAGCATCTGTTTGCCGATGCCGACGATCTCGATCAGCTTGGTGGGATCGCTGTCCAAGTCGATCATGTTGCCGGCCTCGCGCGCGGCCATCGTGCCGGTATTCATCGCCACGCCGACATCGGCCTGGGCCAGCGCCGGGGCATCGTTGGTGCCGTCGCCGCACATCGCGACCAGCTTGCCCTCCGCCTGCTCGGCGCGGATCAAAGCGAGCTTGTTCTCCGGGCTCGCCTCGGCCAGGAAATCATCCACCCCGGCCTCGGCGGCGATGGCGGCGGCGGTCAGCGGATTATCGCCGGTGATCATCACCGTGCGGATGCCCATCCGGCGCAATTCCTGAAAGCGCGGGATCAACCCGGATTTCACGATGTCCTTCAGATGGATCACGCCCAGCAGCCAGCCATCGCGCG
>JAGWRU010000229.1 GCA_028869595.1 Rhodospirillales bacterium
AGCGCGCCGCGGAGTGGCTCGCCAACGAACTCGAAAGCCTGGGCTACAAGGCGGAGGTCAGGCCGACGCCGGGGCATCCCATTGTCGTTGGACACGCCGCCGCGAAACGCAAGGATGCGCCGCATGTCCTGTTCTACGGCCATTACGACGTGCAGCCGCCCGATCCGCTGGATCTCTGGCATTCCCCGCCTTTCGAGCCGCAACTGGTCGACGGCCCGCGCGGCAAGCGCTTCGTCGCCCGTGGCGCGGTCGACGATAAGGGCCAGACGATGATGTTCGTGGAAGCGCTGCGCGCCTGGCACGAGGCGGGCGGTGGCATCCCCGCGCGCATCACATTGCTGATCGAGGGCGAGGAGGAGGTGGGCAGCGTCAACCTCGCGCCCTATCTGGCCGCCAACAAGGACCGCCTGGCCGCCGATTTCGCGCTGATCAGCGATACCAATATGTGGGATGTCGAAACCCCGGCCATCACCACGCGGGTGCGCGGCATGACCTATACCCAGATCAGCCTGCGCGGGCCGTCGCGCGATCTGCATTCCGGCCTGTTCGGTGGCGCGGTGATCAATCCGCTGAACGCGCTGACCCGCATCCTGGGCGATCTGCAGGATGCCGATGGGCGCATCCAACTGCCCGGCTTCTATGACGATGTGAAGCCGATCTCCAACGCGCAGGCCGCGCAATGGGCCTCGCTCGGCTTCGATGAGAAGGCGTTTCTCGGCGATATCGGCCTCACCGTGCCGGGCGGGGAACGCGGCATGGACCCGCTGGTGCGCATGTGGGCGCGCCCGACGGCGGATATCAACGGCATCTGGGGCGGCTATACCGGCGACGGCGCCAAGACGGTGATCGCCGCCGAGGCCCATGCCAAGCTTTCCTTCCGCCTGGTTTCCGAACAGGACCCGGCGAAAGTCGTGACCCAGCTTCGCCAGTTCCTGGCCGATCGCGCCCCGCCCGGCTGCACGGTGGAGGTGCAGGTCTTCTCCGAGGCCAGGCCGGTGGAAGTGCCCGAAGACAGCCCCTATGTGCGCGCCGCCGAGGCGGTGCTGACCGAGGAATATCAGCGCAAGGCGGTGCGCATCGGCTCCGGCGGCTCGATCCCGGTGGTGGAAAGCCTGAAGACCATTCTCGGGCTGGACAGCCTGATGATCGGCTTCGGCCTGGATGACGATCAGATCCACAGCCCGAACGAGAAATTCGAGCAGGCCTGCTTCCATCACGGCATCCGCTCCCATGCCCGCCTGCTCGCGCGGCTGGCCGCGACGACGACCCCGCGCGGCGGAGCCGCGATGACGGGCCCGCGCGGCTGAGCATGGCGTTGCTGGCCTGCGAGGGGATGGCATCGCCGCTCGCCGGCCCGTTCGATCTGACCCTGGCGGCGGGCGAGGCGATCGCCATTTCCGGCCCGTCCGGCGCGGGCAAAAGCCTGTTCCTGCGCATGCTCGCCGATCTCGACCCCAATCAGGGCGGGGTGTGGCTGAACGGGGTGGCGCGCAGCGCCATTCCCGCCCCGGAATGGCGCCGGCGCGTTGCCTATCTGCCGGCCGATAGCGGCTGGTGGCGGCCCGATATCGCCGGGCATTTCGCCCCGGGCCAGCGCGCCGAGGCTGCCGCGCTGGCGGCGCGGTTGCTGCTCGACGCGGCCCTGCTCGAAGCCCCGGTGGCGCGGCTTTCGACCGGCGAGCGCAGCCGGCTTGCCCTGATCCGCGCTCTGCTCGGCGCGCCCGCCGTGCTGCTGGCCGACGAGCCGACCGGCGCGCTGGATCCTGCGGCCACCGCGGCGGTGGAGGCGCTGCTGGGCGAGCGGCGCGAGGCCGGGCTCGGTCTGATCCTGGTCAGCCATGATCCGGCGCAAGGCGACCGGCTGGGGGCTAGGCGCCGGCGCATCGTCGCGCGGCGTTTCGCGGCGGAGGAAGCGCCATGACGCCGATCCTGCTCTCCTGGCACGATCTCGCCATCGCCGCCCTGCTGGTGGTGGTCGATGGCGCGCTGTCGCTCTGGCTGGGGCTTGCGCTGCATCGGCAGCTTTTCATCGCCGCGGCGCGGATGGTGGTGCAACTGATCGCGGTAGGCTTCGTGCTGCGCGCGGTGTTTTACGCCGATCACCCGGCGCTGACGGCGCTGGTGCTGCTGGCCATGGCGGCGATGGCGGCGCGGGAGGTGGCGGCGCGCCCGCAGGCGCGGTTTGGCCGCTTCGGCAATTTCACCATCGGTGCCGGCGCGGTCGGCATGGCGACGATCCTGACCGCGACGCTGGCGCTGACCACGGCGATCCGCCCCGATCCCTGGTACGCCGCGCGCTACGCCATTCCGCTGGCCGGCATCGTGCTGGGCAATGTAATGAATGCGTCGAGCCTCGCCCTCGATTCCCTGCTCGGCGGCGTGGCGGCGGAGCGTGTGGCGATCGAGGCGCAGCTCTGCCTCGGCGCCAATTTCCGCGCAGCCCTCCTGCCGCTGATCCGCGCCTCGATCCGCCGCGCCTTGCTGCCCACGGTCAACACCATGTCGGCGGCCGGGATCATCACCCTGCCCGGCATCATGACCGGTCAGATCCTGGCCGGCATGGACCCGATCGAGGCGGTGAAATACCAGATCCTGCTGATGTTCCTGCTGGCCGGCGGGTCCGGCATCGGCGCGGTGGCGACCGTCTATCTGGCCGCCGCCCGCCTGACCGATGAGCGCCAGCGCCTGCGTCTCGACCGGCTGGTGCGCAAGCCGGTATAGAGCCGGTCATGGAAGCGCAACACTACGATCTGGCGATCATCGGCGGCGGCATCAACGGCGCCGGCATCGCCCGCGACGCGGCCGGGCGCGGCCTGTCGGTGCTGCTGGTCGAACAGGGCGATCTCGCCGGGGCGACCTCCTCCGCGTCGACCAAGCTGATCCATGGCGGGTTGCGCTATCTGGAGCAATACGCCTTCCGCCTGGTGCGCG
>JAGWRU010000230.1 GCA_028869595.1 Rhodospirillales bacterium
CGCCCGCCGGGTCGCGGCCCGCCCGGCGCGGCGCGCCCAGCGGCCGCTGGAAATCGGCGGCATCGGCGTCAGCGATGCACGCAGCCTGGGCTATGCGATGGCGGTGCAGCCGGCGGCGGCGGTGCCGGCGCTGCGCGGCGGCGCCCTGGTGGCCTGGCTGCGGCGCGGCCTGGGCGATGCCGGGCTTGCCGTGCGGGTCGAGGAACTGATCCGCCAGCGCGCCGCCGATCCCGGCGACGAGATGCAGGCCGATGCCCAGCTCGCTGCGCGTGCCATCGCGCTGATCGACCCGCTGGCGCCGCTATGCTGGCAGGGCACCGCGTTCTGGCCGGACGGGTTCGGCCCGCTGCTGGCCGCCTGCCTGGGCGAAGAAGGGGAGATGACCCAGAAACTCGGCCGTATCGTGGGCACCGAGGCGATCGGTGGCTGGGCCGGGCTGCGTGCCGAACGCTGCGACGCCCCGGCATTGCGGCTGGAGGCACGCCAGTGGCGCGGCCTGGCGCAGACACGCGGCGCGGCGGGCGGGCTGCGGCGGCTCACCTACCAGCTCAACCCGATGCTGGGCTGTGCCAGTGCCCGGCTGGCCGGGCGGATGGTGATGCGCATCGGCGATCTGGCGGCGGCCCTGGAGGCGGCGGCGGCGAACCGGCCGGATCGGCTGCTGGATGCCGATATCCTGGCGTTTCTCGCCGCCGGGTCGGAGCATGGATTGCAGGGCCTGGTCACTGGGCCGTTGAGCGAGGACGGGGCGGAGGGGCTGGCGGCGCAATTCCGCCTGCTCGCCCGGCTGCAGGAGCGCACCCATCCCGCCGCCTTGCCGGCGCTTGCGGCCTGGTTCGTCGCGCGGGCGGCGCCGCTGCTGGAACGCTGGCAGAATCGCGCCGAACGGGCAGCGCGGGCCGAAAAGCTGGCGGCGCTGGCGCCGGGCGGCATGCTGGCGCCGATGCTCGCGCTGCTCGATGACGGGCCGGCGCTGCGGGCCGATGCGATGGCGGCGCAGGCGGCGGGCCAGCGTATCGCGGCCCTGGCGGCCGAGATTGCGCGGATCGAAGGCGGCGGAGCCGCACGGGCGCAGCTTGCGCTGCGCTTCGGTCAGGAAGTGGCGGCGGGCGGCGCCATGCTTGCGCTGGCCGGTTCGCTGCTGCTGGCGGCGTTCGGCTGATGGCGCGCCGCGCCAGCAAGGCGGCGGGCGCGGCGGCGGTCAGCGCGGCGGGTGGCGGGCAGAAGCTGATCTGGGCCCAGGGTCTGGCCTGCGGCACGCTGGTGGCGCTGGTGCCGGGCATCGCGCTGCTGCTGGGCGTGCTGCTGGCCCCGGCGCTGGTGGCGCTGGCGCTGGATCAGGAGGCCGGCAAGCCGGTGGCGCGCAGCGTGTTTTTATGTGCCCTGGCCGGCGGCGTCGGCCCGGTGCGCGCGCTATGGGCGGCGGGGCATGGGGTGGATACGGCGCTGGTTTTGCTGACCGGGCTGGGGCCGGTGGGCCTTGCCTGGGCGGCGGCGGCGTGCGGCTGGCTGGCGGCGGAAGTGCTGCCGCTCGGCCTGCGCCTGATGCTGGAGGGGCTGGCGCGGGCGCGGCTGGCCCGTCTGCGCGCGGCCCAGGATCGGTATCGGGAGGAGTGGGGCGCGGGCGCGTCTACCACCGATGCCGTGAAGCATCGACCGGCCGGCGACGGTCCCGCAGGAGCTGGTTGAAACACGCCGCTTGGTCCGATCGATCTCATGTGTGCGGCGCCGGCCGATGAAGCACAAAAAAACCGGCCCCCCTTCCGGGAAGCCGGCTTTTCTTCATCGGCCATGCAGCTCAGGCGTGGGCGGCAACCGTCGCGGCGGCGGCGGCGCGGCGTTCGGCGACCTGGGTCTTCATCGCCTTCTGCAGCTTCTCGAAGGCGCGCACCTCGATCTGGCGCACCCGCTCGCGCGAGATGCCGTATTGCTGGGACAGATCCTCCAGCGTCGTGGGATTATCCTTCAGCCGGCGTTCGATCAGGATATGCCGCTCGCGCTCGTTCAGCCCCTTCAGCGCGGAAGACAGCAGGGCCTTGCGCCCGCTCATTTCCTCGCGTTCGGCCAGCGCGGTTTCCTGGCTTTCCTCCTCATCGACCAGCCAATCCTGCCATTCCCCTTCGCTATCGGCGCGGACCGGGGCGTTCAGGCTGTGATCGGGGGCGGCAAGGCGGCGATTCATGTTCACCACATCCTGCTCCGGCACGCCGAGCGTGGTGGCGATCTTGGTCACCTGCTCGGGCTGGAGATCGCCATCCTCGATCGCCTGCATCTGGCCCTTGAGCCGGCGCAGGTTGAAGAACAGCTTCTTCTGGGCCGCCGTCGTGCCCATCTTCACCAGCGACCAGGAATGGAGGATGTATTCCTGAATGGCGGCGCGGATCCACCACATCGCATAGGTGGCAAGGCGGAAGCCGCGATCGGGATCGAAGCGCTTGACGGCCTGCATCATGCCGACATTGCCTTCGCTGATCAGTTCCCCCACCGGCAGCCCGTAGCCGCGATAACCCATGGCGATCTTGGCAACGAGGCGGAGATGGGAAGTGACCAGCTTATGCGCGGCCTCGGTATCGTGCTCGTCCCGCCAGCGCTTGGACAGCGACAGCTCCTCCTCGGCGGTCAGCATCGGAAATTTGCGGATTTCCTGCAGATACCGCGAGAGATTGCCTTCGGGGGCGACATTGATGGCGACAGAGGCCATTGGCTCAGGCTCCTTGCGTCTGACGCTGGGACCGCCCGGTTCACTGCGGCGCGGTGGCGTCATCGGAGTTGGAAAAACCAGCGGTGCGGAAGGATCCAGGTCCCGGAAACCGGCCCCGATCCGCAGGCGCGGCAGGTGGCAGCACGGTCTTCCGGACGCTCCCACCACAGCGAGGCACCTCTCGCTGCGATGCAAAATAAATACCGGACCAGATTAGTCCTGTCAAGTGAAGTGAGGGTTGCCCCAGGGTTGCGCAATTGTCACGACCAGGGCGTCGGCGGCGGCAACGGCAAAGGATGTGGGGTGCCGGCGCGTGGATTGCAAACCCGCCGACGATGTCTGGCCGGCTCGGCTCAGCCGGCTTCCAGCGCGGCCAGCAGCGCCTGCATATCGGGCGGCGGCGGCGTCTCGAAGCGCAGATCCGCGCCGGTTTCGGGGTGGCGAAAGCCCAACCGCGCGGCGTGCAGGGCCTGGCGCGGAAAATCCAGCGCCGCGCCGCGCGGCGCCACGGCCAAGGCGCGGGCGGCGGCCGGAATGCGCCGCAGATAGAGCGGATCGCCCATGATGGGATGGCCGATGCTTGCCATGTGCACACGGATTTGATGGGTCCGCCCGGTGGCCAGGCGGCATTCCAGAAGTGCGGCGCCGGTGCCGAAGCCGCGCAGGCGGGTAAAGCGGGTCAAGGCGTGCTTGCCGCCGGCACCGCGCACCGCCATGCGCTTGCGGTCGCGCGGATCGCGCCCGATCGGCGCCTCGACCTCTCCCTCGGCCGGGGGCAGGCCCCAGACCAGGGCGAGATAGGCGCGGTCGAGGTCGCGCGCGGCAAAGGCCGCCGACAGGCTGGCCAGGGCATGCTCGGTCTTGGCCACCACCATGACGCCGGAGGTGTCCTTGTCCAGCCGGTGCACGATGCCGGGCCGGCGTTCCGCGCCGATGCCGGGCAGGGTGTCGCCGCAATGGGCGAGCAGCGCATTGACCAGCGTGCCGTCGGGATTGCCGGGCGCCGGATGCACGACGAGGCCGGCCGGCTTGTCGAGCACGATCAGCGCTGCGTCTTCATACAGAATGGTCAGCGGGATCGCCTGGGCTTCGGGCCGGGCCGCGACGGGCGGGGGCGGGGCCAGTGTATAGACCGATCCCGCCCGCACCGGCGTTGCCGGGCTGCGCAGCACCGCGCCATCGACGCTTGCATGGCCTGCCTCGATCAGCATCTTGACGCGCGCCCGCGACATCGTGCCGATGGCGTCGGCGAGGAAGCGGTCGAGCCGCTGGCCGGCATGCGCCGGCTCGGCGCTCAGGACATGCGCCGGCACGGGCGCCGCGGCGTCAGGCGCGTCCGGAGCGTGCGGCGGAACTGGCATGGGCCGGCGATAGCGCGGCGCGGAGCGATTGGAAAGGCCCGCCGGGCCAGGAAAGGACGGATCGATGCGGGCTTTGAAATTCGCCACGGCGCTGATGGGCGTCCTGATCGTGCTGGGCACCACGGTGCTGATCGTCACCATCGTGCACCGTATGGGCGCCGCCGCGCCCAGCCCGTCCGGGCCGGCATTCCTGGCGCATGTCGATGTGCCGACGGGCGGGCATATCGCGGGCATCGCCTCCGCCGGCGGGCGGCTTGCGGTATGGATCGCGGGGCCGGGCGGGTCGGGGCGAGTGGTGCTGCTCGACCCGGCCAGCGGCAAGGTGGCGGGGACGGTGACGCTGGGGGTGCAGTAGGGGGGCAGGCGCTTCGCGCGCGCAACGATGCTGCAAGCTTGGCGCGATAGGAGGTTGGACCCCGCGCGGCCCGATCGCGCAGAACCACCGATGAGCGGAAGAGGCAGGATGTGAGCGCGACGACAGGGAGCCGCGACATGCCGTCATCGCCGCGCGGCCAGGCGGGCGCGGTGGCGGTGCTGCTCGGCATCGCCGTGATCGCGGCCGTGTTGCTCTATGTTCCGTTCCTGCGGGGTTTCTTCAGCCCAGAGCTGGATTACAGCGAAGGCTGGAACGTCATGCGCCAGCATATGGCGATGACCGGCCAGCCGCTGTACGGCACGCCGCCCGGCACCGCGATCACCAATTATCTGCCGCTTTCCTTCTATCTGGTCGGGCTGCTGGGCAAGCTGACGGGCAGTTTCAATCTGGCCGGCCGGATCGTCTCCTTCGTCTCTCAGCTCGGCATCTGTTTTCTGCTGGCGCGCTGGACGTTCCGTCTGACCGGCCTGCGCATTGCCGGTGTCTACACGGTCCTGTGCTTCCTGTGCTGGGTGGCGCTGGCCGATCCGAAGCATCTGGTGATCAACGCGCCCGATCTGATGGCGCTGTTTTTCGAGATCTCCGGCTTTCTGATTTTCTTCGACGGGCGGTTCGTATCGCGAAAAAACATCATGGCATCGGCGTTTTTGATGACATGCGCGTTTTTCACCAAGCCTTACATGATATCCCTGGCCGGCGCGGTGGTCCTTTGCACCCTCGTGAAAAGGAGATGGGGTAACGCCGTCTTCTATATCGTCTCCGGGTTGATTTTTACGGCCCTTGCATCGGCTGGTTTCGTGCTGCTCGACGGCGTGCACATCCTGTCCCATCTGCTGCGGCCCAGGCCCTACTCCGTGCTCATGATGGGGATACTGAATGTCACCTTCTTCGTCGCCGCGATCCCCGGGCTGATTCTTGCGAAGCTGCACACGAAATTTCTCGAACAAGATACGCGCCGGATCCTGCTGATCACGCTGCTTGCGACGCATCTGATGTCGGCGTTTCTGTGCGGCGGGGATGGGGTTGCCGGCAATATTTTCATCGAAACCCTGGCGATCGACGCGGTGGTGCTGGGCGCGGCGTTCGGCGGCGCGGTGCGGTCCGCGGGGCCGGTGCGGGTGATGCTGTTTCTGGCCCCGGTGCTGTGGCCGCTGCTGGTCGTACAGGCCGGCACGGTGCAGTTGCAGCACGAATTTGCCGCCTGGAACCGTCTGCCCGCGGAACTGGCCGCCTATGACCAAGCCGCTGCGATCCTGCGCGCCACCCCCGGCCCGATCGTCTGCGAGGACCTTCTGCTGTGCTACCGGGCCGGGAAATCCTCAGCCTTCGACCCTTATTTCGTGAAGGACCAGATCCGCGTCGGGCGGCTGAGCGAGGCCGCGATCGACGCCATGCTGGTGCGCCAGGCATTCGGCGCCATTGAAATCGGCGCGCCGGATGATCGCCACTCCCCGTTCCGCACCATGCCGCAGCGTTTCTGCGCCGGCTTCATGCGTACGCTGTTCGCCTATTACCGCCCTGTCTTGCAGACGCCGTTCCTGACGATCTTCACCCCGGCGGCGAAGGACCGTCTGCCGTCCAGCCCACCCGCAATGGTTGCCTGCGATCCGCCGCCGCCCGGATCGCCGGCCGCAGCCGGGCATGGGCGGGCGGGAGAATGAGCGGCGATCCCTACACCACCCCCCATTGCGTCACCCGCGCCACCCGGATCGCGATCACCGGCAGCGCCGCCACCGCCATCGCCGCCAGCGGCCGATACCGCGCGCACAACCATCCCTGCGCCGCATCGTGCTCCGCCCCGTCCGCCAGGATCTCCGCCGGTCCGCGCAGCATCACCCAGCCGAGCCGGCGCCAATCCTCGTCATAACGATCCACCACCAGCGCGGCGCGGGGGTTTTCCAGCAGATTGGCAACCCGGCGCAGCATCCCGCCATCGCCGCGCTTGGGCTTGGCATCCAGCGTGATATAGGCCGCAGCCTCCCGATCCTCGGGCGACAGCGCATAGCAGACCGGCACGACATGCGGTGCGCCGCCCCGATCCGCCGTCGCCAGATGTCCGACGCGCCCAGCCTCCAGAAAGGCGCGCGCGGCGGGATCGAGCCGCGCGCTCTGGCGTGCCGTCGGACCGGCGCCCATTCAGGCCAGCCCGTGGCTGCGAAACCAGGCGATGGCGTGCGCCCAGCCATCCTTGGCCGCCTGCGGGTCGTAGCTCGGCCGGTAATCGGCGTGAAACCCATGCCCGGCCTCGGGGTAGGTGATCGTCTCCACCGTCCGCCCGGCGGCGCGGGCGGCGGCCTTGGCCTCGGCGATCTGGGCCGGCGTGCTCGACATGTCCTTGCCGCCGTACAGCGCCAGCATCGGGCAATGGATTTTCCCCGCCGCCTGAAGCGCGGTTTCCGGCTGGATCGGGCCCGGCGCGCCGCCCAGCGGGCCATAAAAGGCAACCGCCGCACGCAGATCGGTGGCATGCGCGGCATAGAGCCAGGTATCGCGCCCACCCCGGCAGAAGCCCAGCACGCCGATCCGCCTGCCATCGCCGCCGCCCGCCCCCACCGCCCAGCGCGAGGTGGCATCGATATCGGCCATGACGTCGGCATCGGCGGTTTTGGCGATCACCTCGCGCTGGATGGCGGCGGCATCGGTCAGATGGGCGAGTTCGGGGTGGCGCCAATAAAGCTCCGGCGCGATGGCGAGATAGCCGAGCTTGGCCAGTCGGCGGCAGACATCGCGGATATATTCATGGACGCCGAAAATCTCCTCCAGCACCAGGATGGTGGCGAGTTTGCCGGTCGGTTTCGCGGGGCGGGCGAACCAGGCCGGCATCTGCCCGCCCGGCACCGCCAGATCCACGATGCCGGTGGCGAGGCCCTTGCTGTCGGTATGGATCGCAGGGGTCGCCGCCCGCGCGGTGGCGCGGGTGAAGCCGGCGATCAGCCCGCCCGCGACCAGCACGCCGCGCCGGCCCAATGGAAGCTGGCCCCATGACGGCCGGTCGATCGGGGTTCGCGCCTCCGCTCGTGCGGTCCGATCCGGGCGGTCGAGCGGGTCCTGGTCCATCCGATCCTCCATGCGACGAAACGGGGACCAGCCTAGCACGGCACGGGCCGGGCGCAGCGCGGCGATCGGCCGGATTTCCCCCGTCTCGATTTGGCCCGTCTTGCCCTTCCGCCATGCCGGTGCAACAAGTCTCGCCATCGGATCATCGTTCAACTCGGCCGGAACGCGTCCGGCCCGCACAGGGTATTCGCATGTCGGATCTGGAAATCGTCTGGACCAAGGTCGATGAAGCGCCGGCGCTTGCGACCTATTCGCTGCTGCCGATCGTCAAAGCCTTTGTCGGTGCCGCCGGCGTCGCGGTGAAGCTGAAGGATATTTCGCTGACCGGGCGCATTCTGGCCAATTTCCCCGAGAAGCTGACCCCGGCCCAGCGGATCGGCGACGAACTGGCCGAGCTCGGCAAGCTGGCGATGCGGCCCGAGGCCAATATCATCAAACTGCCCAACATCTCCGCCTCGGTTCCCCAGCTCAAGGCGGCGATCAAGGAATTGCAGTCCAAGGGCTATGACGTGCCGGACTATCCCGACACCCCCTCGACCGAGGCGGAGAAGGAAATCCGCGCCCGCTACGGCAAGGTTCTGGGCAGCGCGGTGAACCCGGTGCTGCGCGAGGGGAATTCGGATCGCCGCGCCGCCGGCGCGGTGAAGCAATATGCCCGCAACAACCCGCATAAGATGGGCGCGTGGAGCGCGGACTCGAAAACCCATATCGCCTACATGCAGGGCGGCGATTATTACGGCTCGGAAGTATCCACGACGCTCGCCGCGCCCACCACCGCCCGCATCGAGCTGCTGGGCAGCGATGGCAGCGTGAGCGTGCTGAAGCCGAAGATCGCGCTGCAGGCCGGGGAGATCATCGATGCGGCGGTGATCAGCCGCAAGGCGCTGCGCGGCTTCCTGGCCGAGCAGATGGCGGCGGCGAAGCAGGACGGGCTGCTGTTCTCGCTGCATCTGAAGGCGACCATGATGAAGGTCTCCGACCCCATCCTGTTCGGCCATTGCGTATCGGTGTTCTTCTCCGACGTCTTTGACAAGCATGCCGCGACCTTCGCCCGGCTCGGCATCAACCCCAATAACGGGGTGGCCGAGATGCTGACCAAGATCGAGACGCTGCCGGCGGCGGAACGCGACGCCATCAAGGCCGACATCGCCGCCGAATATGCCCGCCGCCCGGCGCTCGCCATGGTCAATTCCGATCGCGGCATCACCAACCTGCATGTGTCGAGCGATGTGATCGTCGATGCCTCGGTGCCGGCGATGATCCGTGAATCGGGCAAGATGTGGGGACCGGACGGCAAACTGCACGACACCAAGGCGGTCATTCCCGATCGCTGCTATGCGCGGATGTACCAGACCGTCATCGAGGATTGCAAAGCCCATGGCGCCTTCGATCCGCGCACCATGGGTTCGGTGCCGAATGTCGGGCTGATGGCCCAGCAGGCCGAGGAATATGGTTCTCACGACAAGACTTTCGAGGTTGCCGCGGCCGGCGTCGTGCGCGTGGTGGCCGAGGATGGCGCGGTGCTGCTGGAACGGGCGGTGGAAGCCGGCGATATTTTCCGCATGTGCCAGGTCAAGGATGCGCCGATCCGCGACTGGGTGAAGCTCGGCGTGCGCCGCGCGCGGCTTACCAACACGCCGGCGATTTTCTGGCTGGATGCCAAGCGGGCCCATGACGCCCAGCAGATCCTGAAGGTCGAACGCTACCTGAAGGAGGAGGATCTGACCGGCCTCGATATCCGCATTCTGCCGCCGGTCGAGGCGATGCAGCTTTCGCTCGATCGCATCCGCAAGGGGCTGGACACCATCTCCATCACCGGCAACGTGCTGCGCGATTACCTGACCGATCTGTTTCCGATCATGGAGCTGGGCACCTCGGCCAAGATGCTGTCGATCGTGCCGCTGATGGCCGGCGGCGGGCTGTTCGAGACCGGCGCCGGCGGTTCGGCGCCCAAGCATGTCGAGCAGTTCCAGCAGGAGGATTATCTGCGCTGGGATTCGCTCGGCGAATTCCTCGCCCTGGGCGCCTCGCTGGAACATCTCGCCCAGACCCAGAACAATGCCGACGTCAAGGTTCTGGCCGAGACGCTGGACGAGGCCAACGCCAAGATCCTCGAATATAACCGCTCGCCGGCCCGCAAAGTGGGCGAGCTCGATAATCGCGGCAGCCATTTCTACCTCGCCCTGTATTGGGCGCAGGCGCTGGCGGCCCGCGATAACAGCTCAGCGCTGGCGGCCCGGTTCAAGAAACTGGCCGAGACGCTGTCGGCCAGCGAGGCGAAGATCAATGCGGAACTGCTCGCTGCACAGGGCAAGCCGGTGGATACGGGCGGCTACTACCTGCCCGATCCGGAAAAGACCGCAGCGGCGATGCGTCCCAGCGCCACGCTGAACGCCGCACTCGAGACGCTGTAGCGCCGCGGCCAGGCGCGCGGCCCGGCCTGCAACGCGCTGTCGGAGCAAGACCCGTCCCGGGCAACCGGGGCGGGTTTTTTCATGTCACAACCATCGGTAGAGCAGTGCGAATCGTAACAATCCATCAACTTCGTCTTTGGTCCGTCACCGGATCACGATTATGGTATTTCGTATGTCTTCGCCCCGGCCATCCCGGTGGGGCATCCGCTCACGATCCCGCCTGCCCCACATGATATGAATCCGCGCTTGACCCAGGCCTCCTCCGCCGGGACCGATCCGCGCCCCGGCCCCGCTGTCATGCCGCCCCCGGCTTCGTCCCAGCCCGCCTGGCGGCGCTGGCTGCGCTCGACGGCAAGCACCATTGCGGTGCTGCTGGCGGCAACGATGCTGATCGGCCTCGCCTGGATCGGCACGTTCAGCGCCATCCGTCTGCAGCGTGCGGAGACCGAGACACGCGCCGCCGCCGATGCGGCAGCGCGCGCGCGCCTGCTGGAAGACGATCTGCATCGTGAATTCCTGGATATCGACCAGGCGCTGGCGATCATGGCCGCGGCATGGCGCGCCGATCCTGCGCATTTCGACCTGGCGGCCTGGCATCGGCGCCTGATCGCCACGGATCGCCTCGCGCGGGCGATGTTTCTCACCGATGCGCGCGGCGTCGTCTCGGCCGACACGGATGCCGGGGCGGTCGGCACCGATCTCGGCCAGGATGCGTTTTTCCGCCGCCTGCTGGCCGATCCCGCCGCCACGCGGGTGGTGCTCAGCCGCGCCCATCGCGACGGCAATGGCGGATGGCGGATCGAAGCGGTGCTGGCGCTGCGCGATGCGAAGGGCAATCTGGCCGGCACGGTCGGCATCAGCGTCGATGCGGCGGCGCTGGTGCAGGTCGCCGCAGAATTGCCGCCTGCCGCGGATATGCCCGCATCCGGCCTGCCCGAATCCGGGATGCTGGTCCAGGTGGTCGGGCTCGGCGACGGCTCGGTGCTGGCAGTGACCGGGATCCCCGGCCTCGAACCCGGCGGTTCGATCGCCGGCAGCGCCGAATTCGCCGCCATCGCCGCGCACCATAATGGCGAGTGGGTGGGCGTTTCGGCCGATGGGGTGGCGCGCATCCATGCGTTCCGCCCGGTGGCGGGCACCGCGCTCGACGTCGTGGTCGGGGTGGACCAGCAAAACGTGATGGCCATTGCTGCCCGGCGGGCGCGTGGCGCGCTGCTGTTCGCCTGCGGCATCACGGCGCTGCTGCTGCTGCTGGCCGCCGGCATGCTGCGGGAATTGCGCGCCGCGCGCCGGCGCGAAGCGTCGCTGACCCTCGATCGCGGCGAGCTCGCCAATGCCAATACCGGTCTCGCCCTGGCCAAGGCGGAGGCGGAACGGCAATCGGCGCAGTTGCAGGCGACGCTGGCCGGCATGTCGGACGGCGTGTCGCTGGTCGATGGCTCGCTGCGGCTGGTCGCCTGGAACCCGAATTTTCCCATCCTGGCCGGGCTTCCGCCCCGCCTGCTGCGGGTCGGCCTGCCGATGGAGGAGATGCTGCGCGCCCAGGCCCGCGCCGGCATGTTCGGTCCGGTGGACGAGGATGCGGAAGTGGCGCGGCGTATCAACCTGCTCCGCGCCGGCAGCCATCGCGGCGTGATGGAGCGTACGCGTCCGGATGGGCGGGTGCTGGAATTGCGTCGCAACCCGCTGCCCGATGGCGGTTTCGTCACGCTGTTCACCGACATCACCGCGCGCAAGCAGGCCGAGGAGGTGCTGCACGCCGCGCGCCGCGACGCCGAGGCGGCGAGCGCGGCCAAGTCGCGCTTCGTCGCCATCGTCAGCCATGAAATCCGTTCGCCGCTGAACGCCATGCTCAATGCCCTCAGCCTGCTCGCCGAAAGCGGATTGCATGCGGCGCAGCTGCGCCTGCTCGACATGGCGCGCCATTCCGGCGATGCGCTGTTCGGCCTGCTGAACGACATTCTGGAAATGTCGCGCATGGAAGCGGGGCAGCTGACGCTGCGCCCGGTCTCCTTTGCCTTGGCGCCATTGCTCGACAGCGTGGTTGCGATGTTCAGCGCCCAGGCGGAGCGGCGCGGCATCACGCTGCGCTGCGCCGTCGCGCCGGGCGTGCCGGATGAGATCCATGCCGATCCCGGGCGGCTGCGTCAGATCCTGATCAATCTGATCAGCAATGCCGCGAAATTCGCCGATCCCGGCGCGGTCGAACTGGCCGCCGAGACGGTTTTCGCCGATGGCCGCACGGTGCTGCGCCTGTCGGTGCGCGATGCCGGCCCGCCGATCAACGCCGCCGATCGCGCCCGCTTGTTCGAGCCCTTTTCGCAGATCGAGCGCGAGGGCATGGCGATCCAGCCCGGTTCCGGCCTGGGGCTTGCGATCTGCCGCCATCTCGCCTTGCTGATGGGCGGGGAGATGGGCTGCGAGATCGGCGTCGGCACCACCGGCGCGCCGGGCAATGTCTTCTGGCTGAGCCTGAAACTCGCCCCGCAAGCGGCACAGGGCGCCGCCGGCGAGGCTGGCATGGCGCGCGCGGCGACCGCGGGACATCGCCTTCGCCGGCGTGCGCCGCGCACCCGCATCCTGCTGGTCGAGGATGTGCTGGCCAACCAGGTCGTCACCGCCACCCAGCTGCGCCGTGAAGGCCATGCCGTCGACATCGCGGCAACCGGGGAGGCGGCGTTGGCCGCCGTCGCCGCGCATCCCTACGACCTGATCTTCATGGATGTGTTCATGCCCGGCCTGTCGGGGATGGAGGTGACACAGCGCATCCGTCGCATGGGCGGGATGCAGGCGGCGGTTCCCATCGTCGCCCTGACCGCGAATGTCGCCCCGGCGGAGGAGGAAGCCTGCCGCGCCGCCGGCATGAACGCGGTACTGGCCAAGCCGGTGACGCTGGCCAGCCTGTGCGACACCATCGCCCGCGTCGTCTGGAACAGCCAGGCGCCGGCCGGCCCGGTGCAGACGCGATCCGCCCCCCCCGCCGGCAGCGACGCCTGGACCGATATCGCGCGCGCCGCGCCGGCCGATCCCGCCCCGCCCGCGCCGCTGGCTGCGCCGGAGAGCGCGCTGCTGGGAGAGGCGCGGCTGGTGGAGCTGCGGGATAATCTGCCGCCCGACACGCTGGCCGAGCTGGTGGAGGAATGCCTGCGCGACCTGCATGTCCGCCTGCCCGGCCTGGAAGCAGCCTTGGAACGCGGCGATCTGGCGGTGATCGGCACCGAGTCGCACGCCATGGTCGGCATGGCCGCCGGCTACGGGCTGGCGGCGATGGAGGCGCGGCTGCGCCGGGTGATGCAGGCGGTGCGCCATGCCGATGCCGCTGCGGGCCTTGCCGCCGCACGGCAGTCAGCCGCCGTCAATGGCGGGCTGGGGGCGCTGCTGGTGCGCTCCGGCGCGGCGCTGCGGATCGCCCTGGCCGGGCAGATCGCAGCCAAATAGCCTCTTGCCGCCCTGGACTTCCCCTCTGGACTCCCCCAGTGCCCCCCTCTGGGGGCCTTACGGCCGTTCGGTATGGCCCGCTTCGGCGCTGGCATGGCGGCGCACCCGGCGCAGCAGCAGCGCCACCGCCAGTACCACCGGCGGCACCGCCATGGCCTGCACCGCCACCGAGGACAGGCCGAGCAGCCAGCCGCGTGCGGCCAGCCCGTCCAGCACATGGCCGATCAGCGCCAGCACGTAATAGCTGATCGCCGCGATCGACAGCCCCTCCACCGTATGTTGCAGGCGCAGTTGCAGCGCGGTGCGGGCATTCATCGAGCGCAGCAGGTCGCGATTCTGCTGCTCGATCGCCACATCGACGCGGGTGCGCAGCAGATTGGCGCCGCGCGCCAGCCGGGTTGCCAACGCGTCCTGGCGGCGTTCCAGCATCTGGCAGGTGCGCATCGCCGGCGCCAGACGCCGGGCGAGAAAGGCCGAGAGGCTGGGCCATGGATCGAGCGCCGCCTCGCCGATCGCACCCAGGCGCTGGGCGACGATCTCGTCATAGGCGCGCGCGGCGGTGAAGCGAAACTGGCTGGCCGCCGCTTCCGCCTCCAACGCGGCGGCGAGGCGGGTCAGCTCGTCGAGCAGACGGTGATCCGTCTCCAGCCCGCCCGCCGTCTCGGTCATCGCATGGGTGACCCGGGCAAGCCCGGCCTCGATCCGCGCCATGACCGGCATCAGACGCTGGGTTTCGGGCAGGGCGAGCAAGGCCAGGGTGCGATAGGTCTCGATCTCCAGCACACGCTGGACCAGGGCGCCGGCCCGGGTCTCGCCCATGCCGCGATCGCGCACCAGCAGCATCACCGCTCCCGCCTCGGCCAGCGGGCTGGGGCGGGGGCGGAAATCGGTGGCGATCACTGCCGCGCCATGATCGGCGCTGGCCGCGGCCAGGCTGGCCGGATCGAATATCCGCGTCATCGCCGGTCCCCCCTCCTCGGCCAGCAGCAGCAGATCGGCGGCGACCAGCAGCGGCCCGGGCGCGGCAAGGGCGCGGATTGTCGCCAGGATCGCGGTCGGCAAAGGCGGCGGAAAATCCGCCGCGCTGTCACCGGACGGCAGCGCGCAGGCGAAATCCCAGGTCATGGTCGTGAATTCGCTGTGTTGCTCCCAGCGCAGATTGGCTTCGGGCAGAGCGAGGCGGTGCTGCTTTGCCCCGTCCACCGGGCCGGGCAGGGCGTGGCGTGCGGCAAAGGCGGCAAGCCGCGCGCGATCGGCGCCGGCGGCGGCGGCATCGGTCATGAAGCCGAGATGGATCAGCCGGCGCGGCGCGGCGAGCGGATGGAACGGGCGCGCATGCAGTTCGCCCAGAATCGCGGCGCGCAGATCATGTTCGACCAGTTTCGGGGCAGGGGCCTGATCCATCGCGCCAGCCTACACGAAGCCAGGAAAATTGCGTCCTACAGATCCTCGACGATCAGCTCCGGATAGCGGCTGGCGAGGTCGTCAGTGATGCGCAGCACTTCGGAGAGATGGGTGCGGATCGCCGCCTCTGCCTCGGCCGGGCGGCGGGCGAGCACGGCGGCCAGGATGGCGCCGTGCTGCTCGATCAGCACATCGACCGGGGTGACGGCGGGCAGGCTGAGGAAGCGGATGCGGTCGAACTGCGCCTTCTCCCGCTCGATGATGTCCCAGACGCCGTCGAGCGCGGTTCCCTCGGCAAAGGCGCGGTGGAAGCGATCATCGGCTGCGGTGAAGCCCGCCGGGTCCAGGCGCGCGGCGTGCTGGGCGATCATCGCATCCTCTGCCTGGCGGCGCGCGGCGGGGGAAATACCGTGCGCGGCGGCACGGCGGGTGATCGCGATTTCCAACGCCTCGCGCACGAAGCGGGCGCGTTCCATGGCACGCAGCGAAATGCGCGTGACGAAGCTGCCGCGCTGCGGCTGGACCTGGATCAGCCCGTCCTCGTTCAGCCGGATCAGCGCCTCGCGCACCGGCGCGCGGCTGGTGCCGAAGCGCAATGCCAGCTCGTTTTCCGACAGCTTGGCCCCCGGGGTCAGGCGCAGCGTCACGATATCGGCGCGCAGCTCCGCGTAGATCGCGCGGGCGGAGTAATATTCCCCCTCCGCGCGGCGCGGTGCGGGCGCCGTCATCGGCGGTGATGCGTCGGCATCGCGCATCTCAGAGAAAGCCCGTGGAGAACCATGGCACCAGCGTAATGAGCAGGAGCGCCACGAACAAGGCGGCCAGATGCGGCCAGACCGCGCGGATCGCGACATCGGGAGAGACGCGGGCGATCGCGCAGGCCAGATAGAAGCCGACCCCGAAAGGCGGCGTGAACAGGCCGAAGCCCATCGCGAAGACCGCGACGATGGCATAATGGATCTCGTTCACCCCCATCTGCCTTGCGATGGGAAACAGCAGCGGGCCGAACAGCACGATCGCCGGCACGCCTTCCAGCACGCTGCCCAGCACGATGAAGGCCAGCGCCGAGATCAGCAGGAAGCCGATCCTGCCGCCCGGCACGCCGGCCATCATCGCTGCCAGGCTTTGCGAAAACCCCGACTGGGTCAGCGCCCAGGCCATGCCGGTCGCCGCCCCGATCACCAGCAGGATGGCGCCGGTCAGCGAGGCGGTATCGACCAGGATCGGATAGATGCGCCGCCAGTCGAACTGGCGGTACCATAGAAGCCCGATCAGCACGGTATAGACGATGCCGACGGTGGAAACCTCGGTCGCGGTGGCGATGCCCTGTACCACGGCGCTGCGAATGACGATCGGCAGGCCGATGGCGGGCAGGGCGATCAGCCCGAGCCGCAGGCGCGCGGGCCAGGGGAAGCGCGCGGCGCGCGAGACATCCTCCCGCCGCGTCTGGACGAACACCACGACGCAGAGCGCGATCAGCCCGACCAGCGCCGGCATCAGCCCGCCGGTGAACAAGGCGGCGATGGAAACCCCGGTGACCGAACCCACGGTGATCAGCACGATCGAGGGCGGGATCGTCTCCGACATCACGGCCGAGGCCGATAGCAGGGAGACCAGATCGCCCGGGCGATTGCCGCGCTTGATCATTTCGGGAAACAGCGAGGGGGCGACGGCGGCCATGTCGGCGGCCTTGGCCCCGGATATGCCGGAGACGAGGTACATCGCCCCGAGCAGCACATATTGCAGCCCGCCGCGAAACTGGCCGATCAGCGCGACGAAGAAGCCGATCATCGCGCGGGCGAGGCCGGCCAGTTCCATCAGCGCGCCGAGCAGCACGAACATCGGCACGGCGAGCAGGATGATGTTCGACATCCCCTCGTTCATCCGGTCGGGCACGATCATCGGCGGGATCGAGGTGGCGAAGGCGATATAGCCAAGCGTGCCGAGCAGGAAGGCAAAGGCGATGGGCACGCCGATCGCCATGGCGGCGGCGACGACGATGACGAAGAAGACGATCAGGCTGCCGGTGGTCATGTCCTGAAAGGCCGGGCCGTACCACGAAAACAGCGCATAGAGCGCGGCACTGATGGCGAGCGCCGCCGCCGCCTGACGCCAATCGGCGAAGCGCAGCAGGTTCTGCGCCGCGGTGATCAGCATCAGCACCACCCCGACGCCGATCGCGGCCCCGGTCCAGCCTTCATTGATCTGCAGCACCGGGCTGGCGCCGTCGGTCGATTGCAGGAAATGGGCATAGGCCGGCGGGATCATGGCGGCGAGCAGCAGCGCCACCAGCATCATCGCCAGCGCTTCAAGGAAGGCGCGCGGGCCGGGCGGCACGGCGCGGATGAAGGTGGTCAGGCGCATATGCTGGCCGCGCCGCAGCGCGATCGCCGCCCCCAGCACGGACAGCCAGAGGAACAGCAACTGGCCGAGTTCGTCGGACCAGGGGAACGGATGGTCGAACACGTAGCGCGCCGCCGTGCCGGAGGCGAGCAGCACCACCTCCACCGCCACCAGCGCAGCCGCGGCAGCCTCGATGGTCGTGCCCACCGCGCGGTCGAGGGCGGCGAGGCCGCGTCCGGTGCGGCTGCCGCGCGGCGGCGGTGCGCAGGCCACGTCTGCGAGGTCGGTCGGGATGATGCTCATGGGTCCGTTCCTCCTCGCGCGCATGCCCGCGCGCGCCGCCGCGCCGCCGATCCGGCGTGCAGGCAAGTCCCGCTGAACACGCAGCGCCGCGTTCAGCGGGGCCTGGTCTTACAGAGTGCCGCTGTATTTCTCCAGCAG
>JAGWRU010000231.1 GCA_028869595.1 Rhodospirillales bacterium
GCCCGGCCCCGCCGCCTGCCGCGCTGGCTGGCGCGTGCGCGGCCGCCGGCATGGCCGGCGCGTCGGTGGACAGAAACTTGGCATCCGGGAAACGGATTGTCTGGCCCATACGGAGCATGCTCCTTCGTCTGGCCTGGGTATCTTCCCCCATGGCGGCAATTCTGTGGCAGGCCCGCCCGATTGTATGGCCCGTCCGACGTAATGACCGGCGCGATGCCGAAGCCAGGCCCGTCCTGACGCGGGACAGGTTTGCGCGAGGCGCGCATGCCAGGCCGGCAAACGCCGACATTTCGCCACAATCACTTTTTATATTCACCATACCAAAACACGCGTTGAAAATCATAAATAGAAGTTCAACGCTTCATACTCATGACTTGATCGAAACAGGTAAAAGCGAGAAAGCCACCTTCATGCGTATTGCGCAGATTTCGCCTCTGTTCGAAGCGGTGCCGCCGAAGCTGTATGGCGGGACCGAGCGCGTGGTCTATTCGCTGACCGAAGAACTGGTGGCGATGGGCCATGACGTGACGCTGTTCGCCAGCGGCGATTCCATCACCTCGGCCACGCTGGCGCCGATGCGGCGCGAGGCGCTCCGCCTCGACCCCACGGTGCGCGACTGGGTCGCCACCTATTTCCGCATGGTGGAGCTGATCTATCGCCGCGCCGAGGAATTCGACATCCTGCATTTCCACATCGACTATTTCCCCCTGTCGCTGTTCAGCCGTCAGAAAGTGCCCTTCCTGACGACGCTGCACGGTCGGCTCGACCTCAAGGAATTCCAGGAAGTCTATTCGGAATTCCCCGATGCGCCGACGGTCTCGATCTCCGACAGCCAGCGCCGGCCCATTCCCGATATCAACTGGGTGCGTACGGTCCTGCACGGCATGCCGGTGAACCTGCTGACGCCGCAGAAAGTCGATAACCGCGACTATCTGGCGTTCCTCGGCCGCATCTCGCCGGAAAAAGGCGCCGACCGCGCAATCCGCATCGCCGCGCGGGCGGGCATGAAGATCAAGATCGCCGCCAAGGTCGATAATGCCGACAAGGCCTATTTCGAATCCCAGATCGCACCGCTGCTGAAGCAGGGCCATGTCGAATTCATCGGCGAAATCGACGACAGCCAGAAGCCGGCCTTCCTGTCCGGTGCCCGCGCCCTGCTATTCCCGATCGACTGGCCGGAGCCTTTCGGCCTGGTGATGATCGAGTCGATGGCCTGCGGCACCCCGGTGATCGCTTATAATCACGGCTCGGTCCCCGAAGTCATGACCGATGGCGTGACCGGCTTCATCGTCGATACCGAAGATCAGGCCGTGGCGGCGCTGGCCAAGATCGATCAGATCGACCGTACCGCCCTGCGTGCGCATTTCGAACGCCGCTTCTCCGCCCGGCGCATGGCCGAGGATTACGTGACGCTCTATCGCGACCTGATCGCCGGCGCCAACCGCTCCCACCTGCGCGCCGTCGGCGCGTAGCGCTTCCCCGTGCCGCCTTCTGCCCGCGCGCCGCGCCATGCCTCGCGCGCGGGCAGGATCGGTGCGGTATTCGTCGCCCTGGCGGCGCTGAATTTCTTCCTCGCCGCCGCCCAGACCGGTTTCGGCCCCTTCATCCCGGTCTACCTTACCAAAAGCCACTGGTCGCAGGCCGATATCGGCTTTGCCCTTTCAGTCGGCACCGCCGCCGCCCTGCTCAGCCAGTTGCCCGCCGGCATCGCCGTCGATGCCACCGAACGGCGGCGCACGGTGATCGCGATCGCGCTGATCGGGCTTGGCATCTCCGCCCTGCTGATCCTGCCGCCCACCAAACCCGCCATCGGCAGTGCCGAGGTGTTGCACGCCATCGCCTCCGCCCTGCTCGGCCCGGCCATCGCCGCCCTGACGCTCGGCCTTGGCGGGCAGGCGGAATTCGGCGCGCGGCTGGGCGGCAATGCCCGCTATGCCGCGCTGGGCAGCGCGCTCGCCGCCGCCGGCATGGGGGCGATGGAGGGGCATTTCGGCGAAAAAGCGGTGTTCCTGCTGACCGCGGCGCTGATCCTGCCGGCTTTGGCGGCGCTGGTATTTCTCCGCCCTGCCCGGCTGCCCGCCCATCCGCATCATCCCGATCCGCGCCATCCCGATCATGCCCATGCCGCGCTGCACCCGGCGCATCGCCGCTGGGCCGCGGGGTTTCGCCCGTGGGACGTGTTTCGCGCGCCGGGGCTGCATGTCTTCGCGGCCTGCACGGTGCTGTTTCAGCTGGCCAATGCCGCGCTGCTGCCGCTCGCCCTTAATCGTCTGGCACTGCAGGGCGGCGATACCGCAGTCGCGGTGCCCGGGGCGATCATCGCGGCAAGCCTGACCACGGCACTGATCTCGCCGTTGATCGGGCGGCTCGCGCAAAGCCTGGGGCGCCGTCCGATCCTGATGCTGGGGCTTGCCGCCTTGCCGGTGCGCGCCGTGCTGTTTGCCGCGTTTCCCGCAACCCCGGTGGTGATCGCGGCCGAGGTGCTGGACGGGCTGTCAGGCGCGGTGTTCGGCGTGCTGCCGGCGCTGGTGGCGGCGGATTATTCGCGTCAGCACGGATTTCTCAATCTCACCATCGCCTCGCTGGGATTGGCCGCCAGTCTCGGGGCGATGTTCAGCACCAGCCTTGCCGGTCTGCTCGCCGATCGTGTCGGGCTGGCGGCGACTTTTCTGGTGCTGGGCGGGGTGGCTGCGGCATCGCTACTGCTGGCCGCCCTCGCCGTGCCGGAAACCCGGCTGGTAGCGCCGCATCGCGGCCGCGCCTGAGCGCCCCCCCTTGCCCTTCGCGCCCGGCTTGGGCCTGATAGCGCGGGGATGCGGCCTGGCCGACATCCGGGGAGAAGGAAACGCCGCCATGTCCGCATTGCCACCGCATCTCGCCGATCCGTCGGGCGATTACCAGACGCTGCAGGAATTCATCCCCGCCGCGCGCGGCAAGCTTTCGGCCCATATCTGGGGCTATCTGATCGGCGCGACCGAGACCGAGACGACGATGCGGCGCAATCGCCTCGCCCTCGATTCCATCGCGCTGCGCCCGCGCGTGTTGAACGATGTCTCGTCCGTCGATTGCCGCACCCGCCTGTTCGGGCGCGATCTGCGCCTGCCGGTGATGCTGGCCCCGGTCGGCTCGCTGGAAAGCTTTCATCCGGGCGGCGCGGCGACCGCGGGGGCGGCAGCTGCGCGCTTCGGCGTGCCGATCATCGTCTCCTCGGTCACCAAGCCGGGGCTGGAGGAAAGTGCCAAGGCCGCCGCCGATGGGCCGAAAGTGTTTCAGCTCTATGTGCGCGGCGACCGCGCCTGGGTCGATGACGTGGTGCATCGCGCCGTCACCGCCGGCTATGATGCGTTCTGCGTCACCGTCGATACCGCCTCGTACAGCCGGCGCGAGCGCGACATTGTCGGGCGCTTCGTCAAACCCTGGCGGGCGGCGGCCACCGGGCAGGAATACCAGGCCGCCTGGAACTGGGCGGAGGTCGCGCATTTCAAGGCGACGCACAAAATCCCGCTGATCCTGAAAGGCATCGCCACCGCCGAGGATGCCGACATCGCCTGCGGCCACGGCGTCGATGCGATCTATGTCTCCAATCATGGCGGCCGCCAGCTCGATCACGGGCGCGGGGCGATGGATGTGCTGCCCGAAGTGCTGGCCGCCGTCGCCGGGCGGGCGCGGGTGATCGTCGATGGCGGGTTCTGCCGCGGCACCGATGTGGTCAAGGCGATCGCGATGGGCGCCGATGCCATCGCGATGGGGCGGATGTATTGCTACGCCCTGGCCGCCGAGGGCGAGGCCGGTGTCACGCGCATGCTGGAATTGCTGGAGACCGAGATGTCCATCGCGCTCGCTCTGCTGGGGGCGACGAAGCTTGCCGATCTGACGCCGCGGCATCTGCATTTCAATGCGCCGCACGTCGCCCAGCCGCATGTCCATAGCGGCTTTCCTTTGCTGTTCGCCACGCCGGAAACCCCGACGGGCGCAAAATAACCAAGCTGGAATCAGGAGAGTGTCGATGCGTGGCGTGGTGTTTACCGGCGATCGCCGGGTCGAACTGATGGAATTCCCCGACCCCACCCCAGGGCCGGACGAGGTGGTGCTGGAGATGAAGGCCTCCGGCATGTGCGGCAGCGATCTACACCAGTATCGCCGTTCCTCCGCCGCCGGCGGGGCGAATGCCACCGGCCTGCCGCCCAACCCGAACCCGGTGATCGGCGGACACGAGCCCTGCGGCGTGGTGGTGGCGCGCGGCACGGCGGTCGATGAACGCGCCGCGCGGATGGGCGCGCGGGTGATGGTGCATCATTATCAGGGCTGCACCCAGTGCCAGCATTGCCGCTCCGGCTGGCAGCAGCTCTGCCAGACCGTGCCGGTGAAGGTCTATGGCAACAACTCCCATGGCGGACATGCGCGCTACATCAAGGTGCCGGCCAACACGCTGGTCGGCCTGCCCGATGCGCTGTCGTACGAGACCGGGGCGGCGATTTCCTGCGGCACCGGCACCGCCTATTCGGCGCTGCGGCGGATGAATCTGTCGGGCAACGACACCATCGCGATCTTCGGCCAGGGCCCGGTCGGGCTGTCGGCGACCCAGCTTGCCAAGGCGATGGGCGCACGGGTGATCGCCCTCGATATCAGCCATGAGCGGCTGGCGCGTGCCAAGGAGTTCGGCGCCGATGCGGTGGTCAACCCGAAAGAGACGGATGCGGTGGAGGCGATCCGCGATCTGACGCATGGGCTCTATGCCGATCTCACGCTCGATACCTCCTCCAGCCCGGAGGCGCGGCTACAGGCCATCCGCTCCACCAAGGTCTGGGGCACGATGTGTTTCGTCGGCGAAGGCGGCGAGGTGAAGATCGATGTCAGCCCGCATCTGCTGCGCCGGCAATTGACGCTGATCGCCTCCTGGACCTTCTCGACCATCATCCAGGAGGAATGCGCCCGCTTCGTCGTCGACCGCAACATCGCCGTCGACCGCCTGTTCACCGATCGCTGGCAGCTCGATCAGGCGGAGGAGGCGTATCGCAAATTCGACAGCCAGACCACCGGCAAAGGCGTGTTCCTGCTGTGACGACGCCCGAGCGCGATCCGCCGCGCCGGCGCCTGCTTGCGATCTATCGGCAGGCGGCGGCGGCGGGGCTGATCGGCGGGCAATCGGGTAATCTCAGCCTGCGCATCGAGGGGGGCATGCTGATCACCCCCTCCGGTGCGCGGGCCGAGACCTGCACCGAGGCGGATCTGGTGGCGATGGCGCTGGATGGCGCGGTCCCGCCGGGCGCCGGGCGGCGCCCCTCCAGCGAAGCGCCGATGCATGCCGCGATCTATGCCGCCCGCCCCGCAGCCGGGGCGATCCTGCACGCGCATTCCGATGCGGCGACCGCGCTTGCCTGCCTGAACCGGGGACTGCCCGCGTTTCACTACATGGTCACCCGCTTCGGCGCGGCGGAGATCGCCTGCGCGCCGTACGTCACGTTCGGCACGCCGGCTTTGGCCGCAGCCTGTCTGGCGGCGCTGGGCCAGGCGCGGGCCTGCCTGCTCGCCAATCACGGCATGATCGTGCATGCCGCCGATGCCGAGGCGGTGCTGGCGGATGCGATTCTGCTGGAAACCCTGGCGCGGCAATATTTGCTGGCCGCCGCCGCCGGCACGCCGCGCCTGCTGAGCCCGACGGAGATCGCCGAGGCGGTGGAGCGGTTCAAGAATTACGGGTAAGCGATCAGGCCCGCTTCCTCTCGCGCACCCCGGCCAGCGCGGCAACCGCCAGCGCGGGCCCCGCGGCCAGCGTCGCGAAGGCCGCCATGAAGGAATGGCTCGCCTGGAAGACCAGGCCGACCGCCAGCGGCACCAGCACATTGCCCAATTGCCAGAATGCATTGGTCAGCCCGCTCGCCGCACCGGCATTCTCGCCACCGGCCAGTTCGGCGACCAGAGCAGTGGTCATCGGGCTATAAGCGAAGGCGGTCACCCCCAGAAACGGCGCGGCCAGGCGAAACGCCGCCGCGCTGTCCAGTTGGCCGAACACCAGCAGCATCACCACGAAGCCGGCCAGACAGACCATCGCCGGTGGTTTGCGCCGCCCGCCCAGCCGATCGGAGATCAGCCCGACCAGCGGCTTGGCGATTGCCGCGCCGATGCCGAACAAGGCGACGATCCCCGCCGCCTGGGCCGGCGCCAGCCCATGCCCGCGCACCATCAGGGCATTCGACCAGAAGGCGAACCCCCAGGTGCCCCACAACGCGCCGAAACCGGCCAGGGAGACCAGCAGGATATCGCGATCGGCCAGCAAGGCGCCGATCGCCCGGCCCATTGGCATGGCGGGCGGGCCTGACGGCACGCTCCCCGTGGCACCGCGATCGGGCGCATCGCGCAAGCCGATCCAGCAAAGCACGGCCAGCACCAGCGTCGCCGCACCCAGCGCGTGATACGCCCCTTGCCAGCCGGCATGGCGGGCCAGCACCGGCACCAGCGCATTGGTCGCCACCACCGCGAGGGAGGAGGCGGTGTACCAGATGCCGAAAGCCCGCCCCCGCCAGGACGGGGCGAACCAGCGCGTCAGCAGCTTGACGCAGCCGGCATAATCCGCCCCCGCCGCAACCCCCATCACCGCCTGCACCGCAAGCCCGGCCGGGGCGGAGGCAACGAAGCCGAAGCCCAGCGTCGCCGCGCCCAGCAGCAAGGTCGAAAGGCTCAGCACCAGACGCGGGCCGAAGCCGTCCACCAGCAGGCCGGACACGGCGTTGGAGGCGACATAGCCGACATAGAAGGCGCTGACGAAGGCGCCCAGGCCGGCCAGCCCCAGCCCCAGGCTGTGCCCGGCCTGGAGCTGGAGATTGCCCCAGGCCAGACGGTCGATGAAGCTGGTGGCGAACACCGCCCAGGCAAGGGCGCAGATCAGCCAATGCCGCGCGGTGACGGCGCTGGCGGCGGGCGGGCGGGACATGCGGCGTTTCCTCGGACGATATTTTGGGGACGATATTTTGGGGACGATACTTTGGCGGCGATGCTTTCGCGGCGATGCGATGGCGGCAGGTGACTCAGCCTGCGGGCGATCCCGCCGCGTGGCCGCGCGGCGGCGATCCTGGCAGGGGGGCGGGGGCTGCGCGTTCCAGCGCGGCCAGAATCTCGCCGGCAAAATCCCGCCAGGCCGCCTCCACGGGGGCGGCATCGCGGGCGGGCGGCGGCGGCGGCGGATCGTCCAGATAGGCGGCGATCGCCGCTGCCAGGCTTGCGCCATCGGCGGGGCAGAGCGTGGCCAGCGCCTCGCCGCCCAATTGTTCGACCAGCCCGCCGACGCGTGTCGAGATCACCCGCCGCTGCGCCGCGATGGCGGTGGCGGCCACGCCGCTCTGGCTGGCTTCCCGATAGGGCAGCACCAGCAGATCGGCCCAGGCGATCAGCGCCGGCATCTCCGCCTCGGCCACCCAGCGATTCTCCACCGTGACGCCGGGCCGCGCGGCCAGACGGGCAAGCTCGGCGCTGTCCGGCCCGCTGCCCACCACCCGCAACACGAAATCGCCGCGCGGGCCGAGCTGCGCCAGCGCCTCGTCCAGCAGATCGAGGCCCTTGTACTGCAGCAGCCGCCCGAAAAAGAGCAGGCGGTGCGGCCCGTCATGCGCCGCCGCCGGCGTGGCGATGCCGTATTGCGTGGGCGGATGGCGCGCGATCAGCAAGGGTGGAAGATCGTCGCTGCCCGCCCCGCCCGCCACCAGCCCTTGCGCTCGCAGCCTGGCGCCGACATGGCCCGAGAGGGCCACCACCAGATCCGCGCGCCGCGTCAGCGCCCGTTGCAGCGCCATCAGCAGCGGAAACCCATCGCCGGGATGCGCATCGGCGTCATGCACCACCACGGCAACCGGTACGCCGAGATCATGCAGCGCGCCCAGCATCGCCAGATCGAGCGGGCCGGGCTGAGCGCAGATGGCGACATCCGGCGCCAGCGCGGCAAGCCGTCGGCGCAGGCCTCGGCGCAGCATCGGCAGGCCCAGCAGGCGACGCAGAAATGTCGGACCGCTGGTATAGGTGGGCACGGCCAAGGCGCAGACCGGCGCATCCGGCGCCTGATGCAGCTCCGCCGCCGCGGCCAGCGACAAATCCACCGCCACGCCCGGCAGGCGGCGCGCCCCTGCGGCCAGGGCGGCGGCGAAACGCGGCGCGCCACCACGCCGCCCCCATTGCCAGACGAGAAGCTTCATGACGGCGAGTGTACGAAAAACCGGACAGGGTGCATACAGGGGAGCGCGGTGCCTTCCCGCATCCGCGATGATCAAGCCATCTGTGGCGCGGCGGGCGCAGGTATGGCACATCTGCGAGCGGACGCAGCGTGCGAAAGCGCCCACGCGCCCACGCGCCCGAACACGGAGAGTTCCGGATGGCCCAGCCTGATCGCCGCCCCGCCCCGCAAGCCGCCCACCCGCAACGGCCCGCCCGCCTGGCGCTGCTGCTGCCGCTGGGCCTTGCACTGCCCATGCTGGCCCCGCCTTTGCTGATTGCACCGGCGCTGGCGGCATCGCACAAGCCGGCCCCGCCCGCCACCGCCGCCGTGTCCACCGCACCCAACACCCTGACCGGGGCGCTGATCGCCACCTACCAGACCCAGCCCGCCTTGCTGGCCGAGCGCGCCAAGCTGCGGGCCACCGATGAAGGCGTGCCCCAGGCCCTGTCCGGCTGGCGCCCGACCGTGGTGGTCGCCGGCTCCACCGGCTATGGCGACGGCATGAGCCGCACCTATTCCGGCCTTTCCGGTGGATACATCAACAATCAGACCGACCGGCTGCTGGGTACCGCGCAGGCGACCGTGACCCAGCCGATCTATACCGGCGGCAAGGTCCAGGCCAACCTCAACAAGGCCAAGAACAGCGACATGGCCGAGCGCGCCAACCTGCTGCAGCAGGAGGAAACCAGCTTCACCGACACGGTGAACGCCTATGTCGGGGTGATCGAGGCGCAGGAAGTGCTGGCCCTGAACGTCAATAACGAGCAGGTGCTGGCACACCAGTTGGCCGCCACCAATGACCGGTTCCAGGTGGGCGAGATCACCCGCACCGACGTCGCCCAGGCGCAGGCCGCGCTGGCCGGCGCCACCGCCCAGCGCCAGACCGCGGAAGGCAATCTCCAGACCGCGCGCGCAACCTTCCAGCGCGTCATCGGCTATGCCCCGCCCGCCCATCTGATCGAGCCGCAGCCGCTGGCTTTGCCGGTGCGCAACGAGAATCAGGCCGGCGCCCTGGCGGCCAGCAACAATCCGCAAGTAGTGGCGGCGCTGTTCAACGACGCCTCGGCCAAGGATGCGGTCGATGTCGCGTTTTCCCAGCTGCTGCCCCAGGTCAGCCTGCAAGGGCAGGTGTTTCAGTCGAACAATGCCGCCTCCCGCTCCTCGCAGAGCAATGGCTATCAGGTGGTGGCGAACCTCTCCGTGCCGCTCTATCAGGGCGGCGCCGAATATTCCTCGGTCCGCCAGGCGAAACAGAGCGAGCAGCAGGCCCATCGCCTGATCGACGATGCCCGCCGCACGGCGGTGCAGAGTTCGGTCGCTGCCTGGCAGACGCTGGTGGCCGCGCGCGCCGCCGCCGCCTCGACCCGCTCGGCCATCACCGCCAATCAGATCGCCCTCGACGGGGTGGAGCGGGAGGCGATCGTCGGCAGCCGCACCACCCAGGACGTGCTGAACGCGCAGCAGGCATTGCTGAGCTCGGAGGTGACGCTGGTGCAGAATGTCGCCCAAGTCGTCACCGCATCGTATCAGGTGGCGTCGGCCATCGGCCGGCTGACGGCGCGCGATCTGCGCCTGCCGGTGCCGTATTACGACGACACCGCTTATTACAAGGCGGTGAAGGATAAATGGGCCGGGTTGGGCGATTACGCCACCTCCCAGCCCGATCGCTGAGCAGGATGGCCGCATGAGCATCCCCCCTACCCCGACACCAGCCGCGCCCCCAGGCCAAGGCGGCGATCCGTCGATGGAGGACATCCTCGCCTCCATCCGCCGCATCCTGAACGAGGAGGAGGCACCGGCCGCACCGGCACCCCAGCCACCGCCGCATGAGGAGGATGTGCTGGTGCTGGACCCGAGCATGCGCGTCGATACACCCGCCCTGTCGCCGCCCGCGGCGGCGGCCGCACCGCCGGCACAGGCGGAGGGGGCATCCGGCGGGCAGGCGGCCATCGACGCCCTGTTCGACTCCGCCCCTTCCCCTGCTCCGAACGATGCCTCCAACGATGCCCAGGACCGCGCCATGCCCGAGTTCGCCCCGCCCCCCGCCGCGGCGATGCCGTCCGATGCCGCCGCGCATGGTGGCGGGCTGCTCGCCCCGGAATCCGCGGCGGCCGCGGCAGCCGCGGTCGGCAGCCTGGTGCGCGAACTCTCGGTCGAGCGCGGCGCGCTGGTGTATTCGGGCGGGCCGACGCTGGAAGACCTCGTGCGCGCGGAATTGCGCCCGCTGCTGAAATCCTGGCTGGATCAGCATTTGCCGCCGCTGGTCGAGCGGCTGGTCCGCACCGAGATCGAACGCGTGATCGGCCGCGCGGTTCCCTGAACCGGCGCGCCTGATCCACTCCGCATCCTTCGGCGCCGGCATCGCCCGCGCCCGGTGCGGCGGCGCTTTCGTCCCTTCGTTATCCGCCGCCGCGCATTTCTTACAGGCCCTGCCATGCTGAACAAGAATTTCGATCCCGCCGAAACCGAGCCGCGCCTGTATGCCGGCTGGGAGCAAAGCGGCGCCTTCGCCGCCGATCCCGCGCGCAACGCCGCGCCTTTCACCATCATGATCCCGCCGCCCAACGTCACCGGCAGCCTGCATATGGGCCATGCCCTGACCTTCACCGTGCAGGACGCGCTGATCCGCTTCCGGCGCATGCAGGGGCGCGATGCGCTGTGGCAGCCCGGCACCGATCATGCCGGGATCGCCACCCAGATGGTGGTGGAGCGGCTGCTGGATGGCGAAGGGAGCAGCCGCCGCGCGCTGGGGCGCGACGCCTTCCTGGAACGCGTCTGGCAGTGGAAGGCGGAATCCGGTGGCACCATCACCAGCCAGTTGCGCCGCCTCGGCGCATCGCTCGATTGGCCGCGTGAGCGGTTCACCATGGATGAGGGCCTGTCGCGCGCGGTGCGCCGCGTCTTCGTCACGCTGCATGGCCAGGGGCTGATCTATCGCGATCGGCGACTGGTGAACTGGGACCCCAAGCTACAGACCGCGATTTCCGATCTGGAGGTCGAAAATCGCGAGATCAAAGGCCATCTCTGGTATATCCGCTACCCGATCGCAGGCGAGGCCGGGCGTTTCATCACCGTTGCCACCACCCGCCCGGAAACGATGCTGGGCGATACCGCGATCGCCGTGCATCCCGAGGATGCGCGCCATGCCGATCTGGTCGGCAAATTCGCGATCCTGCCGCTGGTGGGGCGGGAAATTCCCATCGTCGCGGATCGCTATTCCGACCCAGAGAAAGGCAGCGGCGCGGTCAAGATCACCCCGGCGCATGATTTCAACGATTTCGCCGTCGGTCAGCGCCACGGCCTGCCGATGCCCTCGGTGCTGGATCGCAGCGCCCATGTCACGCTGGACGAAATCGCGGCGTCATTGCGCGCCGTGCCCGGCATCGCCGAGCCGGATTTCGTGCGCAGCCTGGCCGGGCAGGATCGCGGCGCGGCACGCAAGGCCATCGTCGCCGCGCTGGAAAGGCTGGAACTGATCGAGAAGATCGAGAAACACACCCATCAGGTGCCGCATGGCGATCGCGGCGGCGTGCCGATCGAGCCGCTGCTGACGACGCAGTGGTACTGCAATGCCGAGGAACTCGCCAAACCGGCGATCGCGGCGGTGGAAAGCGGGCGCATGCGCTTCGTGCCGCGCCAATGGGAGAATACGTTCTTCGCCTGGATGCGCGACATCCAGCCCTGGTGCATCTCGCGTCAGCTCTGGTGGGGTCATCGGATCCCCGCCTGGTACGGCCCGGACGGAAAAGTCTTCGTCGCCGAAACCGAAGCCGAAGCGCGCGCCCAGGCCGAAGCCGCTTACGGCACGACCGAAATTGCGCTGAGCCAGGACGAGGATGTGCTGGATACCTGGTTCAGCTCCGGATTATGGCCCTTCTCGACCCTGGGCTGGCCGGAGCAGACGCCCGAACTCGCCCGCTATTACCCGGGCGACGTGCTGGTGACCGGCTTTGACATCATCTTCTTCTGGGTTGCGCGGATGATGATGCTGGGCCTGCATTTCATGGGCGATGTGCCGTTCCGCACCATCTATATCCACGGGCTGGTGCGCGACGAGCGCGGCCAGAAAATGTCGAAATCGCGCGGCAATGTCATCGACCCGCTGGAACTGATCGAGCGCTACGGCACCGATGCGCTGCGCTTCACCATCTGCGCCCTGAC
>JAGWRU010000014.1 GCA_028869595.1 Rhodospirillales bacterium
ATGCAGACCGGGTTGAAGGCGATCGACGCGCTGATCCCGATCGGCCGCGGCCAGCGCGAGCTGATCATCGGTGACCGCCAGACCGGGAAGACCGCGGTGATCATCGACACCATCATCAACCAGAAGCCGATCAACGCCGGCACCGATGAGAAGCGCAAGCTGTACTGCATCTACGTTGCGGTCGGGCAGAAGCGCTCCACCGTGGCGCAGCTGGTGCGCACCCTGGAAGAACAGGGCGCGATGCAGTATTCGATTGTCGTCGCCGCCACGGCTTCCGATCCGGCGCCGATGCAGTTCCTGGCGCCCTATACCGGCTGCGCCATGGGCGAATTCTTCCGCGATAATGGCCGTCATGCGGTGATCTTCTACGACGATCTGTCCAAGCAGGCGGTCGCCTATCGCCAGATGTCGCTGCTGCTGCGCCGCCCGCCGGGCCGCGAAGCCTATCCGGGCGACGTGTTCTATTTGCATTCGCGCCTCCTGGAACGCGCCGCGAAAATGAGCGACGCGCTCGGTGCCGGCTCGCTGACCGCCCTGCCGGTGATCGAGACCCAGGCCGGCGACGTGTCCGCCTATATTCCGACCAACGTGATCTCCATCACCGACGGGCAGATCTTCCTGGAGACCGAGCTGTTCTTCCGCGGCATCCGCCCGGCCGTGAATGTCGGTCTGTCGGTCTCGCGCGTCGGTTCGGCGGCGCAGATCAAGGCGATGAAGCAGGTTGCCGGGCGCATCAAGCTGGAGCTGGCGCAGTACCGCGAAATGGCGGCCTTCGCGCAGTTCGCCTCCGACCTCGATGCCTCTACCCAGCAGCTTCTGGCCCGCGGCGCGCGGCTGACGGAGCTGCTGAAGCAGCCCCAGTACAGCCCGATGGCGGTCGAGGAGCAGGTGGTGGTGATTTTCGCCGGCGTGCGCGGCTATCTGGACAAGATGGCGATCGGGCGCATCGGCGCGTTCGAGCAGCAGGTCCTCTCGGAGCTGAAGGCGCGCGAGCCGGCCATTCTGGATGCCATCCGCGCCGATCGCGAGATCAAGCCGGAGACGGAAAAGAAGCTCGTTGCCTTCATGGACGGGCTGGTGAAGTCCTTCGCCTGAACCGACGTCGCACGTCCAAGGGTAACAAGGTCGCGCCATGCCCAGCCTGAAGTCGCTCCGGATGCGGATCAACAGCGTCAAGTCGACGCAGAAGATCACCTCGGCCATGAAGATGGTCGCGGCGTCGAAGCTGCGCCGTGCCCAGGCGCAGGTGGAAGCCGCGCGTCCCTATGCCGTGCGCATGGAGCGGATGCTGGGGGCGCTGGCGGCCTCGATCCCGACCGACAGCCCCAGCGCGCCGCCCTTGCTGGTCGGCACCGGCATGAACCAGACCCATCTGCTGGTGCCGATCACCGCCGATCGCGGTCTGGCCGGCGCCTTCAATGCCAGCATCGGCCGCGCCACGCGCGCCTTGGCGCGGCGGCTGGAGAGCGAAGGCAAGACGGTGAAAATTCTGGCGGTTGGCCGCAAGGGGCGGGATTTCCTGCGCCGCGAGCTGGCCAGCCGGATGATCGGTGACGTGTCCTATGCCGGCAAGCGCCAGATCGAATTCAGCGATGTGCAGGATCTGGCCGAGCGCATCACCGACATGCTGCACGACCATCAATTCGATGTCTGCACCCTGGTCTATAACCGCTTCCAGTCGGTTATTTCCCAGGTGGTGACGGAACAGCAGCTGATCCCCGCGCCGATCCCCGCCAACGATACCGGCGCCGATCTGCTGGGTGGTGCCGCCTATGAGTTCGAGCCGGATGAGGAGACCATTCTGACCCGGTTGCTGCCGCAGAATCTCGCCGTGCAGATCTACCGCGCCGTGCTGGAAAGCGTGGCCGGGGAGCATGGCGCGCGAATGACGGCGATGGATAATTCGACCCGCAATGCCGGCGACATGATCAAGCGTCTGTCGCAGAACTATAATCGCGCCCGCCAGGCGAACATCACCAAGGAACTGATCGAGATCATCTCCGGCGCCGAAGCCGTCTGATCCCGCTCGACCCGAGACACAGGAGCCAAGCCCCATGGCGAAGAACAATGTCGGACGCGTAACCCAGGTGCTGGGCGCCGTGGTCGATGTGCAGTTCGAAGGCGATCTGCCGTTCATCCAGAACGCGCTCCACTGCAAGGTGGAAGACCGCACCCTGGTGCTGGAAGTCGCCCAGGAACTGGGCGAGCGCACGGTGCGCTGCATCGCCATGGACAGCACCGACGGCATGGTGCGCAACCAGGAAGTGGTCGATACCGGCGCGCCGATCATGGTGCCGGTGGGCCCCGGCACGCTGGGCCGCATCCTGAACGTGATCGGCGATCCGATCGACGAGAAGGGGCCGGTTACCTTCAGCCGCCGCGATCCGATCCACCGCGAAGCCCCGGCCTTCGACGAGCAGGCGACTTCGGCGGAAATTCTCGTCACCGGCATCAAGGTGGTGGATCTGCTCGCGCCCTATCTGAAGGGCGGCAAGATCGGCCTGTTCGGCGGCGCCGGTGTCGGCAAGACGGTGCTGATCCAGGAGCTGATCAACAACATCGCCAAGGCGCATGGCGGCGTTTCGGTGTTCGCCGGGGTGGGCGAGCGGACG
>JAGWRU010000232.1 GCA_028869595.1 Rhodospirillales bacterium
CCCCGCCGCCGGAAGCGCCCGTGGCGCCCGCCGCGCAGAACAGCGCCCCCGCCGCGCCCGCGCCCGCGCCGGCCGCACTTCCCGCCGCCGAGCCGCGCCCGACGACGCGCGGCGGCGCCCATGTCGGCGTGATGCCGCTGCAACTGATCGGCACGACCGAGGAGGAGGCGCATCTCGCCCCGGGCCTCGCCGACGAAATCACCACCGCGCTGTCGCGATTTCGCTGGATGTTCGTCGTCGCCTCCAACTCCCTGGCCCGATTTGCCGCTGAAAGCCGCGACGAGGCAGCGATCCGCAGCACGTTCGGCCTCGATTTCCTGCTCGACGGCACCATTCAGCGGGTGCGGGCCCGGCTGCGCATCACGCTGCGCCTGCTCGATCTGCGCGCCGGCAATCAGGTGGTCTGGGCGCGCCGCTTCGACCGGCAATCGAACGACCTGTTCTCGCTGCAGGACGAAATCGCCGCCGAGGTCGTCGCCCAGATCGATCCGGAAATTCTGCTGATCGAGGCGCGCCGCGTCACCACCCGGCCCAATATCGACGCCAACGCCTATGATCTGATGCTGCGCGCCATCCCGCTGATCGGGCGGATGGAGCGGCAATCCTTCCTCCAGGCTGGCGATTTCCTGGCCCGCGCCATCGAGACCGAACCCGATTACGCCGCCGCCCATGCCTGGTACGCCTATTGGCACGTCTTCCTGGTCGGTCAGGACTGGGCGGAAAACCCGGATGCGATGATGCAGCAGGCCGGCATCCTGGCCGAGCGCGCCATCCAGCTCGATCCGCATGATGCACGCGCCCTGACCATTGCCGGGCATGTCCGCGCCTTCCTGCATCGGCGCCTGCGCGAGGCGGTGGCGCTGCATGAACGCGCCCTCTCGCTCAATCCCAACCTCGCCATGGCCTGGGCGTTGTCGGCGGCGGCCTATGCCTATCTCGGCGATACCGAGGAGGCGGAGCGGCGCATCAATCGCTACAAGAAACTCTCGCCGCTCGATCCGCATGCCTTCGTGTTCGACACCATCTTCATCATCGTCGCGGTGCTGAAGCGCGACTATGAATCCGCCGTCGTCACCGGGCGCGCCGTCAGCGAGGCCTATCCTTCCTTCTCCGCCGCCTGCAAACCCTATCTTGCCGCCCTCGGCCATCTCGGGCGGCTGCAGGAAGCCGTGGTGGTGCGCCGCCGGCTGCTGGCGATCGAGCCGGATTTCACCATCGAGCGGTTTCTCGCCACCAACGCGCTGGAACGCGAAAGCGACCGCGCCGATTTCGCCCAGGGCCTGCGCCTGGCCGGCGTGCCGGAACGGAGCTGAAGGCCGGCCGATTTGGCCGCGCGCCCGCCCCATCCTAAGCTCCTCCCGACCCAAGGGAGGGGATCGCCATGGCCAGAACGCGGCTCAGGATCGGTGCCGGCTGCGGCATGTCCGATGACCGCATCCCGCCCGCCGTGGAACTGATCGAGCGCTGTGATCTCGACTATCTCTGCTGCGAATGCCTGGCCGAGCGCACCATCGCGCGCGAGGCACTCGACCGCGCCCGCAACCCCGCCCTTGGCTATACCCCCAGCATGCTGGAACGGATGGAGGCGCTGCTGCCGCCGGCGCGCGCGCGCGGCGTGCGCATCGTCTCCAACATGGGCGCGGCCAATCCGCTCGGCGCCTCGCGCGCGCTGCGCGACGCGGCGCCAGGCTGGGGCTGCGCCGGTCTCAGCACCGCCATCGTGCGCGGCGACGAAGTCACCGACCTGCTGCGCGGCATGGGCCATCTGCCCTTGATGGAGGAGGATGCGCCGCTGGAATCGATCCTGCCGCGCATGGCCTCGGCCAATGCCTATCTCGGCGCCGATGCGGTGGCCGCCGGCCTTGCCACCGGCGCCGAGGTGGTGATCACCGGGCGGGTGGCCGATCCCTCCCTGTTTCTCGGCCCGATGTTGCATGAATTCGGCTGGACCGCCGCCGATTTGCCCCAGCTCGCCGCCGGCACCCTGGCCGGGCACATGCTGGAATGCACCGGCCAGCTGACCGGCGGGTGCTTTGCCGATCCGGGGCGGAAAGAGGTCGAGGATCTGGCCGGGCTCGGCTATCCGTTCGTCGATGTCACCGCCGATGGCGCCATCGTGCTTGGCAAGACGCCCGGCTCCGGCGGGCGGCTGGACCGGGCCACCTGCACGGAGCAGATCCTCTACGAAATGCACGATCCCGCCGCCTATATCACCCCGGATTGCGTGCTCGACATCACCGAGGTCGATTTCCGCCAGGAAGCGGCCGATCGCGTCGCCGTTCTGGGCGCGCGGGCGCGACCGCCCACCGATACCTACAAGGTCGTGGTCGGCTATTTCGACGGCTATATCGGCGCCGGCGAGATGGGCTATGCCGGCATCAACGCGCTGGCCCGCGCCCGTCTGGCGCAGCAGGTGATCCAGGAACGTCTGCGCCGGCGCGGCTTCACCTATCGCGAAATGCGCTGCGACCTGATCGGTATCGACAGCCTGCACGGCGCCGACGGCCAGACGAAACCCGAGCCGTACGAGGTGCGCCTGCGCGTCGCCGCACGCAGCGACGATCGCAAAGCCGCCGATGCGGTGGGCGCGGAAGTGCGTGCCATGCATATGCAGGGACCGGGTTCGGCCGGCGGCGGCATCAATTTCGGCGCAAAGCAGGTGCTGGCGGTGAAATCGGTGCTGCTGGCTCGGCATTGGGTGCGCACCGAGATCCTGACGGAAGGGCTGGCGTGATGCGGGTCTATGACATCGCCCATGCCAGGGCCGGGGATAAAGGCAATATCTCCAATATTTCGGTGATCGCCTATGACGAGGCGGGCTGGACGATCCTGTGCCGCGCCCTGACCGAACAGCGCGTGCTGGCCGCCTTCGCCCATATCACCGCCGGACCGGTGCGGCGCTATGCGTTGCCCAAGCTGCGGGCGTTGAACTTCGTGATCGAGAATGCGTTGGGCGGCGGCGTGACCCGCTCCCTCGCCATCGATCCGCATGGCAAAAGCCTGAGCGCGCTGATGCTGACGATC
>JAGWRU010000233.1 GCA_028869595.1 Rhodospirillales bacterium
AAGCTGCGCCAGAACCAGGAGCTGAAGGATCTGATCGAGGCGCTGGGCTGCGGCGTCGGCGAGCGTTTCGACCGCGCCCGGCTGCGCTATGGCCGCGTCATCATCATGACCGACGCCGATGTCGACGGCGCGCATATCGCCTCGCTGCTGATGACCTTCTTCTATCGCGAATTGCCGGAGCTGGTGCGCCACGGCCATGTCTATCTGGCGCAGCCGCCGCTCTATCGCCTGACCCAGGGCGCGAAATCGGTCTATGCGATGGATGATGCCGACCGCGAGCGCCAGATGAAGCGCGCCTTCAAGCCGGGCGCCAGGATCGAGGTCAGCCGCTTCAAGGGGCTGGGGGAAATGCCGCCGGCGGCGCTGCGCGAGACCACCATGGACCCGGCCAAACGCACCTTGCTGAAAGTGGTGGCCGCGCCCGAGACCCGCGCCGCCACCAGCCAGCTGGTCGAAAGCCTGATGGGCAGGCGGCCGGAACTGCGCTTCCAGTTCATCCAGGAACACGCCCATGCGGTGGAGGATGTGGATATCTGATCAGTCTTCCGCCACCCGCCACAGCCATAGCAGGGCGGCGATCGCCAGCGCCGCCGCCATCGCCTGGGCGGCATGCAGACCGCGCAGAAATCCTGCCGCCTCCGCCCCGCCGATGCGGCGAAACAGCAGCAGCAGCAGGCTCGCCCCGATCACCAGCCCGAGCGTGCGGGTGACCATCACCAGGCTGGCCGCGACGCCGCGATCGGCGGCGGGAATGCGCGCCGTGACCAGGTCGAAATAGGCGAGCTGAAACGTTCCGAGCCCCAGCCCGACCACCGCCATCGCCACCGCCAGCAGGGCCGGATCGCCGGTGATGCCCGAGCCGAGCAGAATGCCGATCTGTCCCGCCGCCACCCCGGCCGCGCCATAGCGCGCCAGGCGCGCGCGCCCGAGACGCCCCACCAGCCGGGCCGCCAGCGGGGCCGCGACGACCACGCCCGCCTGCGACAAAGCCAGCATCGCGCCCAGCGCCAGCGTGCTGAGATGCAGCACGCGGTCGAAATAGAAGGGCAGCAGCAGCAGGATCGAGAAAGCGGCGAGGTTGAGCAGCACATTGGCCGCGTTGACAGCGCGGAAATCGCGCGCCGCGAACGGGGCCAGCGCGATCAGCGGCGCCCGGGCACGGCGCTGGCGATCGAGGAACAGCGCCGCTGCGGCGCAGGCCGCGACGCCGAGCGCCAGCGCGCGCAGCGGACCGCCGGCGCCGGGCTGCAAGGCGCTGAGCCCGAGATCGAAACAGGCCATCGCGACGATGAAGGCCATGCCGCCCAGCGCATCGAATCGCCCGCCCGCGGCGCGGCGCGGCGCGCGCGGCAAGGCGAGGCCGCCCAGCAGGGCAAGGGCGGCGAATGGCGCGCGAAACCAGAAGACCGAGGCCCAGCCGAATTGCCCGACCAGCAGGCCGCCCAGCAGCGGTCCGCCGGCGCTGCCGAGGCCGAATGCCATGGTGTAGAGCCCGAGGATTCGCACCCGCGCGGAGTCGGGATAGAGCGCGGTGGCGAGTGCCGCGCCGCAGCCCAGCACCAGGGCGGCGCCGATGCCCTGGATGATGCGCGCGCCGATCAGCAGCGCGTAGCTCGGCGCGAAGGCGCAGCCGAGATAGCCGGCCATGCTGATCGCCGCGCCGGCCAGGAAGACCCGCTTATGGCCGAGCAGATCGCCGAGCCGCCCGAAGATCAGGGTCAGCGCCGCATAGGTCAGCGTATAGGGAACCACCACCCATTGGATGGCGGCGATGGGAATGCGGAAATGGGCGATGATGGCGGGAAAGGCGACATTCACCGCCGAATCGAAGGGCACGATCGCCGTGCCCGTCAGCACCACCAGAAGCAGCCATCCGGCGGGAAGCGAAATCCCCGGGAGGGCACGCCCCCCCGGGAGGTTCGGCAAGGGATCAGACCGCTTTTTTCAACGTGGGCGAGGCCTTGAAGCGCACCGTCTTGCCGGCCTTCACCTTGATCGGCTCGCCGGTGCGGGGGTTGAGGCCCTTGCGTGCCTTGGTCTTGCGCACGGTGAAGGTGCCGAAGCTCGGCAGGGTGAACTTGCCCGCCTTCTTCAGCTCCTTGACGATCGCCGCCATCAGGTCGGTGGCGGCGCGATTGGAGGCGGCGCCGGTCAGCGAGGCGGATTCCTGAAGCTGCTTGGCGATGAAGGCTTTGGACATGGTCGCTCCTTGTTGCGATCGGTCGTTGCGTTGCGATCGGTCGTTGCACGTCGGCAGGGCGGTCGGCGCGATGGAATGCATGCCGGGGCCAATCGTCCCGCCGCGCGCCGCCGCGCCCTTGTTCTTCCGGCGCATGCAAACTTGCCGCGTCGTGGCGCGATCTTTAGACGTGGCGCGCGGATTCCGCCAGAGTTTCAGCGAAAAATCGCACGAGATGTCGACGATCCGCGATTTCACATCTGCGCGGGGTCGCGGCCGGATCGAAAAAACCTTGATCCAGGCAGAGAATTTTCAAAGTTTTAGAAAACGCGCCAGGGCGCGCGATGCTGCGGTGCAGCGAGGCCGGCGGGAATCGGCGGCCTGCGAATCGAAAAGGGCGGCCCCGTCAGGGACCGCCCGATTGCGATGCGGCGCGGCTGTTAGATGCCGGCCTGGGTGACGAATTTGGTCACCAGATAGGACTCGATCGCCTCCGATCCGCCTTCCGAGCCATAGCCCGAATCCTTGACCCCGCCGAAGGGAACCTCGGGCAAGGCAAGGCCGATATGGTTGATCGTCATCATGCCGGTCTCGACCTCGTTGGCGATCGCGTTCGCGGTCTTGGCCGAGCGGGTGAAGGCGTAGGAGGCCAGACCGTATGGCAGGCGGTTGGCTTCCTCCACCACATCGGTCAGGCCGCGGAAGGGCGAGATCACGGCCACCGGTCCGAACGGCTCCTCGTGCATGATGCGCGCTTCCATCGACACATCGGTCAGCACCGTGGGCTGATAGAAATTGCCCTTGTTGCCGATGCGCTCGCCGCCGGTGCGCAGCTTGGCGCCCTTCTTCACCGCATCGCCGATGAAATCATCCATCGCCGAAACCCGGCGCGGATTGGCGAGCGGCCCCATCGTGGTGCCGGCATCCAGCCCCGCGCCGACCTTGAGCGCCTGCACATGGCCGACGAATTGCGAGACGAATTCGTCGTAGACCTTTTCCTGGATCAGGAAACGGGTGGGGGAGATGCAGACCTGCCCGGCATTGCGGAATTTCGACGCGGCCAGCAGCTTGCTTGCCAGCGCGACATCGGCGTCGTCGAAGACGATGGCCGGGGCATGGCCGCCCAGCTCCATCGTCGCGCGCTTCATATGCAGG
>JAGWRU010000234.1 GCA_028869595.1 Rhodospirillales bacterium
CCGACCTGGAAGGCGTAGGTGGCGAAGACATGCGTCATGTCTTCCGGCCCGCCGGAGGTCAGGATGCGCACGATATCGAAATCGGCGAAGGTGACGATCAGGCTGAACAGCACGGTGATCGAGATGATGTTGCGCATCATCGGCAGGGTGATGAAGAGCAGCTTCTGCACCCGCCCGGCGCCGTCGATGGCGGCTGCCTCGTAAAGCTGCTCGGGCACCGATTTCAGCGCCGCCAGATACATGATCATGAAGAAGGGCGTGCCGTACCAGACATTCACCGCCACCGTGCAGAAACGGGCGATCCAGCCATTGCCGAGCCAGGGCACGGAAGGCAGGCCGACCGCGTTCAGCAGCCAGTTGAAGGCGGAATAATCGGGGTCGAACATCCACCACCAGGTCAGCGCCGACAGCGCCAGCGGGATCACCCAGGGCACCAGCAGCAGGCCGCGCCAGATGCGCTGGTTCCGCCCGGAGATATTGTGCATCAGATTGGCCATGGTGAAGCCGATGATCGCCTTGCAGATCACTGCGGTGATGGCGAACAGGCAGCTTTGGAAGATCACCATCTGAAAGGCGTGCCGGCCGAGCAGCCAGGTGAAATTGCTCAGCCCGACGAAGCTGGTCATCTTCTTGTTCAGCATCGACAGATAGACCGCATAGATCGCGGGATAGATCACCAGCGAGGCGATCAGCAGCAGCAGCGGCAGGCACATCACGAAGGCAATGGTCGAGCGCTTGCGCAGCAGACGCTGCATGCTGCCATGCGGCCGGGGTGCCGCCTTGTCGATCAGCATTCCGGCGGGGACGCTGGTGCCGTCAGCCATGAAACCCTCCCTTCTGGACTGCGCCCGCCCCGGGCGCGGCCATCCGGCGCGCGGGCAGCGGCGATCCGCCCGCCCGCGCGCCGCTGGCGTTCAGCGTGTGAAGCCTTCCAGCTGATCGCTCGCCCAGGACAGGATTTCGGGGATTTTCTGGCCTGTCTTCAGCCGCGCCAGCATCCCGTTATGGATGGCGTTGCGGTAGATCTGCACGGCGATGTCGGGGGTGGTTTCCGAGGCGGTCAGGCTGGGCAGGGCGTGATGCCAGGGCCGGATCGGATAATTGTAATTGGTGCCGGTGGGCGGGCCGACCGTCTCCCATACCTTGAAGTCGAGCATGCCGGCATAAGGGGGAATGTCGTAGCCATCGACGGCGATGTCGCGTTCCTCGACCTGGGCCTTGTCCATCAGATACATCATCAGGTCCTTGGCCGGGCCCTTGTTGGTGCTGAATTTCCACAGGCCCCAGAAATACACCGCCGTCGGCACATAGCGCCCCTTCGGGCCGACCGGGGCGGAGAAGGTCCAGCAATCCTCGGCCACTTTCGGCGCGTCGCGCTTGGCCACCGCCCAGGCCGAGGGCGGGTTGAAGATCAGCGCGCTTTTGCCCGAGATCAGCGCGCGGTTGTTGGAGGCATCGTCATAGCTCTGCGCCTCGGCCGGCAGGAATTTCACCAGCTTCTGGGCATATTCCATCACCGCCATCACTTCCGGCGATTTCTTGACCAGAACATTGCCTTTCATGTCCATCAGATTGGCGCCGAAGGCATGAAACATCGCGCCGATCTGATCGGTGGCATCGGTGTTGCCGCTGCCGCCGAAGCCCATGCCGAAGGTCATGCCGTCCTTGGCCGCCGCTTCGGCATATTTCAGCAGCGCGTCATAATCCCATTGCGCCTGGCCGGGGGTTGCTTCCGGCTTGACCGGATAGAGCGCCTGCAGATCGAGCCCCTGTTTCTTGAACCAGGAGATGCGCGCGCAGGGCGGCTTGTTCTGGGTGCCCGAACTGGTCGGCACCGCGATCCAATGGCCTTTGACATTGCCGAGATAGGATGCCGTCGGATCGGCCGCGCCGCCCTGGGCGGTGATGTGGGCCATCACATCGTCCACCGGCTCCAGCTGGTCCTTCACATTGTAGGCGTCCCAGCTATAGAAGGTGAAGATGTCGTGGCCGGTTTTCGCGGTGGCCTCGGCAACGCCGGTGGTCAGCAGCTTGTTGCCGTTGGAGGTGATGAAGTCGAGCTCCACCTCCACCTTCGATTTTGCCGACCAGGCATCGACCTGCTTCTTCATCGCGGCATTGCCGGCCGGAACCCAATGGTCCCACATGCCGACTTTGAGTTTGCCGGCGGCGCCGGCGGTACGGATATGCACCAGCGGCAGCGCGGCGGCGGCGGCGCCGAGCTTGAGGGCGGAACGTCGAGACAGACGGGTCTTGGTCGCCATGAAAGCCTCCCTGAACGGCGGCCTGCTTGGTGCGGCCTGCCGTCTTGTTTTTATTTGGCGGTAGAGACGAACGTCGATCGTGATCGGAGCTTTGCAGTCTGCGTGTCAGCCTGTGCGGATACCTCCTTGCCGCGCCGCGTGGTGCGGTGCGGCGATCAGAAAAAGGGGAAAAGCGGGCCAGGGCCGGGGGATGCCAGCTTCCTGATCCGAACGGGTCCGTCTCCTCATGCAGCCTCCGGCGTCCGTCGATGCGGTCGCTCTTTCCTGCGTATCGTCGTTTTCGCGATGCCTTGTGCCCGGCACCTGCCGCAGACCGGTACGGGACCGGCCAATCCGCAACCGACTTGGTTCCGGCAGCCGGACCGATATCCGGATTCCGGAAGGCGAAGCCGAAAGCCGCGCCGGTTGGAATAGTGTTCCGACCAGCGGACTATGCGAAACCGTAATCGGTTTGCGCCGCGTCAAGCAATCATCTTGTGATAAAATGTGACGGCGGGCATGAATCCGCCGCCACCCGCTTGCCGGATCAGGGGATGGCCAGGCCGGCGCTGGCGATCACCCGGTCGATAAAGGCCGTGGCACTGCCAAGATAGCGGGCTGGATCGGTCAGCGCGGCGATCGCCGCCCGATCCAGCCGCGCCGTGACCGAGGCCTCGCGCCCCAGCGCCTCGGCCAGCGGGATGCGTTCGGCCAGCGCGGCATCGCAGGCGCGCTTGACGACGTGATGCGCCTCGCCGCGCCCGAGATGCGGGGCAAGCCCCATCATCACCGCCTCGGCGACGATCAGCCCGCCGGTCAGATCGAGATTGGCGCGCATGCGCGGGGCGTCGACCACCATCCCCTCGGCGATCACGATGGCATGCTGCAATGCGCCATGCGCCAGGGTGAAGGCCTGCGGAATCGCCAGCGCCTCGCTCTGCCACGGTCCGGTGCCGCGCTCATGGTCCTGGGCCATGGCGCCGAGCATCAGCGGCACCATCGCCTGCGCCCCGCGCGCCCCGGCCAGCGTGTATTCGGCGGCGATCGGGTTGCGCTTCTGCGGCATGGTGGAGGATTGGCCGCGTCCGGCGACATAGGGCTCGCTCAGTTCCGCCACTTCCGTCTGCGCCATCAGGATCACGTCGGTGGCGAATTTGGCGAGGCTGCCGGCCATCAGCCCGAGGAAATTCACCGCCTCTCCCAGCCCATCGCGGCAGACATGCCAGGGGGCGGCGGGCGCGCCCAGGCCAAGCTCCGCCGCCAGCCCCTCCATCACCGCGATCCCGTCATCGCCGAGCGAGGCCAGCGTGCCGGCCGCACCCCCGAAGCTGATCTGCTCGACGCGCGGGCGCAGTTCGGCCAGCCGCGCGGCATGGCGGATGAAGGGCTGCGCCCAGGTCGCGCATTTCAGCCCGAATGTCGTGGGCAGGGCCTGCTGCAGATGGGTGCGCCCGGCCATCACCGTGCGGCGGTGGCGGTCGGCCTGGCCCAGCAAAGCGCGGATCAGCCGGCCGAGATCGCCGGCCACCACGCCGAGCGCGCTCCGCACCTGCAACACGGTGGCGCTGTCCATGATGTCCTGGGTCGTCGCCCCCCAATGGGTCCAGCCGCCCTGTTCGCCGGTGGCGCGGGAAAGCTCGCGCACCAGCCCGACCACGGGATAGCCGACATTGCGCGCCTGCTCGGCCAGCACGGCGGGGTCGAGATTCTCGTAGCGCGCCGCCGCCGTGATCGCCTCGGCCGCCGCTGGCGGGATCAGGCCGAGCCGTGCCTGCACCCGCGCCAGCGCCGCCTCGACATCGAGCATCGCCTGGAAATAGGCCGCCTCATCGAAGATCGCGCGCATGGCGTCGCTGCCATAGAGCGTGCCCAGGATCGGACCATCGGCGGGATTGACCGGCATGCGTTCAGAACTCCAGAAAAACCGTCTCGTCGCCGCCTTGTAGCCGCAGATCGAGCTGCCAGCCATCCGCCCCGTCATGCGCTCCCAGCGGGGTTGCGATCAGCGTGCCGCGCCGCGCGGGGGCAATGGCCGAGAGCACCGGATCGGCCTCGTTCAGCGCCTGCCCGGCGAAATAGACGCGGGTATGCAGCGCATGCATCAGCCCGCGCGAGAGAATGGCGAGGGCCAGATGCGGCGCCTGCAGCGCATTGGTGCCGGGCGCGCCCGCCGCCGGCACGGGCTGCGGCATCAGCGTGCGGAACCGATACCGCCCGTCGCGATCCGTGCGCGATCGTCCGAAACCGGGAAACGCGTCCGAGGCCGGCGGATCGGCCTGCCACAACTCCACGCAGGCATCGGGGAAGGGATCGCCGGCGCCGTCGCGCAACACCCCGCTCAGCACGATCGGACGACGGTCGGGATGCGCGGCGGCAGCGCCGAGCCGGGTCAGATCGGCCCAGCTTTCATCCTCCAGCAAATGCCAGTAGGGGCCGATGGTCTGGCTGGCGGTGGCGATCGGCATCGCTCATGCCTCCATCGGCGTGGCGCCGCGCCCGCGCAGCACGATATCGAAGCGATAGCCGAGCGCGAAATCCGGCCGCGTGATCTGCGGATCGAAGGCGGCGATCAGGCGGTTGCGCGCGGCCGCATCGGGAATGCCGTTGAACACCGGATCGTATTCCAGCAGCGGATCGCCGGGGAAATACATCTGCGTCACCAGCCGCGTCGCGAAAGCCGGGCCGAACAGCGAGAAATGCACGTGGTTGGGCCGCCAGGCATTGACGTGATTGGGCCAGGGATAGGCGCCGGGCTTGATGGTCAGCACCTGCCAATTGCCCTCGGCATCGCTGAAGACCCGTCCCGCGCCGTGGAAATTGGGATCGAGCGGGGCGTCATGCGAGTCATTGGGGTGATCGTAGCGCCCGGCCGCATTGGCCTGCCAGATCTCGATCATGCTGTGCGGCACGGGCCGGCCATCCTCGTCGGTGATGCGCCCGGCGATGATGATCCGCTCGCCGATCGCCGCACCCTGCGCGCCGCGCGTCATATCCGCGAGCGGCGCAAACGCCGTCGGGGAAAAGCGCGGGCCGGAAAGCTCGGTAATGCTCTGGGCGATCTTCACCGGCGCCTGCTTGGGATGGCGCAGGCGGGTGCCGACATAGGCCGGCGTATCGAGCGCGGGCTGGCTGCCCGGCGCATAGGGGCGGAAGGGCAGGGTCTCGGACATCGGCGCCTCCGGATTATGGTTGGCGTGACCCTCTCACGCCGGCCGGGCGCGGTTCAAGCGTCGATCGCCGCGATCAGCGCAGCGGCCTTGGCGGCCACCGAGGCCGGGTTGTCGCCGGGACGATAAAGCGAGGAGCCGATCCCGAACCCCGCCGCCCCGGCCTCTCGCCAGGCGGGGATATTGGCCGCCCCGATGCCGCCCACCGGGGCGATAGCGGTGCCCGCCGGCAGCACCGCGCGCATCGCCCGCAGCACGGCGGGGCTGGCGGCCTCGGCGGGGAACAGCTTCAGCGCATCCGCCCCGGCGGCGAGCAGGGCGAAGGCCTCGGTCGGGGTGAAGAAGCCCGGCATGGCGATCAGCCCGGCCGCTTTGGCGGCGCGCACCACCGCGATATCGGCATGCGGCGTCACGATCAGCCGCCCGCCGGCAGCAGCGACGCGGGCGACATCGGCGGCGCTGGTGACGGTGCCGGCGCCGATCAGCAGGCGCTCGCCGAAACGTGCCGCGAGCGTGGCGATGGAACGGAACGGGGAGGGGGAGTTGAGCGGCACTTCGACGATGGCGAAGCCCGCCTGATCGAGCGCCGCGCCGACCGCCTCGGCATCGCCGGGCGGCAGGCCGCGCAGGATGGCGATCAGCGGGCAGCGGGCGAGATAGGTGGAGAGGGGGGGCATCGCCAGCACCTTTGCTTACGCGCCGGGCTTTACCCCGCCCGCCCGATCGCGAACAGCCCCGCCGCCGCGGCATCCGGCGCGGCCAGCCGTGTCCGCCCGCCCAGCGCCGCGATCGCCTCGGCATAGCGCGCGGCAAGCGCCGCCTCGCCGATCAGCAGCACCTCCGCCGTGCCCGCCTCGGCGAGTGCCGCGCGCACCTCATGGCCGATCAGAATGCCCGACAGGTAGGAGGCGCCCGCCTCCTCGCCGATGCGCCCGGCCAGCGCCTCGGCGCGCACCCCGAACAGATGGTGCAGCAACCCGCCAGGCTGGCCGGCGCGGGCCAGACCGGCGGCGAAGGCGGGCGGATCATGCGGCGCCTCGCGCATCATCCGCCCCAGAATCGTATGGCCGCGCAGCGCGGCGAAGACCTCGCCGGTCATATGCGTGGCAAAGCCCAGAATCCGTCCGTCGCAGTCGAGGCGGGCCCATTTGGCATGCGTGCCGGGCAGGCAGACCAGGCCGCTTGCCGGCACCTCGCCGCGCGCCACGGCGCCGGCGATCTGGGTTTCCTCCCCGCGCATCACCTCGGCGATGCCGGCGTCGTCGCGGGTGGCGAGCCCTGGCACCAGGCGCAGCTCCGCCCAGTCGAACGCCAACGCGACCAGGGCGCGGGCAAGCTCGGCGGCGCCGGCCGGGCAGGGCAGATAGGGCGCTTCCTGCCAGCCCTGGCGGGAGCCGATCATGCCGGCCATCAGCACCCGGGTCTCGCCGCGCGCCAGCCACGGGCCGATCGCCTCGCGCAGGCTGGCGGCGAATTGCCGGTCGGGCACCGCCATGATGCCGCGCGCGCTGGCCAGCCGCTCGCGCACCGCGCCATCCGGGCCGAGCAGACAGGCGCGGAAACTGCTGGTACCCCAGTCGATGGCGATCATCGCGCGGCTCCGTCAGACCGGAAACGCCGAGGCATCGAAGCCATCGGCCAGGCGCCCCGAAGGCGCGATCATCGGGTACGGCGCGCGGGCCAGGAAGCGCCCGGAACCGGGTTCGGCGGTGACGACATCGCGCTCCATTACCACCTGGCCGGCGCGGAGGGTCATTACCGGCCAGCCGGTCACGACCCGGCCCTCATAGGGCGTGTAATCGATCGCGTGCTGGGCCAGCGCCTGGGTCAGGGTAACGCGCCGCGACGGGTCCCACAGCACCAGATCGGCATCCGCGCCGGGCGCGATCGTGCCCTTGCGCGGATACAGCCCGAACAGCTTCGCCGGATTGGCCGATACCAGTTGCACGAAACGGCAGGGATCGATGCGCCCGGAGGAAACCCCCTCGCTGAACACCAGCGGCAGGCGGAACGCCAGGCCCGGCACGCCGTTCGGCACCTGGGTGAAGGGCGCATCGCGGCCATGCGCGGCCTTGCCGCGATCGCCGTCATAGCTCGATCCGGCATGGTCGGAGGAGATGATATCCAGCGTGCCGCGCCGCAGATCCTGCCACAGCGCATCGCGATCGGCGGGATCGCGCGGGCTGGGGCTGCACATGAATTTCGCGCCCTCGAAACCCGGCCGGTCCATATCGGCGGCGGTCAGGGTCAGATATTGCGGGCAGGTCTCGGCCCATACTTTCACGCCGCGGGCCTGGGCGCGGGCGATCTCCTCGGCCACTTCGCTGCACGAGACGTGAAAGATCTGGATCGGCTGATCGACCAGCTCGGCCAGTGCGATGGCGCGGTGCGTCGCCTCGCGCTCGACCACGCGCGGGCGCGACCAGGCATGGTATTTCGGCGCCGTGCGGCCATCGGCCAGCAGGGCGGCGGAACGCCAGCGTATCGCCTCGTAATTCTCGCAATGCACGGTGACCAGCGCGCCGCCGCGCCGCGCCGCCGCCAGCACCCGCAGATATTGCGCATCATCGACATGGGAGGTGTCGTAGGTCAGGAACACTTTCAGGCTGCGAATGCCTTCGCCGATCAGGGCGGGAATATCCTCGGCCAGCACCGCCTCGGTCGGGTCCGTGACGATCTGGTGGAAGCTGTAATCGACCATCGCGCCGCGCCGGGCGCGGGCTTTGTATTCCTCCAGCGTGTCGCGGATGCGATGGCCTTTGAACTGGTTGGAGAAGGTGATCACGCTGGTGGTGCCGCCGGCCAGACAGGCGCGAGAGGCGGATTCGAACCCTTCCTCGTTCACCCCGCCGTCGGGTTCGAGCTGTTCGATATGGCAATGGCTGTCCACCCCGCCCGGCATCACCAGCATGCCCTGCGCATCGATGCTGCGCGCCGCGCCGCCCAGCGTGCCGGGCGCGCCGAGCAGGGCGATGCGCCCATCCTTGATGCCGAGATCGGCGGCGAACATGTCCGCCGCCGTGACCAGCGTGCCGCCGGTGATCGCCAGATCGAGTTGCATGGTTGTCCCCGTTTGCTGCGCCATGCTGCCGCGTGCCCCGGCTGCGGAGCAAGGGGATTGGCGGGCGCGGATCGGCGCGGCCGATTGACCGGTGCGGCCGACGGGTGAACTCTGCCGCGATCCGACGCCGAGGAGAGAACCGATGGAATACACCCCGCCCGCCCATCTGACGCAGCATTGGCAGGTCACCAAACCCGCCGCACGGGGCAGGCGGGGCATGGTGGTGTCGCAATCGCGCGATGCCGCTTTGGCCGGTGTCGCGGTGCTGGAGGCCGGCGGCACGGCGATGGATGCGGCCGTCGCCACCGCGCTCGCCCTGGCAACCGTGGAGCCGTGGAATTCCGGCCTCGGCGGTATCGGCTTCGCCCTGGTCCATCCGGCCGGGGAGAGCCGGGCGGAGGTGGTGGATTTCGGCCCCCGCGCCTCGGCCCATGTCGATCCCGCCGCCTATCGCCTGACCGGGCGGATGACGACGGATCTGTTCGCCTGGCCGGAGGTCGAGGGCGACATCAACATCCACGGCCCGCTTTCGGCGGCGATTCCGGCATCGGTTGCGGGGTACGAGGCGATCCATCGCCGCTGGGGCCGCCTGCCGCTGGCCGATGTCATCGCGCCGGCCATCGCGCTGGCCAAACGCGGCCTGTCGCAGGATTGGTACACGACGCTGAAGATCGCAAGCTCGGCCTCGGTGATCCGGCGCTACCCCAGCACGGCGGCGGTCTATCTGCCGCATGATCTGCCGCCGGTGCCGCCCTATCAGGGCGTGCCGGGCTATTTCCGCCAGGGCAATCTGGCGGCGACCCTGGAACAGCTCGGCCGCGCCGGGCTGCGCGATTTCTACGCGGGCGGCGTGGCCGAGGCGGTGGCGGCGGATGCGCGCGAACTGGGGTGCTGGATCGGCGCCGACGATCTGGCGGCCTGCGAGGCGCGCTTTCGCCCGGCGGAGGTGGTGCCCTGGCGCGGGCGCGATCTGCAACTGACCGGCGGGCTGACCGCGGCGCCGACGCTGAAAGCGGTGCTGGCGCGCATGGCGGCGGCGGATTTCAGCGGCGGCGAACCCGGTGCCGCGTGGTACGGCGCGCTGGCCGGGGCGATGCAGGCGGCCTATGCCGAGCGTCTGGCCGGGCTGGGCGAGAACGAGCCCGATGCGGCGCAGAGCTGCACCACCCATCTGACGGTCTGCGACGCGGCCGGCAATGTCGTGGCGATGACCACGACGCTGATGTCCTCGATGGGCAGCCGCCTGCTGCTGCCGCGTTCGGGGGTGCTGCTGAATAACGGCATGATGTGGTTCGATCCGCGCCCCGGCACGCCGAATGCCATCGCGCCGTCGAAGCGCCCGCTTTGCAACATGCTGCCGGTGATCCTGGCCGAAAGCGGCCGGCCGCTGCTTGCCGCCGGCGCCTCGGGCGGGCGGCGCATCCTCGCCTCGGTGCTGCAATTGATGAGCTTCATCGCCGATTTCGGCATGGATGTGGAAAAGGCGGCGCATCATCCGCGCATCGACGTCTCCTCCACCGACGCGGTCACGGCGGATGTGCGTCTGTCGCAGGCAAGCCTTGCCGCCCTGGCCGGACATGGCCGGTTGGAGGTGGTGGAGAATGCCGCGCTGCCGATCAATTTCGCCTGCCCCAACGCGATCTTCCTGGCGCCCGACGGCATGCGCCACGGGATCAGCGACGCGGCCTCGCCCTGGTCGGCGGCGGTTGCGCAATAAACCCGGAACGAAGGAAACGCGCCATGCCGATCATCGACAGCCAGATCCACGCTTATGAGGCGAATACGCCGGCGCGGCCCTGGCACAGCGTGCCCAATTGGCCGGCCCATGTGACCGGCGATGAGATGGTGGCGGCGATGGATGAAGTCGGCGTCGATGGCGCCATCTTCCTCTCGCCGCTGTCGCTCTATCAATACGACTCAAGCTATGCCGAGGCGGTGCAGCGCGCCCATCCCGGCCGCTTCGCCCTGGTCAAGCCGGTCAACCCGGACGATCCGGCGGTCAGCGAGGTGATCGAGGCCTGGAAGCACGTGCCCGGCGCGGTCGGCGTGCGCATCATGATCCCCGAAGGCGTCGCCCGCGCCGCCGACGATCCCGGGCTGGACCGTATTCTGCGCAGCGCCGCCCGCGTGGGGTTTCCGGTCAATCTGCATTGCTGGGGCAATCTCGATACCGGCACGGCGATCATCGACCGCCATCCCGGCACCCGCTTCATCATCGACCATCTCGGCCTGGTGCAGCCGCGGGTGAAGCCGGCGCCGGAGCATCCCTGGGCCGATCTGGGGAAAGTGCTGGCCCTGGCGCGGCGGGCCAATGCGGTGATCAAGATCAGCGGCGCCTGCACGCTGTCGCACAAGCCCTATCCGTTCGACGATATCTGGGCCCCGCTCGGCCGCATCTTCGATGCCTGGGGGATCGATCGCTGCCTGTGGGGCACGGATTGGACGCGCGCCTTCGCGGTGGTGAATTACGAGCAGGCGGTGCGCCCCTTCGTGCTGACGGATCGGCTGAACGAGGCGGAACGCGCCACGCTGATGGGCGGGGCTTGCGCGAAAACCTATGGCTGGGAGCCGAGGAAAGCCTGATCAGCCCTCGGCCAGGCGGCTGGCCACGAAATCCAGCCGGTCCTGGCCCCAGAAAATCTCCTCGCCGATGACATAGCTCGGCGCGCCGAACACGCCGCGCGCGATCGCCATCTCGGTATCGGCGGCGCGTCGTTCCGCCCAGCGCGGTTCGGCGGCCAGCGCCAGCACCGCCTCGGCATCGAGATCGCATGCGCCGATCAGCCGGGCGAGGGTCGCGGCATCGCCGGTATCCTCCTCCTCCTGCCACAAGGCGCGCAGGATGCGATGGGCCAGCCGGATCGCCGGGGCATCGCCGATGGTCTCGCGCACCGCGATCACCGCGCTGGCGGCGGGCAATTCGCGGGCGGGAAAATGGCGGGGCTGCAACTGGATCGGGATATCGAGCGCGCGCCGCCAGCGGGCCAGTTCCATCAGCCGGTAGGCCTGGCGCTGCGGCGCCCGCTTGGGCAGGACGGCACCGCCGGAGACCGGAAAGATCGTGCCGAAATCGACCGGATAGATGCGCAAGGATGCGCCGTGCTTGGCCGCCAGCGCCTCGATCCGCGCCGCGCCGAGATGGGTCCATGGCGAATTGAGCGAGGCGAAATAATCGATCTGCATGGCGCCTTCCTCCGGGGTTGGCGGCTATCCTGGCGCAAAGCCGGGCAGGGCGATAGGCTCGCCAGATCATGCGCGGGGAGAGGGCGATGCGGACCGAATTCGTACTGGGCGACGTCACCATCCACCGTCTGGTGGAGCAGGAAACCGGCTTCGTGCCGATCCATGAGTTCATCCCCGGGCTGAGCCCGGACCTGCTGGAGGAGAACCGCGCCTGGCTTGCCCCCGCCGGGCTGGATGCGTCGGGCAAGGTGGTGCTGTGCTTTCAGTCCTATGTGATCCGCACCCCGCACCACACCATTCTGGTCGATAGCTGCATCGGTAACGACAAGCCGCGCCCGACCCGCCCGACCTGGCATATGAAGACCGACCGCACCTATATGGATGGGCTCGCCGCGCTCGGTCTCGGCCTGGACGATATCGACATGGTGCTGTGCACCCATCTGCATCCCGACCATGTCGGCTGGAATACGCGGCTGCAGGATGGCCGCTGGGTGCCGACCTTTCCGCGCGCGCGCTACCTGTTCTCGGCCAGGGAACTGGCGCATTGGCAGGCCAAGAATGCGGAAGCCCCGCTTGCCCATCTGGTCGATAGCGTGCTGCCGATCGTTGCGGCCGGACGCAGCGAGCTGATCGGCAGCAGCGATGCGATCGGCGATCATCTTCGCCTGCTGCCGACGCCCGGGCATACCCCTGATCACTTCTCCGTCCTGCTCGGCAAGGGCAAGGGGACGGATGCGCTGCTGACGGGGGATGCGATCCATTCGCCGATCCAGGCACGCTACCCGGAATTGTCGATGGCCGCCGACGCCGATCCGGTGCTCGCCGCGCAATCGCGGCGGAGCATGCTGGAGCGGCTGTGCGATACCGCGACACTGTGCTGCACGGCGCATTTCCCCTCGCCCTCGGTCGGGCGCATTCGCCGCTGGGGCGAAGGGTTCCGCTGCGATCCCGTGTGACGACCCTGCCGGCGTGGAAGAATTTTCTTCCTCGCGCCGCGAGGTTTCGCACAATCTTCGAAAACCCCGACCGCTTGTTGCGGATACGATCATGTTCTGCCTATACAGGTGGTCCGTCCGGTGCGTGGCAACGCGCGCCGGCCCGACCCATGCCCCGGCGCCCGCGCCGGGGCTGCAATGACGAAGAGTATCGCGATGGAAACGCCAGGACGGCAGGGTCTTTACGATCCGCGCAACGAGCATGATGCCTGCGGGGTCGGCTTCGTGGCCGATATCAAGGGCCGCAAATCGAACGACATCATCCGCCAGGGCCTGGAAATTCTGGTCAATCTCGATCATCGCGGCGCGGTCGGCGCCGATCCGATGATGGGCGATGGCGCCGGCATCCTGATCCAGATGCCCGATATGCTGCTGCGCGACTGGGCGGCGGGGGCGGGGATCGCCCTGCCGCAACCGGGCCGCTATGCGGTGGCGATGTGCTTCCTGCCGCGCGATGATGCGGCACGCGCGCATGCGGTGCGCCTGATCGAGCATGTGGTCGGCAGCGAGGGGCAATCCTTCCTCGGCTGGCGCGAGGTGCCGGTCGATACGACCGGTCTCGGCGCGCGGGTGATCGAAAGCATGCCGGTGATCCGCCAGGCGATCATCGAGGCAGCCCCGGCCATCGCCGATCAGGATGCGTTCGAGCGCAAGGTGCTGGCGATCCGCAAGCAGATGCTGAACAAGATCCGCGCCCTGGCGGAGGAGCGGCATCTGCCGGGTCTGGATGAGCTGTACATGCCGTCCTTCTCGACCCGCACCATGGTCTATAAAGGCCTGCTGCTGGCGCCGCAGGTGGGTAGTTTCTATCGCGACCTCGGCGATCCGCGCACCCGATCGGCGCTGGCGCTGGTGCATCAGCGTTTTTCCACCAACACGTTTCCGTCCTGGAAACTGGCCCATCCGTACCGCTTCCTCGCCCATAATGGCGAGATCAACACGGTGCGCGGCAACGTCAACTGGATGTATGCGCGCAGGCGCGCAATGTCGTCGGATCTGCTCGGCCCCGATCTCGACAAGATGTGGCCGCTGATCCCGCATGGCCAGTCCGACACGGCCTGTATCGACAATGCGCTGGAATTGCTGGTCGCCGGCGGCTACCCGCTGGCCCATGCGATGATGATGCTGATCCCCGAGGCCTGGGCCGGCAATCCGCTGATGGACCCGC
>JAGWRU010000015.1 GCA_028869595.1 Rhodospirillales bacterium
AGGTCGGCGCCACCTGAATGCCGGAGGCGGAGGTCGCGCCCATGCCGATCAGTCCGGCCGTGGCGGCCAGCTCGGTATAGTATCCCACCGCGCCGAAATGGGCGGAATTGCGCACCACCACCACGCCGATACCGGCGCTTTGCGCCTTGGCGATGGCGGTGCGCATCGCCCGATCGGCGGGCACGTGGCCGAGCCCGCCGCCGCCATCGACCAGGGCGGAAACCCCGGTCTCGCGCAGGATTTCCGGCTCGGCATCCATGCGCGCGCGGCCGGCCCGGCGCAGCCCGTCATAGACCGGCAGCATCGAGATGCCGTGGCTGTCCACCCCGTGCAGGTCGGCCCAGCCGAGAATTTCCGCCGTGGTCTCGGCATGGGCCTCGCGCATGCCCCAGCCCAGCAGGATCGCCTTCATCTGGGCGCGATGCGCCGCATACGGTGCCGCCATGATCCCCTCTCCATTGCCCCGCTGTCACACTCGCCCAGCGTGCCTGTTCGGGCAAGCGGGCTTGGTGCAATCTCCCCCCTTGCCGCGACGGAGGATGCGATGGACACGACCAGCCTGCTCGCCGCCCGGTTCGGGGCCGAGGCGGCGCCGGATGCCGCCGATGCCGCATTGCCGGAGGGGCTTGCGCGGCTGCTCGATCGGCGTGTCAGCCGGCGCTATCGCGACCAGGACGTGCCCGAGGCGCTGCTCGCCCTGGTACTCGCCGCCGCGCAATCGGCGCCCAGCAAATCCGATCTGCAGCAATATTCCGTGGTGGTGCTGCGCGAGCGCGCGCCGATCGCCCGCATCGCCGGCTGGATCGGCACGATGGACTGGATCGCCACCGCCCCGGTGCTGCTGATCTGGTGCGGCGATATGCGGCGCGGGCAGCGCCTCTGCGCGAGGCACGCGATGGAGCACGCCAATAACAATCTCGATACCTTCCTGAACACCGCCGCCGATTGCGCGCTGGCCATGGGCCACGCGATCGCCGCCGCCGAGACACTCGGCCTTGGCACCTGCCCGATCTCGTATGTGCGCAACCATGTCGAAAAAATCGCCCCGCTGCTGGCCCTGCCCAAAGGCGTCTATCCGCTGGCCGGGCTGACGCTGGGCTGGCCCGACGGGCGCCGGCCCACCGCGATGCGCCTGCCGCCCGGAGTCGTGGTGCATCGCGAACGCTACGACGATGCGGCGATGGAGGAAGCGGTCGCCGCCTATGATCGCCGCCGCGCCGCGCGCGAACCGATCGCGCCGGGCAGCGTGAAAAACCGCGACATCTATCCCGCCCGCGCCGATATCGGCTGGAGCGAGAACCTCGCCCGCCAGCTATCCGTGCCGGAACGCTACGGTTTCGCCGCCTGGCTGAGGACGCGGGGCTTCGGCCTTGCCTGATCCGGCCATCGCCCGCCCCGCCGCCAGCGTGATCGTGCTGTGCCGCCGGCGCGGCGCGCTGCGCCTGCTGATGGGCTGGCGCGGCGCGGGGCATCGCTTCATGCCCAACCGGCTGGTCTTTCCCGGCGGCGGCGTCGATCCGGGGGATTTCGCCGCCATGCCGGCCAGCCCGCTGGCGGCGCCGACCCGCGCGGCACTGCTGGCCGAGACGGGCGGCGGCGCGGATGCGGCGCTGGCCGCGGCACTCGGCATGGCGGCGGCGCGCGAACTGGCCGAGGAGACCGGGCTTACCCTTGGCTCACCGCCGGCACTGGCGGGGCTGCGCTATCTGATGCGCCTGATCACCCCGGCCGCGCTGCCGATCCGCTTCGATGCGCGCTTCTTCCTGCTCGACCGCGCCTGCCTCGCCGGCAGCCTGGCCGGATCGGGCGAGCTGGAAGGGCTCGACTGGCTGACGCCGGAGGAGGCGCTGGCCCAGGATCTCGCCATTCCCACGCGCCGCGTGGTGGAGCGGGTGCAAGCGCTGCCATGACACTCAAGCAATTGCGCTTCCTGCGCGAGATCGCGCGCCAATCCTTCTCCATCTCGGCCGCTGCCGCCGCGCTCGGCACCTCCCAGCCGGCGATCAGCCGCCAGATCCAGGAATTGGAGCGCGAGCTCGCCACCCCCTTGCTGGTGCGCACTGGCAATCGCGTGCTGGCCCTGACCGAGGCGGGCGGGCAGGTGCTGGCCAGCGCCGAACGCCTGCTGAACGAGGCCGAAATCATCCGCATGATCGCCGAGGATGCGCGTGGCGGCCGCTTCAGCCTGGCCATCGCCACCAGCCATCTGCATGCCCGCTACACCCTGCCCGCACCGCTCGCCCGCTTCCATGCCACCCATCCGCGGGTCAGTCTGAAGCTGCTGCAGACGCAGCCGGATGCGATCGCGCCGATGGTGATGGCGGGCGAGGCCGATCTCGGCGTCGGCACCACCGATGCGGCGATGCCGGCGGCGCTGCCCCGGCATCTGGTGCTGCTGGCCGGCGCGCGCATCCACCGTGTCGCGATCATGCCGGCCGGCCATGCGCTGGCGCGGCGAACCAGCCTCGATCTGGCGGCGCTGGGGGCGGAGAAGCTGATCGGCTACGGCGCCCATTCGCCCACCGGACGGCAGATCGAAGCGGCCTTCGCGGCCGCCGGCATCGCCCCCGATTTCGTCGTGCGGGCCAGCGATTCCGACGTGATCAAGACCTATGTCGCCCAGGGCATGGGCATCGGCATCGTGCCGGCGCTGTGCATGGCGGATGGGCAGGAAGCCAATGCCGCGCTCGCCGCGGTCGATGTCACCGATCTGCTGAGCCCGGCCTTCACCGCCATCCTGCTGCGCCGCGATGCGCGGCTGCGCCGGCCGATCGTCGATTTCATCGCCGCCATCGCCCCGGCCTGGGATCGCGCGGCGATTCAACGCAGCCTCGATACGTATCCGCCAGCCGCGAGCGCGCCCGGCGATGCGCCGGGAGATATGTCGGGAGATAGGCTGGCGGATGGCGCGGGGGATGTCATCGCGGATGCCGTGGCGCGCACCCCCCAGCATGCGGTTTCCCGATAGCGCTATCGGGTCTTGGTATTGGCGGCGCCCGCATGCGCTATCCTAGCTTTGCCCCAACCCTGGGGGAGACAGACCCGCCGGGGGCACACGATGCCGGGGAAACATGCCATGCCGCAGCCATTCACCGTCACGCCGTTTCCGGTGATCGGCGCGGAGCTTCGCGGCATCCGCCTGAGCGAGCAATCCGACACGGCGACGCGCGCCCGGCTGAATGCGCTGTTCGTCGAGCATGCGGTGCTGGTGTTTCGCGACCAGTTCCTCGACGCGCCGCAGCTTCTCGCCGCCTCGGCCATCTTCGGCGACGTGTTTCCTCAGCATAATGCGCGCTTCGCGGTGCCGGACTGCCCGATGGTCCACACCATCTCCAACGCCGAGACGATGGAGAACGGGCAGCGCTATATTCCCGGCGAAGGCTATCACACCGACCATTCCAACGATGCCTCGCCGCCAAAAGCGACGATGCTGAGCGCGGTGAAACTGCCAAGCCGGGGCGGCGATACCCAGTTCGTGGACATGTACCGCGCCTATGCCGGGCTGCCCGAGGCGATGAAGGCGCGCCTGGATGGGCGGCGGGCCGTGCATGTCTATCAAAGCAGTCACAGCGCGCGGAAACTGCCGCAACTGGCCGAGGCGCGGCGTGCCCTGGTGCCCGATGCGGTGTTGCAGCCGCTGGTGCTGACCCATCCGGAAAGCGGCCGGCGCGCGCTCTATCTCAACCCGATCCGCATCGAGGGCATTCTCGGCATGGATGACCGCGAGGCGCTGCCGTTGCTGAACGAGCTGCTCGATCACGCGACGCAGGAGAAATACCAGTACCGCCATGTCTGGCAGCAGGGCGATGTGGTGATCTGGGATAATCGCTGCCTGATGCACAAGGCCAATGGCGATTACGACATGACCGAGGAACGCTTCCTGTACCGGCTGATGATCAAGGGCGTGCCGCTGAGCCATTGACGCGCGCGCCGCGCTGAACCCCGAAGGTGCGCGCCGGTGGCCGGCGCGATCACGGCCAGAACGGCGCGCCTTCCAGCCCGGCGGTTTCCGCCAGGCCACAGATCAGATTGGCGTTTTGCACCGCCTGCCCGGCCGCGCCCTTGCCGAGATTATCCACCACCCCCATCGCGATCACCAGATTGCGCGCGGGATCCGCGGCATAGCTGACGAAAGCGAGGTTCGAGCCGCTCGCCCATTTCGTCTGCGGCGGCGTATCCGTCACCCGGATGAAGGCCCGCCCGGCATAGAAGCGCCGCGCCGCTTCCAGGCACGCCGCGCTGGTGGTGCGGCCGCGACAATAGATGGTAGCGAGAATGCCGCGCGTCATCGGCACCAGATGCGGCGTGAAGACCAGGCCCGCGGCATCGGCGCCGCTCAGCCTTGCGATGGTCTTGGCCATCTCGGGCATATGGACGTGCTGAAGCAGCCCGTACGGCACCAGATTCTCGTTGCTCTCGGCATAGCCGAAGCGGCTATCCGCGCCGCCCCGCCCGGCACCCGAAATGCCGGTCTTGGCATCGATCACGATATTGGCGGGCTCGATCAATCGATCCGCCAGCAGCGGCGCCAGCGCGATCAGCGTCGCGGCGGGAAAGCAGCCGGGATTGGCGATGCGGCGCTGGCCCGCGATCTCGTCCGGCCAGAGATCGGCCATGCCATAGGTCCAGCCTGCCGCGTAGCGATGATCGCCGCCGATATCGACGATCTTCACCGTCTGCGGGATGCGCGCCAGCGCCTCGGCCGAGGCGCCGGTGGGCAGCGAGGCAAACAGCAGGTCGAGCTTCGGCAGTGCCAGCGGATCCCATTTCTCGATCACCATCCCGGCGTAGCGCGCCGGCGCGCCGGGAAACCGGTCCTGCAATCGGCTGCCGGCGCTGCCCTCGCCGGCGGCATAGACCAGTTCGAAGGCGGGATGGCCGGCGATCAGGCGCATCGCCTCGCCGCCGCCAAACCCGCTGATCCCGACAATGCCGACGCGAATGGTCATGGCGATGCCCCGAAGCCTTGCTGAGGATGAACCGAGACCGCATGTCTCATATCGCGCCGGGATTGGCCAGCGCGCCCTTTCCCCCTCCGGCGGCGGATGCCATGCTGGCGGGCATTCAGGATCAGGGGGGATGGCATGGCCGGCGAAGTGCTGCAAAGCGAGGATGGATCGGGCGTGGTCACGGTCACGCTGTCCAACCCGGCACGGCGCAATGCCTGCTCGCTCGCCATGTGGCAGGCGATCGGCGATATTTTCGAGGCGCTGGCCGCGCGCAGCGATGTGCGCATCGTCATCCTGACCGGCGCGGGCGGGCATTTCTGCGCCGGCGCCGATATCTCGGAATTCGCCACGGTGCGCGACACGGTGGAGAAGGCCGATATCTATTCCGCCGTCGGCAACCGGGCGGCGCGGATGATCCGCGACCTGCCCCAGCCGAGCATCGCCGCGGTGCATGGCTATGGCGTGGGCGGCGGTTGCGGGCTGGCGCTGTCCTGCGATTTCCGCGTCGGCGGGCCGGATACGCGCATGGGCATTCCGGCCGCCGAGCGCGGCATCGTCTACGGGCCGGAGGATTGCGCCCTGCTGCTGCGCGCGGTCGGGCTGGCGAATGCCAAGCTCGTGCTCTATTCCGCCCGGCAATTCGACATCGAGGCCTGCCGCGCCATGGGGCTGGTCGATCTCTATGACGCGGAAGGCGCGCTGGCCGGGGCGCGCAAGCTGGCCGCCGAACTCGCCACCCGCGCCCCGATCGCCCAGCGCGGCGCCAAACTGGTGCTGGAGGCGCTGGATGCCGGCGAGGTCGATGCCCGCGCGGCCGAGATCCGCGCGCTGATGGAACGCGCCGTCACCAGCGAGGATTACCGCGAGGCCGGGCGCGCCTTCATGGAAAAGCGCCGCGCCGTGTTTCAGGGGCGATAGCGCCGAAGCCTCGTCGCGCATCGCTCGGTCCCGGCCGAAGCATCGGCGCGCGACGCGCCCGCCGATCCGCGCCATGCTGCGGCCACCGCATAGGAGGTCGCATGTTCGCCGTTATTTTCGAAGCCGAACCGGCACCCGGCCGGCACGATGCCTATCTCGCCCAGGCCGCCGCGCTGGCGCCGCTTCTGGCCGAGACGGACGGGTTCATCGAAAACCGCCGCTTCCGCCGCGCCGATGGCGGTTCCTGGCTGCTGTCGCTGTCCTTCTGGCGCGACGAGGCGGCGCTGAGCACCTGGCGCACCCAGCCGCGCCACCGCGGCGCCCAGGCGGCCGGCCGGGGCGGGATTTTCCGCCAATACCGGCTGCGCGTCGGCCGCGTGCTGGAGGCCAGGGAAACCGCCCCCGGCGCGGCGCTGGTGCTGGACGATCCGCAGGCCCCTTCCGTGTCGCTGCCGACGTGGCCGGCAATCGCCGGGCTTGCCGGGCAGCAGCGCTATCTGGCGCTGGCCGATCCGGCGATCCCCCTGCATCTGGCCTCCTTCACCGCCCAACTGCCCGGCCCCGCGCCGCATCGCCACCGCATCGCGGTGCTGCGCGACTACACGCTGACCGACCGGGCGGAGGCGCCCGCCGACAGCCTGGCCGCGCACGCAACGGCGGCGGAAAGCGCGCCATGAGCGTCACCGTCTTCATCCGCTACACGCTCGATCCGTTCCAGCATGCGGCGTTCGAGGCCTATGCGACGCGCTGGCAAAGCATCATCCCGCGCTGCGGCGGGCGGCTGCTGGGCTATTGGATGCCGCATGAGGGCAGCAACACCATCGCCTATGGGCTGATCGATTTCGACAGCCTGGCCGAGTACGAAACCTATCGCGCCCGGCTGCGCGCCGACGCCGCGGGGGCGGCGAATTTCGCCACCGCCCAGGCCGCGCGCTTCATCCAGGCGGAGGAGCGGCTGTTCCTGCGCCCGGTGGAGGCAGCCGACCCTATTGGGGCAACCGACTTTATTGAGGCAGTTTCTGGGCCTGCTGGGATCGGTTGTACTCCAGCTCATCCCGGGTGAGCTGAAAGCCGACAAGGATCGAATAGGCGGCGGCCGATTTCTCGGCGCTGACCGGCAGCACCATGGGGATGGCATCGCCCGTCACGTCGACCTGATCGACATTGGGCGGGAAGGTCACGCGCAGCGTGCGCACCACCTTGTCGAGGATATGGCTGCCCTCGGTCACGGCCAGGAAATAGGGGACCTCGGCCGTATTGCCGGTCATCGCCGGGCCGCGCGTCAGGCGCAGCGTCACCCGCGCCTCGGCGTCGACCGATGCGGCGGTGGCGCCCGGGCTGCACTTGCCGGCCACCGCCTGCACCCGCCCGGCCAGTACCAGATCGGTCAGGTCATGCCCGCCGCCGGGATGATCGGAGGGGCGGAATTGGTTCAGATCGGCGGCCGGACCGAGAAATTCGGGGCGCGGGCAGGCCGGGGCGAACTGATCGCGCTTCGGCCCGCAGCCGGCAAGCAGCAGCGGGGCCAGCAGCGCGAGGCCCAATCCGGGGGCGAAGGCGGAAAATCGGGACATGAAGGGCTCCGGCAGGCTCGCGCACAGGCGCGCATCAGAAGGGCTGCGCCGGCGGCGCGGGCGCGCATACTGCCCATCCGTCCCGGCCAGGACAAGCAGGCGAAGCAAGCGATCGCGGGCAGGCCGCCCCGCCCCCGCCGCAAGCGCGCCCGGTTGGACAGGACCCGGCGCGCGCGCTATCTGCCGGCGATGCACGATGCAGCGCCCTTTCCGCCCCGGCCCGCCGCCATGCGAATGCCCCGCTGATGGCCGTCTACACCGAAGTATCGGACGAGGCGCTGGCCGCCTTCCTGACCGAATACGACATTGGCGGGCTGGTGGCCTTCCGCGGCATCGCCGAGGGGGTGGAGAACAGCAATTACGCGCTGCGCACCGGGGCGGGGGATTTCATCCTCACGCTGTACGAAAAGCGCGTCGATCCGGCCGATCTGCCGTGGTTCCTGGGGCTGATGGAACATCTCGCCCGGCGCGGCATCACCTGCCCGCTGCCGGTCGCCGGGCGCGACGGGGCGGCGCTGCGCCAGCTTGCCGGGCGGGCGGCGTCGATCACCACCTTCCTGCCCGGGGTCTGGCCGCGCCGGGTACGCACGCCCCATTGCGCCGAGGTGGGCAGGGCGCTGGCCGCGCTGCACCTGGCCGGGGCCGATTACGCCCCGGTGCGCGCCAACGCGCTGGGGCCGGTGGGCTGGGCGCCGCTGCTCGCCCGTTCCCGCGCGCGGGCCGATGAGGTGATGGAAGGGCTCGCCAACGAGCTTGACGACGCGCTGTCGGCGATCCTGGCCGATTGGCCGGCCTCGCTGCCGCGCGGGCATATCCATGCCGATCTCTTTCCCGACAATGTCTTCTTCCTGGAGGATCGGCTGTCCGGCCTGATCGATTTCTATTTCGCCGCGACCGATATCCTGGCCTACGACATCGCGGTCTGCCTGAATGCCTGGTGCTTCGAGCCCGATTACAGCTTCAACGTTACCAAGGCGCGCGCCTTGCTGGGCGCCTATGCGGCGTCCCGCCCGCTGGATGCGGCGGAGCGCGCGGCCCTGCCGGTGCTGTGCCAGGGGGCGGCGATCCGCTTTCTGCTGACCCGGCTGTACGACTGGCTCAACACGCCCGAAGGCGCGCTGGTCACGCCGAAAGATCCCATCGCCTATCTCCGCCGTCTGCGCTTTCACCTTGCCGCCAGGGACGAGCATGCCTACGGACTCTGAGCCCGCCGCGCCGCCCGAGGGGGCGGTGCTGATCTGGACCGATGGCGGCTGCAAGCCCAATCCCGGCCCCGGCGGCTGGGGCGCGGTGCTGTCCTTTCGCGGCAAGCTGCGCGATCTGTCCGGCGGCGATCCGGCGACCACCAATAACCGGATGGAACTGACCGCCGCCGCGGCGGCGCTGGAGGCGCTGACCCGGCCCTGCCGCGTGGTGCTGCACACGGACAGCGAATATCTGCGCAACGGCATCACCCGTTGGCACAGCGGCTGGGTGCGCAGGAAATGGCGCAACGCGGCGGGCGATCCGGTGGCGAATATGGATCTCTGGCAGCGCGTGCTGGAGGCGGCGAAGCGCCATCAGGTGGAATGGCGCTGGGTGCGCGGGCATAGCGGCGATGCGATGAACGAGCGGGCGGATGCGCTGGCGACGGCGGCGCGGGAGGCGATGGAGCGGGAGGGGCCTACACCAGCCCCCGCAACCGCAGCAGCCCGAAAGCCGCGACGCTGATCGCATCCCGGATCACGCCCTCGCGGAGCATCGCCTCCACCTCGGCGAGGGCGAAATCCCGCGCCACCATCCCCTGCTCCTCCGGCTCGCGCCGGCTCGGGCCTTGCGTGAGGCCGCGCGCCAGGAAGACATGCCCGCCCTGGTTGGAATAGCCGTAGCCCTGGAACAGATGGCCGATATGGATCATCTCGGCGGCGATCAGCCCGGTTTCCTCGGCCAGTTCGCCGCGCGCCAGATCGGCCGGATCGGCATCCGGCGCGCTTTCCCAGGCCCCTTGCGGAAACTCCCAGAACCGCGCGCCGACCGGGTAGCGGAATTGCTGCACCAGATGCAGCCGCGCGCCGTCGCTCGGCACGATCACCGCGAAATCCGGCTTTTCCACCACGCCGTACAGCCCCTCGCTGCCGTCGCGGCGGCGGATGCGATCCTCGCGCACCCGCATCCAGCGATTCTCGTACGCGATCCGGCTGGACAGGGTTTCGATTTCGGGCGGCGGCGCGGCGGTCATGGCGTGCCTCTCAGATCGCGAAATTGATCGGCCCGAGGGCCGGGCGGGTCATGCCGGCGGCGGCGGCGCGGCGCAGCAGATCCTCCAGCGTCAGCGCGGCAAGCTCGGCCTCGACGCCCGCCTCCAGCCTGCGCCAGAGCGGTTCGGTCACTGCCGCGTGCAGCGTGCCGGATGGTGCATGCGCCTCGCGCCCCTCCTCTCCCCCGGCCAGCACGGCATGCGCGATGACGGCAAGGCCGATCTCGCGCGGCGGGCGGGCCAGACGATAGCCACCGCGCGGGCCGCGCACGCTGTCGAGCAAGCCGGCGCGCGACAGGGCTTGCAGCAACGGCTCCATCCCGCGCCGCGCCAGGCCCAGCCGGTCGGCGATCTCGGCCGCCGGCGCAATGCCGGCCCGCCCGGCATGGAAGCCGATATCGAGCATCACGGAAATCGCGGTCATGGCACGGTCGCGGCGCAGCATCGGCAGAAACCTCCGGAGCGGAACCGGGCTTGCGGATAGGGTGTCTCGGTCGGCGGCGCAAGCGCCGGCAGGAGATTTTGCCGGCTTGATTGTTGCAGCGCAGCAGGCTTGACTGCCCCCCCTCGCCCGTATCGAGGAACCGATCGCCATGCCGCCTGATGCTGCCGCCGCCTCTCGCGATACCGCGCATGGCGCCCGCCTCGCCGTTGATATCGGCGGCACCTTCACCGATCTGGCGCTGGAGCGAAACGGACAGCGCGTTACCGCCAAAGTGCTGACCACGCCGGCGGCACCGGAACAAGGCGTGTTGCGCGGCATCGCCGCCATTCTGCAAACCGCAGGCCTTGCGCCCGGCGATATCGCCTTGCTGATCCACGGCACCACACTGGCCACCAATGCGGTGATCGAACGCAAGGGCGCGCGCACCGCGCTGATCACCACCGAAGGCTTCCGCGACGTGCTGGCGATGGGCAATGAGAGCCGATACGACCAATACGATCTCGGCATCCGCCTGCCCGAACCGCTGGTGCCGCGCCATCTCCGCCTGACCGTGGCGGAGCGTCTCGACAATGAAGGCCGCGTGCTGCGGCCGCTGGACGAATCCGCGCTGCGCGCCCTGATCCCGGTGCTGCAACAGGAAAAAGTCGAAAGCCTGGCGATCGGTTTCCTGCATGCCTTCGTCAATCCCGCGCATGAGGAACGGGCGCGGGCGATCCTGGCCGAGGCGCTGCCCGATCTGGCGATTTCGCTATCCTCGGAAGTCTCGCCGGAAATGCGTGAGTGGGAGCGGTTTTCCACCACGGCGGCGAATGCCTATGTCCAGCCGCTGATGGCCCGCTATCTCCGCCGGCTGGAAGCGGGGCTGGCCGAGATGGGTATGGCCGCGCCGGTCTTCCTGATGCTGTCGGGCGGCGGGCTGACGACGATCGAAACCGCCTGCCGCTTTCCCATCCGCCTGGTGGAAAGCGGCCCGGCCGGCGGGGCGATCTTCTCCGCCCATATCGCGCGCCAATGCGGCCTCGATCGGGTGCTGTCCTTCGACATGGGCGGCACCACCGCAAAAATCTGTCTGATCGACGATTTCGCACCGCAGACCGCGCGCAGCTTCGAGGTCGCCCGGGTCGGGCGCTTCAAGAAAGGCTCCGGCCTGCCGCTGCGCATTCCGGTGATCGAGATGGTGGAGATCGGCGCCGGCGGCGGCTCGCTCGCCCATGTCGATGCGATGGGGCGGATCGGGGTCGGGCCGGAAAGCGCCGGCGCCGATCCGGGGCCGGCCTGCTACGGCCGCGGCGGGACGCATCCGGCGGTGACGGACGCCAATCTGACGCTCGGGCGCTATGAGGCGGCGCGTTTTGCCGGCGGCACTATGGCGCTGGACAGCGATGCGGCGGCGGCCGCGCTGGCCGCCGATATCGGGGCGAAACTCGGCCTCGATGCCGGGCTCGCCGCCCTCGGCGTGATCGAGATGGTCGATGAGAACATGGCCAATGCGGCGCGCGTGCACGCCATCGAATCGGGCAAGACCCAGGAAGGGCGCACCCTGATCGCCTTCGGCGGCGGCGGGCCGGTGCATGCCTGCCGGGTGGCGGAGAAGATCGGCATCACCCGCGTGCTGATCCCCTCCGGCGCCGGTGTGGGCAGCGCCATCGGCTTCCTGCGCGCCCCGGTCGGCTATGAGGTGGTGCGCAGCCTCTATCAGCGCCTGTCCGCTTTCGATACCGCCGCGGTCAACGCCCTGCTCGCCGAGATGATCGCCCAGGCTGCGACAGCAGTCGCCGCCGGCAGTTTCGGCGCGCCGGCGCGCGAGAGCCGCACCGCCTATATGCGCTATGTCGGCCAGGGCCACGAAATCGCGGTGGAACTGCCCGACCGCGCCCTGGCGCCGGACGATGTCGGCGCGATCCGCGCCGCGTACGACCGCGAATATGCCCGCTTCTACGACCGCCCGGTGCCTGGCTCGGATATCGAGATCATGAGTTTCGCCGTCCGCGTCGCCACCCTGCCGGACGCCACGGAGGCCGCCCCGCCGGCCCCTGCGGCGCATCCTGCAACGCCGGCGCGGCACCAGCGCGTGCGCGACACCGCCACCGGAGAAATCGCGGCATGGGCGATCCATGACCGCGCCTCCCTCGCCCCCGGCGCCACGCTCTCGGGCCCGGCGATCATCGCCGAGGATGAGACCTCCACCCTGATCGGGCCGGGCTGGAGCGCGCGCATCGATGCGCTCGGCTATATCGCCATGACGAAGGAGAGCGCGTGATGTCCGCACCCCAGGACCAGATGGCGCAGATCCAGCGCCAGATCATGTGGAACCGCCTGATCGCGGTGGTGGAGGAGCAGGCGCAGATCATGATCCGCACCGCGTTTTCCACCACGGTGCGCGAGGCGGGCGATCTTTCCGCCGGGGTATTCGATCTCGCCGGGCGGATGATGGCCCAGGCAGTGACCGGCACGCCCGGGCACGTGAATTCCATGGCCGAAAGCGTCGGGCATTTCCTGGCGAAATTCCCCGCATCGACGATGCGCCCGGGCGATCACTATATCACCAACGATCCCTGGCTCGGCACCGGGCATCTGCACGACCTTACCGTGGTGACGCCGGCCTTTCGCGACGGGACGATTGTCGGGTTGTTCGCCAATACCGCCCATGTCATCGACGTGGGCGGCCTCGGCATGGGGCCCGAAGGCCGCTCGGTGTTCGAGGAGGGGATGTATATCCCCATCGTCAAATGCTTCGATCAGGGCAAACCCAACGAGACCTTCTTCGATTTCATCCGCGCCGGCTCGCGCCTGCCGGTGGAGCTGGAGGGCGATATCTACTCGCTCTGCGCCTGCAACGATGCGGGGGCGAAGCGGCTGGTCGAGATGATGGGCGAATTCGGCCTCGACAGCCTCGATCCGCTGGCGGAGTTCATCTTCGCGGCTTCGCGCAAGGCGACCGAGGCCGCCATCGCCGCCCTGCCGCGCGGTACCTTTAGCGGGGAGATCAGCTCCGACGGCTACGAGGAGACGGTGACACTGCGCGCGGCGATGACCATCGGCGAGGCGGCGATCGATGTCGATTTCGCCGGCACGTCGGGGCTTTCCGGGCGCGGCATCAATGTGCCGGCGGCCTATTGCCGGGCCTATTCCTGCTTCGGCATCAAATGCGTGGTGGCCCCCGAAGTGCCGAATAACTGGGCGAGCCTGCTGCCCTTTCGCATGCAGATCCCGGAAGGCTGCATCCTCAACGCACCGCGCCCCTATCCGGTTTCGGTGCGCCATGTCATCGGCCATCTGCTGCCCGATCTGATGATGGGCTGCCTGCATCAGGCGGTGCCGGCGCGGGTGACGGCGGAAGGCGCCTCGGCGCTGTGGAACCCGCCTTTGCGCGGCGGCGGCGCGGTCTCCGGCCAGGCGCGCGGCAATCGCCGGGTGATCGGCGATTTCGAGATCATCACCTTCAATTCCGGCGGCACCGGCGCACGCCCGGATGCCGACGGGCTGGATGCCACCGCCTTCCCCTCCGGCGTGCGCACCATGCCGGTGGAGGCGACCGAGAATGTCGCGCCCATCGTCATCTGGACCAAGGAACTCCGCCCCGATAGCGGCGGGGCGGGCCGCCAGCGCGGCGGGTTCGGCCAGACCATGGTGATCGCCACCAAGGGCGATCTGGAATTCGCGGTGAATGCCATTTTCGACCGCGTCGGCCATCCGCCGAAAGGCCGCGAAGGGGGCGGCGAAGGCGCGGCCGGAGTGGTGACGCTGCAATCGGGCGCCAGGCTGCGCACCAAGGGGTTTCAGATCATCCCGGACGGAGAGCGGTTGGTGCTGCACATGCCGGGCGGCGGCGGCATGGGCGATCCGGCAACCCGCGATCCTGCCTTGGTGGCCCGCGATGTGCGCGACGGGCTGGTTTCGCCCGCGGCGGCGCGCGATCTGTACAAGGTGGCGCTGCGCGCCGACGGCCAGGTCGACGAGGCGGCCACAACGGCGCTACGAATGCACGGGCATTGAGGAGCTGAGCCATGGCGCTGCGCTGCGACACCATCATCCGCGATGCGACGATTTTCGACGGCACGGGCGGGCCGCGCCGGCGCGGCGATATCGGTATCACGGGCGATCGGATCGCTGCGATCGGCGATCTCGGCGCGGCCAGCGCGGACCGGGAGGTGATGGCCGAGGGCCGCGCCGTCGCCCCCGGCTTCATCGACGCCCATACCCATGACGACCGCGCCGTGCTGTGCGGCCCGGCCTGCATGCTGTGCAAGATGTCGCAGGGCGTCACCACCGTGGTGGTGGGCAATTGCGGCATCAGCCTGTCGCCGGTGCCGATGACGGCACGCCCGGTGCCGCCGCTCGATCTGCTGGGCGATGAAAGCTGGTGGCGGTTCGACAGTTTCGCCGCCTATGCCGAGCAGCTGCGCCGCGAGCCGGCGCCGGTGAACACGGTGGCGCTGATCGGGCATATGTCGCTGCGCGTCGAGGCGATGGGCGGCGATGTGCTGCGCCCGGCCACCGACAAGGAGGCGGCGCGCATGCAGGCGCGCCTGGCGGAAGCGCTCGAACAGGGCGCCTCGGGCTTTTCCACCGGGCTTTACTACCCACCCAACATGTATGCCCCGACCGCCGAGGTGATCGCGGTGGCCGAGGCTTTGCGCGCGCGAGGCGGGCTGTACGTGACGCATATGCGCGACGAGGCCAAGGAGGTCGTCACCTCGATCGAGGAGACGCTGGCGATCGGCCGCGCCGTCGATGTGCCGGTGGTGATCAGCCACCATAAATGCGCGATGCC
>JAGWRU010000235.1 GCA_028869595.1 Rhodospirillales bacterium
GCCGATCCCCGCCGCAGTTTCGCCTGCCGCGCCGCCCCCCGCCGCGGCGAGCCCACCGGCGCCGGAGATGGCGGACGCGCCCGCCCATGCCGGTTTCCGCGCCGAGCACGACCCTTCTCCCCTGCCCGCCTTCCCAGCCTCGCGCCGTGCCAGCGAGGCGGCGGGCCTGGCCGCCACCGCGCGCAGCCGTCATTTCATCGACATGGCCCAGCTCGAACGCGCGGGCATGATCGACTGGTCGGCCGTCCGCTCCCGCGTGTCGGAGGAATTCCGTCTCGCGCAGCGCCAGATCCTGCGCACCGCCTTCACCGCCGCCGGGGCGGAGCCGGGCTTTTCCAATATTCTGATGGTCACCTCGGCCAAACCCGGCGAGGGTAAAAGCTTCACCTCGCTGAACATGGCCGCCTCCATCGCGCGGCTGGGCGATCATCATGTTCTGCTGGTCGATGTCGATTCCAAGCGCAACTCGCTGGGCCAGGAACTCGGGCTGATCGACGTGCCCGGCGTGCTCGACCTTGCCGCCGATCCCCGCCTCGATGCGGCGGACATGATCATCGATACCGATATCGACCGGCTCTCGGTGATCTCCATCGGGCTGGAGCGCGACCGCTCGCCGGAATTATTCGCCTCGCGGCACATGACGCGGCTGATCCAGAATCTCGGCCGGCGCTTTCCCGACCGGCTGCTGATCCTCGATGCCGCGCCCTGTCTTTCCACCTCCGACCCCGCAGCCCTCGCCCCGGTGGTCGGCCAGGTGCTGTTCCTGGTGGAGGCCGAGCGCACCCAGCGCGACGAGATCGAAGCCTCGCTCGACCTGATCCAGGCCTGCCCGACCATCACCTTGCTGCTGAACAAGGTGCAGGTCTCCTCCCGCTACACGTTCGGGGCCTACTCCTCGTACTACTACTCGTCCTGAGGGACGCACCGATCATGCGTTTCCGACGCCCCGAGAGGCGGCCGCCCGCGCCGGGACGAGGGCTGGGCCCGCAGGCCGCCGCGCTCTGCCTGCTCGGCGCGGCGGCAGGCCTCGCGCCGCGCGCCGCGCATGCCTTTCCGCTGAGCGCCCTGTCCGGATCATCGGCCAGCGATTCCTCGGCCAGCGATGCCGGCACGAGCGGCGATGCGGGCACAGGGAGCGGCGGCGTGGGCAGCGCCAACACGGGCAGCACCAGCACGGGCAGCAGCCCCCTCGGTGGCGGCATTTTGGGCGCCGGCACCATGGGGGGGGCGAATTTCGGCGGCGATCAATCGGCGCTGCGCCATGCCATCCAGGCCGCCGCCGGGGCGTACAACCAGCCGGGCGCCACCGGCAACACCGCCCCGGCCTGGATCATCACCCCCTCGCTCGGCCTGCAGGAGGTGTTCAACGACAATCTGTTCGCCACCCCGACCCATCGCATCGCCGACCTGCTGACCGTGGTCACGCCGGGCGTGATCGTCACCGGCGATACGCCGCGTGTGCAGATGTCGCTGAACTACGCGCCCAGTTTGAACTACTACGCCCGCACCACCTCGCAAAACGCCATCTCCCAGCAATTATCGCTGGCCAGCACGGTGACGCTGGTGCCGGACACGTTCTATGTCGACATACGCGGCGCGGCCGGCGTGCAGCCGACGCTGGGCGGCGTGCCGGGGATCAGTATCGGCGCGCCCCCGTCCACCGGGTTCGGCTCCACCGCCGCGTCCAGCCAGCTCGGCCTGGCCAGCAACCAGTTGTCGCAATTCACCAGCTTCGGCGTCAGCCCTTATCTGGTGCATCGTTTCGGCACCGCCGGCACCGCCAAGCTGGGCCTGTCGATTAATCAGACCTCCTCCACGACGGTCGGCGGCAGCGGCACGGATTTCCTGCCTTTCCCGACCGGCACCAGCAATGGCAGCGGCGACGCCGCCTCCGGCCACAGCCTGAGCTTCGAGGAGGTGGCGCAATTCCAGACCGGCGAGGATCTCGGCCGGTTTCAGGATCTCACCCTGTTCGATGCCTATCAATCGACCGGCAGCGGCGTCTCCGCCGCAGCGCATAATGCCACCGCGACCAACCGGCTTGCCTATGCGATCAACCGCCGCGTCGCCGTGTTCGGCGAGCTTGGCGTCGAGCAGATCCATTATTCCGGCACCCCCAACACCGATATCCACGACATCGTCTGGAGCATCGGCACCACGCTGACGCCGGATCCGAAAAGCAGCATCACCCTGGGCTATGGCCATCAGCAGGGCCAGAACGGGGTGCAGTTCCAAGGCAGCTACCAGCTGACCGCCCGCACCAGCCTGACCGGCAGCTACACCACCGGGCTTGCCACCGATCTGCAGCAGATCCAAAGCCAGCTCAACATCGCCGGCATGGATCAGTATGGCGGCTTCTACAACGCCGCGACCGGCGGGCCGCTTTATATCGGCAATTCGCTGCTCGGGGTGCAAAGCAACAACCTCTATCAATACAAGGATCTGATTTTCACCGCGACGACCCAGCTCGACCGCGACACGTTGCAAGCCTCCTTCGAATACACCGATAATTCGCTGGCCGCGCTCGGCACCCCGGGCGGGATCGGCTACTCCCAGCGCGGCACCACCTTGTCCGCCTCCTGGCTGCATCAATTGTCGGAGCTGGCCAGCCTGTCCGTCGGGGTCAGCTATTCGGTGTTGCAGTTGACCGGCTTCGAGGGGGAAAACGGCACCGACCATGTCGGCGCGATGAACGCTTCCTGGCAGTACCGCCTGAGCAAAAGCGTCACGCTGACCGCGCAATACGCCTTCTTCGACCGCTCCTCGACCATCGCCACCCGCAGCGCCTGGCAGAATCTTCTGATCCTGGGCATCACCAA
>JAGWRU010000236.1 GCA_028869595.1 Rhodospirillales bacterium
CCCGCACAGCGCGACGCTGGTGCTGTTCTCGGTCGGCGCGGTGACCGAGGGCACGGACGCCCAGGCCCGCACCACGGTGCGGCTGGAGGAGGCGGGCAAGATGGTCGACGGCCAGGGCGCGGATGCCGATACCATCGTCGCCTCGGCGCGCGCCTATGTGCATGCGCTGAACAAGCTGCTGGTCAAGCGGGAACGGACGGAGCCGCAGGCGCTGTCTGCGTGATGGGGGGGGGCCTGATTGGGCTTCCCTGATCAGGACTGCGTGATCCTCGACGCGGGCTGCGGCGGTGCCGCAGCCCGCGATCGCGCCTACCAGGCGAGTTCGACCATGGCTTCCACCTCCACCGCCGCATCGGCCGGCAGGGAAGGCACGCCGATCGTGCTGCGCGCGTGCCGCCCGTTTTCGCCGAACACCGCCACCGCCAGGTCCGAGGCGCCGTTCATCACCACCGCGTGCTGGGTGAAGGAAGACGGCGCGGCGATGAACCCGCCGAGGCGCACCACCCGGCGCACCCGGTCCAGATCGCCGTCGCAGGCGGCGCGCAGCTGGGCCAGCACGTTGATCATGCATTGGCGGGCCGCCTTGGTCGCTTCCTCGATGCTGACGCCGATGCCGACCTGGCCGGTATAGGCCACCTTGCCGTCGATCACCGGGATCTGGCCGGAGACCACGGCCAGGGTGCCGGTGATCACCACCGGCACGTAATTGGCGATCGGGGCCACCGGCTTGGGCAGCACGATGTCCATTTCGGCCAGCCGCGCTTCGATATCGCCTGACATTTTTACTCTCCTGCTGGGGATATGGGGAAAGCTACCCGCTTTGACCGTGACGGTCAGGAGGGTTTTGTTCTACGCTGCCCCGCAGCGATCGCAAGCTGGGGGAACGCATGTTCGACCGTGACCGTTTCATCGAGGAATGTCTCGACGCCACACGCGACGACGCCGCCGATCCGGCCCGCCGGGCGCTGCGCGATGTGGTGGCGCGCGCCGTTGCCGAGCCGGGCGCGGTGATGGCCTCGCTCGGCGAACCGGTGCGGGCCGGGGTCAACCTGCTCTATCGCTCGGATCGCCTGACCATCGTCAATCTGGTCTGGGCGCCGCGCATGTCGGTGTTTCCGCACAACCATAATACCTGGGCGGTGCTCGGCCTGTATTCGGGGCGGGAGGATAATATCTACTGGCGCCGTCGCCCCGGCGACGAGTCCCGCCAGATCGAGGCGGCCGGCGCGCGCTCGCTGGCCACCGGCGATGTCGAAGTGCTGGGGCGCGATATCATCCATTCCGTGCTCAATCCGATCGACCGTTTCTCGGGCGCGATCCATATCTATGGCACCGATTTCGTGACGATCCCGCGCAGCGAATGGCATGGCGAGACCTTGCGCGAGCAGCCGCTTGATTCGGCCGTCCAGGCGCGCCGGTTCGAGGCGGAGAATCTGCGCTTCGCGGCCGAATAGCCGCAGCCCGATCAGCGCGAAACGACGCGCAGCCCCAGCCGGCGGGCGCGCTCGCGCGGCAGATCGAGCGGCAGGAGCGGCGCATTCTCATGCGTGCCGGTCGCGGCCACGGGGGCCGGCGCCACGCTCTCCTCCGCTTCCGGTTCGGCCGGTGCGTCGCTTCCCAGGTAATTCGCCGCGAGATGGCGCAACACGTATTCGGCGATCGAGCCGGCGCGGCTGACCGCCGGATCGCCCTCCACCGCGCCCGGGTTGGTGCTGCGCGTGGCGAATGCCTCGACGAAGCGCTCCAGCGGCACGCCGTGCTGCAAACCGATGGAGATGGCGGCGGCGAACTGGTCCATCAGCGTGCGGAAGGCGGCATTCTCCTTGGTCAGGCCGACGCTGATCTCGCCCAGCGAGCCATCTTCATACTCGCCGGTGCGCAGATAGAGCCGATGCCCCGCCACCGTCGCCTTCTGGGTATAGCCGCTCAGCCGGTCGGGCAGCCGGCGCGCGCGCGCTGCCGGCAGGGCGGGCCGGCGGGCCGGCATCGGGCGCGCCGGCATGCCGTGCAGGAAGGGCGCCACCGCATCATGCATCGCGGCATGCTCGGCCGGGCTCGCCTGGGGCAGGGGCGTGTCGCCGGCCAGGAAGGCGGCCAGCGCATCCGTGGCGGCGATGCCGCGCGCGGCCAGATAAGCCTGCGCATCCGGGTGCAGACGCCCCTCCGGCGTGACCGGCGAGAAGGACGGGGCGATGCCGCTGGTGACGACGCCCAGCAGCGCTTCCGCCGGATTGGGCGCGGCGATGCCGGTCAGTGTGCGGTGGCGCTGCGGCGCGCCCGCTTCCTCGGCATTTTCGGCGCGCAGGCGCAATGCGCGGGCGGCATCGCCCAGCATACGCAGGCCCGGCGGCAATGCGCTGCCGGCAGGCGGCGTCGGCCAGTTGACGGCCAGTCGCGGCGCGGCGCGGTCGAGGGCGCGCGCGCCGCCGAAGCGCTCCGCCAGGGTGGAGGAAACCAGGCTGGCCTGCGCGCGCAGGCAGGCGGCGATGGCGCGCGCCGTGTCGCGCGCCGCATCGCTGCCATAGGCAAGGCCCAGCCGCGCCAGCAGCCCGGCCAGATCGCTGATGCCGATCGCCAGGCGCGGCGCGGTCGGCGCGGCCAGGCTGAGGGCGATGACGGCGGTTTCGATCGCTTCCAGGAACCCGTCCGTATCGAAGCCCAGCGCCGGATCGTGGAAGGCGGCAAGGTTGAGCACGAAGCCGGGCGCCGCCTCGGCCTGCGCATCGTTCCCGCCGGAATGGGCTTGGCCGGCAAGCGTCTGGCCGGCAAGCGTTTGGCCCGACGGGTTCTGCCAGATCGGCGCCAGCGGCGCGCCGCGGGCGTCGATCAGCAGCCGGTGCAGCCGCTCGGCCAGGGCGATTTCCATGCCGGCGCGCCGCGCCCGGGCATCGATCGGGGCGATCCACGCCTCGGCCAGCAGCGGCAGGCTGAGGCTGGCGCCCTCCATCCGCGCGCCGGGCGGGGCGAGCGCGATCAGCGCCGCCGCCGCCGCATCGGCGAAGCGGGCCGGGATCGCCACTCGCAGCCAGGCACCACTATCCGGCTCGGCCTGCATATCAAGCGTGCGAAGTCGGATGCCGTGCCAGATGCGAGGGGTCTTCATGACCCGAACGATAGGGCGGAGCGGGACGGCAAGAAAGTGTATTTTGCGTCAAAACATGCGCTGGGCCACAAAATCCTGTGGATGAACGGATTACAGCAAGGGTTATGGACCTGGCGCGCCGCACTTCGTATATCTGCGCCATGAACCTCGGCACCTGGCTTTATACCCGCCTCCATGGCCGCCGCGTCGGCACCGACGCCGGCGGCAATGTCTATTATCAGTCGCGCAGCACATCGGCGGGCGCACGCACCCGGCGCTGGGTCGCCTATGCCGGCGCGCCAGAGGCATCGAAGGTGCCGCCGGAATGGCATGCCTGGCTGCACCATACCACCGACGCCCCGCTGGCCACCGATCAGCGCCGCCCCTGGCAGCGTCCGCACGTGCCGAACGCGACCGGCACGCCGGCCGGCTATCGTCCGCCGGGCCATGATTACAGCGGCGGCCAGCGCCGCCATGCCACGGGTGATTACGAAGCCTGGTCGCCCGAGGGCTGAGGACGACACCATGGCACGCCGCAACGCTGCCGAGATCGCCACCGGCGCTGCGGTGCTGCTGGTGGCCGCGGGATTTCTCGGGTTCGCCGTCTCCCGCGCCGGCGGCGGCGCGGTTTCCGGCTATCCGCTTTATGCCCGGTTCGATCATATCGACGGATTGTCGGTCGGCGCCGATGTGCGCATGGCCGGGGTGAAAGTGGGCAGCGTGGTCGGTGAAAAAATCGACCCGAAGACCTATCTCGCGGTGGTGAAGATGGACCTCCGCAACGGGCTGGAACTGCCCCGCGACAGCAGCGCGACCGTCACCAGCGACAGCCTGCTGGGCGGCAAATACCTCTCGCTGTCGCCCGGCGGGGACGAGACGATGCTGAAACCCGGCGGCACCATCACCATCACCCAATCCTCCGTCAGCCTGGAGGAGTTGCTGGGCAAGTTCATCTTCAGCGTCACCGACATGGTGAACGCCGTGAAGGCGGCCCAGGGCGGTGGCAAGCCCGCGGCCGGCGCGCCCCCTTCCGGGTCATCCGCGCTCGCGCCGCTTCCGGGCACGAAATGAGCATGCCGCCCCGCCTCTGGCCGCAGCCGGACGGCACCCCGCTGGCCTGCCGCGAGAAGCTGCGCATGCTGGAGGAAAACCACGCCGAATTGTCGCAAATGCTGCGCGACACGTTCGAGGATGCGGTGCTGATGGGCGTCGACGAGGCGGCGATGCGCGAGATCCTGACCGGCATGGTCGCCGCCCTGGTTTCGCCCAAGCGCCCGGCATGAGGAAGCCTATGCCGCCTGTCAAACCGCCGTTTCATGCCCGCCGCGCCGCGCTGTGGCTGATGCTGGGTGCCCTGGTCGCCGCGCCGGCCGCAGCACCTGCCTGGGCGCAGGCGCCGATCTCGCTGCAGCCGCCGGCGATGCCCGGCACTGTCGCCCCCGGCACTGTCGTCCCCGGCTCTGTCGTCTCCGGCTCTGTCGTCTCCCCTGGCGCGCTGCCGCCCGGCACCCAGTCCCTCGGTACGCTGCCGTCGGGTAATGCCGCGACGCCCGGCGTGGTGCCGCCCGTGCCGCTGCCGGAAGCCAGCCCCCCCCCCGCCCCGACCGCGCCCGGGGCCGGCAATGTCGGCGTCGCACCGCCCGGCGCGGTGCAGAGCGTGCCGTTGACCCCGCTGCCCGGCGCCGCCCTGCCGCAACCGGCAACGCCGGTCCCGAACGGGCAGGTACCGGGTCAGAGCAGCGGCGCGCCCGGCAATGCCGCCCCGGCCATACCGCTCGATGGCACCCCCGCGAGCGGTGCTGCCACCCCCACGGCACCCGGCGCCGTCAATCCTGCCGGGGCCAATCCGTCAGGGGCCGGTTCCGCCGCCGCCGAACCGCCCGCACCGCCGGTGCCCTGGGTGATGCGGCCCGGCGCCATCGTGCGGGTGCTGGACAAGGTCAATGCCATCTCCACCGTGCTGACCATCCCGGACGGGCAGAGCGCGACCTATGGCGCGCTGACCATCGCGGTGAAGGCCTGCGCGGTGCGCCCGCCCGATCACGCCGCCGATGCCACCGCCTTCCTGACCATCACCGACAGCCATCCGGGCGAACCGGGCTTCACCGGCTGGATGCTGCACAGCGATCCTTCTTTGTCGATGCTGCAAAGCCCGCTCTATGACGTGCGGGTGGATGGCTGCACGCCATGAGGCGGGCTTTGCCGGCGCCGACGCGCGCGGCGCTGCTGCTCGACCTTGACGGCACCTTGCTGGATTTCGCCGCCCGCCCCGATCTGGTGACGGTGCCGGCCGGGCTGACCGATACGCTGCGCCGCCTGCGCGCGCCGCTGGGCGATGCGCTGGCCATCATCACCGGACGCCGCATTGCCGAGATCGACGCGCTGCTGGGCGATGCCCCCTTCGCGGTTGCCGGCGAGCATGGCATCGCCATCCGCCCCGGCCCGGATGCGGCGGAACACCATGTCGCGCTGCCTGCCATCCCGCCGGCCTGGCTGGCCGAGGCGGAGGCGCTGGCGACAGCGCATCCGGGAGTGCTGCTGGAACGCAAATCGCGCGGCTTCGTGCTGCATTACCGCCGCGCGCCCGGGGCCGGCCCGGTGCTGCGCGCGGCGCTGGAGCGGATGCGGCACGGCGATCCCCGCTTTGCGCTGCTGGCGGCGGCGATGGCGTGGGAAATCCGCCCGCACGGGGCGGATAAAGGCAGCGCGCTGCGCGCGCTGATGGCCCACCCGCCCTTCGCCGCGCGCCTGCCGGTATTCATCGGCGACGACGTCACCGACCAGGACGCGATCGACGCCGCGCAGGCGCTGGGCGGCGTCGGGCTGCGTGTGGATGACGCTTTCGGCGGCCCGACGGAGGTGCGCGCGTGGCTGAGCGAAGCCGCCCGCGCCGGGCAATGGCCGGCTTTGCCGCGCGGCTGATCCGTCCCGCCGCGCCGCGCGCTATTCCAGCGGCCGGGCGATATGCGCCTGATAGGCCGGACGGGTCAGCAGCCGGTCGTACCAGGCGCGCAGGCGCGGCATTGCGGGCCGGTCGAAATCCATGCTGAACCAGCGATGCGCATGCACGCCCCAGGGAATATCGGCCAGGCTCGGCATCTCCCCGGCCAGATAGGGATGGTGGGCGAGCTGCGCCTCGATCAGGCCCCAGACGCGCGATGCCTCCTCCACCCCCTTGGCGAGGGCGGCGGCGTCGCGCTTTTCCGCGGGCGTGCGCACCAGCGTCCAGAATACCACCGACATCGGCCGGTTGAGCACGGTCTGCTGCGCATCCATCCAGCGATCGATATTGGCCCGCGCCTGCAGCCCGGTCGGCCAGAATGGCGTGCCCGCCGCATGCCCGGCGGCGAGGTAGCGCAGGATCGCATTGCTCTCCCACAGGGTGAAATCGCCTTCCTGCAGGGTGGGCACCAGCCCGACCGGATTCATGGCGCGGTACTCGGGCGTATCGGTCTTGCCGAAGGCGCCGCCGACATCGATCCGGCGATAGGGCAGGCCCAGCTCCTCCAGCAGCCAGATCACCTTCATCACGTTGCTGGAGGTGTTGCGCCCCCACAGAATGCGATCCATCGGATTTTCTCTCCCCCGAGCGTGTTTCGGAGAAAACCCTAACCCGATCACCGCGCGCTGGGCAGGGGGGTGGGCGGCGCGGCAGCCCGCCGCCTGTCCAAACCGACACTTGCAAGCGGCCATGCGCGGCGGCACATGCTTGCGGCATGATCCTCTCCTCCTCCCGCCAGGCGGCATTGTTTCTGCTTCTGCTCTCGGTGCTGGCGCTGGGCATCGCGCTCGGCTCCGAACGCTGGGGCGGGCTGGTGCCCTGCGCGCTGTGCCTGCTGGAACGCTGGCCCTATCGCATCCTGATCGCGCTTTCCGTGGTGGCCCTGATGCTGCCGGTGCGGGCAGGGCGCTGGGTGCTGGCGCTGGCCGTGCCGGTGCTGCTGGCCGGCGCCGTGCTGGGGGTGATCCATGTCGGGGTGGAACAGGGTGCCTGGCCCAGCCCGCTGCCCGAATGCGCCGCACCGCACATCACCGGCACGACGATCGCCGAGCGTCTGGCCCAGATGCCGGCGCGCCCCTCCAAACCCTGCGACGATCCCACCTATCTGATCCCCTTCCTGCCGATCTCGATGGCGGCGATGAACCTGATCGCCGCTGCCGGCGGGGCGGTGCTGCTGGGTGGGTTTCTGTGGCGCAGCCGCAAAGGAATCCGTCGATGAGCGATATTCCGCCCCGCCCCGGCGATCGGGCGCCCGAGGCCGAAATTGCCCGCATGATCCGCGTCGATCATGCCGGCGAATACGGTGCCAAACGCATCTATGCCGGCCAGCTCGCCGTGCTGGGGCGCGGTCCGCGCGGCGACACGCTGCGCCACATGCAGGAGCAGGAGGAGGGCCATCTCGCCCGCTTCTCCGCCCTGATCGGCGAGCGTCGGGTGCGCCCGACCGCGCTGCTGCCGCTATGGCATGTCGCGGGCTTCGCGCTGGGCGCGCTGACGGCGGCGATGGGCGAGCGGGCGGCGATGGCCTGCACCGTGGCGGTGGAGGAAGCCATCGACGAGCACTACGCCGCGCAGATCGAGGCCCTGCCGGAAGACGAGGCGGACCTCTCGGCGACCATCGCGCAATTCCGCGCCGAAGAGCTGCAGCATCGCGATATCGGTTTGGCCCATGGCGCCGAACAGGCACCCGGCTATCGCGTGCTGCGCGCGGCGATCAAGGCCGGCTGCCGCGCGGCGATCGCGATCAGCGAGCGGGTATAGGAAAAGGCGCCCCGGGCGAAACCGAGGCGCCTTTCCCGAGACGATCCCGCAGAGGCAATCCTTCACGTCGCGGCGCGGGAGCGTTCGGCGCGGGCGATCAGCCGCCCGTAGCTGGGCCGGTCGACGATGAACAGGATGCTGAACAGAAACACCGCCATGAAGATCAGCGCGCTGCCGAACGCCGCAGGGAAGCCGTAGCGTGTCGCCAGCGCCGTCAGGATCAGCGAATTGACCGCCCCCATGATGTTCAGCACGCCGTTGAAGATGCCATAGACGAAGCCGGTCGAGGCCTGGTTGGGCGAGATGTCGATGATGTTCACCGCCCAGGCGCCGACCGTCAGGTTCATCGTGAGCTGCGCCAGACCGATCAGTACCGCCGTGCCGCCGGCCAGCCCCGCCTTGGCGGAAAACAGCGACAGCACGACGCAGAGCGCGGTGCCCAGCATCGGCACGCAGGTGCCGATCCGCCGTGCCGTCAGCCGGTCATAGCGGCGGACAAGCGCATCGTTGAACGGCCCGGACAGCACGAAACCGACGAAGCCGAGCAGCGATCCCAGACTGGCCCAGGCGGCGCTTTTCAGGATGCCCAGATGGAAGGTGTAGTACATGTAGCTGGGCACCCAGTAGAGGAAGGTGAACAGGATGTACCCGAAGGTCAGGTAGATCAGCAGCATGCCCAGCCCGGTGCGGCTGAAGAACACCGCCTTGATCCCCTCCCAATCAGCTTTTTCGTTCGGATCGGCGCGGTTGCCGATCAGCGCCACCTCTGCCGCGCTGACCCGCGGATCGAGCGAGGGGCGGTCGCGCACCAGCCACAGCCAGAAAGGCAGGATCGCCATCCCGGCCACGCCGAAGACGATGAAGGTCCATTGCCAGCCGAACTGCACCAGGATCCAGCCGGCCAGCAGCGTGCCGATGGCAGGGCCGACATATTGCCCGGAACCGGCCCAGGTATAGAGGCGCGAGCGTTCGCCCGGCGGCGCCCAGGTATTCGCGCATTTGGCATTGATCGGCCAGATCGGTGCCTCGCCCACGCCCATGATGCCGCGGATCAGGTACCAACCGCTCAAGGTGCTGGCGAAGGGGGTCAGGATGGTGAAGATCGACCACCAGCCCAGCGTGGTGAACAGGCCCCAGCGCAGACCCAGCCGGTCCACCAGCCAGCCGCCGGGGAAGTTGAAGACGGCATAGACGATGCCCCAGGCGAAGGCGATGGAACCGATCTGTTCCAGGCTGAAGCCGAATTCATGGCGGATCGCCGGGATCGAGACGGAGAAATTGACTCGATCCATGTAGTTCACGGAAATGCTCAGGAACATCATCAGCACGATGAGATATCGCCGCCGGGTCATGGACCTCTCTCCCCATTGCGCGTGCATCGGCACGTGCATAATTGTCATGATCCTAACATTGAATGTTATGATCGCAACATCTAATCGGGGCAGCGCGACGCAAGGCGGCACCGGGTTCGGTCACAGGGGGGATGGATGATGCCGGCGCAGCACAGGCTCGATCGGTCCGCGCCGACGACCGGCGCGGCGGCGCGGCTTTCCCGTCTGGCCGCGATGATCGCGGCAAGCGGGCCGCTGCGCCTGCGCGATGCCGCCGCTGCGCTGGCGGTATCGGAGATGACGATCCGTCGCGATGTCGCCGGCGCCGACGGGCTGGCCTGCCTGGGCGGCTATGTCACCGCGACCGGCGGCAGGCCCGACGGCACCGGCTATGTCCTGCATCAGGAGGAGCGCGCCCATATGGCCGGCAAGCGCGCCGCCGCCGAGGCGGCGGCGGCCAGCATCCGGCCGGGTGAGACCATCTTCATCGATTGCGGCACGACCATGCCCTTTCTGGCGGCGGCACTGCCGGTGGGCGCGAAGCTGACCGTGGTGTGCTACGCGCTCAATATCGCGGCCATCGTCTGCCGCCGGGCGGAAACCCGGGTGATTCTGCTGGGCGGGCTGTATCACGATTCCTCCGCCTCTTTCTGGTCGCGCGAAAGCGAGGCGATGCTGGGCCGCATCGGGCTCGACCGGGCATTTCTCTCGGCCGGCGGCATCCATCGCGAGCGCGGCGTGAGCTGCTCCAATTTCCATGAGGTGCCGCTCAAGCAGATCGCCATGGCCAATGCGCAGGAATCCTGTCTGGTGGCCGATGCGACGAAGTTCGAGCGGGTGATGCCTGCGCATTTCGCCGATCTGTCGGCATTTCATCGCATTGTCACGGATGCGACGCTCGCCGCATCGGTGCGTCAGCGTTTTGCCGCGCCGCGCCCGAGGCTGGAGATCGCCGCTTGACCCACCAGCGTCCCGACATAATGCGCGCGGGGGCGCGCGGTTCGCCTTTCGCCGGATAGAGCCGATGGCCGAAACCGGGGATCGTTCGCCCGGTTGCGCGGCGTCGGCGATCTGACCGAGGGGCAGGATGCGTTCCTGACCGTCGATCCGCGCCATTGCGTGCTGTTGGAAGCGACCGCCTGATTTTTCGGAAGAGACAATGATGAATCGCATGACCGGCGGCCCCAAAGTGCTGCTGATCGCTCGGCTGCGGGTGGAGACGGTGGCGGCGCTGGGGCCGGCGGGCTGGCTGATCGATGTCGCGCGCGGTTCGGTGGTGGACGAGGCCGCGCTGGTTGCCGCACTGCAATCCGGCGGCATTGCCGGCGCGGGTCTCGATGTCTTCGCGGATGAACCGCATCCGCACCCGGCGCTGCTGGCGATGGATCACGTCTCGCTGTCGCCGCATGTCGGCAGCGCGACGGAGGAGACGCGTGCGGCGATGGGCGCGATGATGCTGGCGAGCGTCGCCGAGGCGCTGGCTCAGTTCTCCAGCTCGCTGTCCCAGTAAAGATAGTCGCGCCAGCTCTGATGCAAATAATTGGGCGGGAAGGCGCGCCCGTTATCCTGCAATTCCCAGGTGGTCGGCTGGCGCGGATGGCTGCGCAGATGCAGCGTGCATTCGCGCAGCAGGCGCGATCCCTTGTGCAGATTGCACGGGCCGCAGGCGGTGACGACATTCTCCCACGTGGTGCGCCCGCCCCGGCTGCGCGGGATCACGTGATCGAAGGTCAGGTCCTGGGTCGGCAGACGCTCGCCGCAATACTGGCAGGCGAAGCCATCGCGCAGAAACACGTTGAAGCGTGTGAAGGCCGGCCGGCGCGCGGCGTGGATATAGTCCTTCAGCGCGATCACGCTGGGCAGGCGCATGCGCATGCTGGGGGAGCGGATCGCCGTGTCGTATTCGCTGATCACAGAGACGCGGTCCAGCACCACCGCCTTGACCGCGTCCTGCCAGCACCATAGCGACAGCGGAAAATAGGAAAGCGGGCGGAAATCCGCGTTCAACACCAGGGCAGGATAGGCTTGGCCACCGTCGGGCAAGCTGCGCTCCCTTCACGCTGGGGCACAATCCCTGGTGGTCTTCACGAACCGACCGCCAGATGCTGTGCGACGTCGAGAACCTATGCATTTATCGCAGAGCCTCCGCCGCGCCGCAACCCGGCCGAGCGTGGCGTTTCGGTTGCAGCCGCCGCGCTGGCGGTCCGCCGGCGGGCGGCGTATGCTGGCGTCATGCAATGGATGTTCCTCGTCCTGGCGCTGCTCGCGGCCCTGGTGGAACTGCATTCCGGGACGTTCTATCTCGCTGCCCTGTCGCTGGTGTCGCTGGCGACCTTCGCGCTCGGCTTCGTGCTGCACGAGGATTTCCTGATCCTGGCCTTTCTCGCCATGTCCGCCGCCGGGTTGGCGGCGGTCTGGGTGGCGCGGCGCAGGCTGCGCGGGCGCGACCGGGTGGGCGATTTCGATCTCGGCCAGACCGTGCTGGTGCTCGGCGCGGCGGGGCCGGACGGCATCATCGCGGTGCAGTATCGCGGCACGCAATGGATGGCCGAAATGGAAGACGGGCAGGCGCCGCTTCCCGGCCTGCCGGCCAGCATCGTCGGGCGGCGCGGCAATGTGCTGCGGCTGGTCGCGGCGGAACAGAGAGAAACGACATGAGTGTCTTCGCTGCCGGTTCCGGCATTCTGGCGATCCTGCTGCTGCTGGTCGTCTTCTCCATCCTGCGTTCGGCCTTTCGCATCGTGCCGCAGCAGCAGACATGGCTGGTCGAAAGGCTGGGCAAGTTCAACCGTTCCCTGCCGCCGGGGCTGAATATCGTGATCCCCTTCGTGGAGCGGGTGGCCTTCCGCTTCGACACCCGCGAAGTGCCGACCGAGGTGGCGCCGCAGGTCTGCATCTCGCTCGATAACACCACGCTGACGGTGGACGGGTTCCTGTATCTGCAGATCACCGACCCGGTGAAGGCGGCCTATGGGTCGAGCAATCCGATGGCGGCGGCGATGCAGCTGGCGCAAACCACGATGCGATCGGAGATCGGCAAGCTGCATCTGGATCAGGCGCTGTCTTCCCGCCAGTTGCTGAACACCGCGGTTGCCGCCTCGGTCGATGAGGCGGCGGTGAATTGGGGCATCAAGGTGCTGCGCTACGAGATCAAGGACATCACCCCGCCGCAGGAAATCCTCCGCGCGATGGAATTGCAGATCACGGCGGAGCGCGAGAAGCGCGCGACCATCGCGCGCTCGGAAGGCCAGCGCCAGCAGCAGATCAATACCTCCGAAGGGCAGCGCCAGCAGGAGATCAATCTGGCCGACGGGCGCCGGCAGGCCGAAGTGCTGCGTGCCGAAGGCGAGGCCCGCGCGATCGAGCTGGTCGCCACCGCGACCGCGTCGGCGATCCGCACCATCGGCGAGGCGACCGCGAGCGAGGGCGGGCTGGCCGCGATGCAGATGCAGCTGGCCAAGGATTTCATCGGCCAGTGGGGCAATCTGGCCAAGCAGGGCACCACGATGATCGTGCCGGCCAGCCTGGGCGATATCGGCGCGGTGGTGGGCACGGCGTTGCAGATCGTGCGGGCCACCCCGGGCGGGGTGCCGCTGGGCGGCGCGCCGGCCGCGCCGCGCCCGCCGACCGTGCCGCCGGTGGGTTAGGCGAAAGCCCGCTGCAGGAACAGGCTGGCCACCGCCAGCCCGGCCTCGTCGATGCCGTGGCCGAGCCCGTCGATGAAGAAACTCTCCACCGGCAGCTTCGCCGCCAGCAGCGCGGCTTCCGCGTCGCGGGAGCGCGCGGGCGGCACCACATCGTCGTCCTGCCCATGCACCAGCAGCACCGGGGCGGTATTGGCCCGCTCCGCAGCGAGCGTTTCCGGGGCGAGCAGCGCGCCGGAAAAAGCCAGGATCGCGGCCGGCGCCACGCGCCTGCGCAGCCCGGCGAACAGCGCCATCATCGCGCCCTGGCTGAAACCGAACAGCGCCAGCGCCGTGCCGGGCAAAGCGAGCCGCGCCAATTCGGCATCGATGAAGCGATCCAGCAGCGGCGTGGCGGTGCGGATGCCGGCCGCCATCACGGCGGGGGTGCGATCGGCGATGCTGAACCATTGCCGCCCGCCGCCTTCGGGGTGCTGATCATAGGCGAAGGGCGCATGCGGGGCGGCGAAGGCGGCATCGGGCAGGGCGCGCGCGAATACCCCGGCCAGGTCGATCAGATCGAACCCGTCCGCCCCGACGCCATGGCACAGCACCACGAGTTGGCGCGCCGCCCCGCCCGAGGCGGGTTTCACCCTTGGTCCGTCCAGTTCCGCCATGCGCCGCTCCTGATCTTTGCTGCTGCTTGCGATACGCTGGGCCGGCCATGCCTGTCATCACCCGTTTCGCCCCCAGCCCCACCGGGCTGCTGCATCTCGGCCATGCCCATGCCGCGCTGTTCGCCTGGCGTGCGGCGCGCCAGGCCGGCGGGCGCTTTCTGCTGCGGATCGAGGATATCGACGCGACCCGCTGCCGCGCCGCATTCGCCGCCGCCATCCCGCGCGATCTGGCCTGGCTGGGGCTGGATTGGGACGGCGAAATCCGCGTGCAATCGGCGCATTGGCCGGAATATCGCGCCGTGCTGGACGATCTGGCCGGACGCGGGCTGATCTATCCGTGTTTCTGCACGCGCGCGGATATCGCCGCATCCGCCGCCGCGCCGCATGTCGCGCCCGATGGCTCCCGCCGCTATCCCGGCACCTGCCGGCATCTGCCGCAGGCGGTGCGGATGCGGCGCATCGCGGCGGGCGAGCCTTTTGCGCTGCGGCTGGATATGGCCGCTGCGCTTGCGACGCTGAAGGCGCCGCTTTCCTGCGTGATCGCCGGCGAAGGCGCGCGCCCCTGCGATCCCGCGCCCTTCGGCGATGTCGTGCTGGCGCGCAAGGATATCGCAGGCAGCTACCATCTATGCGTGACGCATGACGATGCGCGGCAAGGCGTCACGCTGGTGACGCGCGGGGTCGATCTGGAAGCGGCGACCGCGCTGCACCGCCTGCTGCAAACGCTGATGGGCTGGCAGGCGCCCGCATATCGCCACCATGCGCTGCTGACCGATGCGGGCGGCAGGCGGCTGGCCAAGCGCGACGGCGCCATCAGCCTTGCCGCCTTGCGCGAGGCCGGCCACAGCCCGGCGGCGGTGCGCGCCATGGCCGGCTTCGCGGATTGACGCGCGCGCCGCACGGGCCTTCGATCGGGCCAAAGGCGGGGGGAAGCAGCATGGACCGGATCGTCATCAACCCGGTGAAGGAGAAGCTGGCGCGCGGCGACGTGGTGGCATCGATGACCGTGCGCCTGACGCGCGGGATCGAGATCGCGCGCATCGCCGCCACGGCCGGCTTCGATACGATCTATGTCGATATGGAACACAACACGCTGGATATCGGCACCACCTGCCAGATCTGCATTGCGGCGATGGAGGCGGGGCTCGGCCCGATGGTGCGGGTGGCGGAGAATAATGCGGCCTTGATCTCTCGCGTGCTGGATGGCGGGGCGATGGGGGTGATCGTTCCGCATATCCGCGGCGCGGCGGATGCGCGCGCGGCGGTGGCGGCGGCGAAATTCGCGCCGGAAGGAGCACGCTCCGCCGGTGGGCCGCTGGCGCATTACCAGTATCGCAGCCTGCCGGGGGCGGCGGTGGCGGCGGCGATGAACGCGGCGACGATGGTGGTGGCGATGATGGAAACCACCGAGGCGCTGGCGCATGTGGAGGAGATTGCCGCCGTGCCCGGCATCGACATGCTGCTGGTGGGCACCAGCGATCTGACGGCGGAGATGGGGATTGCCGGACAGTTCGATGATGAGCGCGTGGAGGAGGCGTATGCGAGGACGCTTGCGGCGTGCCGCGCGGTGGGGAAGGCGGTGGGGGTGGGGGGATTGGCGGGGCGGCCGGATTTGATGGCGCGGTATGTGAAGATGGGGGCGCGGTATGTGTCGACGGGGACGGATTTGGGGTTTTTGTTGGCGGCGGCGGGGGAGAAGGTGAGGATGGTTCGGGGGATGGGGACGTAGAGAAGAGATTATTGGCCCTCAAGATGGGAGCCGTCTGTCTGACTTTAGTGAGGAAAGTATCAGATGGATCGTTTGCCGCGCGGCTAACGGTATTCATCGCGTCGCAATGATATCTACCGATTGATGGCGGTGATTTCAACTCGGTGTGCTGATGGGCGTTGCCCATCCCGAATTAGCTATGGAAGATTTGAGAAAAAATTCGGTATTTCGTATCTATTTTTTATGTTTAGAAGATTGCAAAATAGCGCAGAGGACTTTAATACGCTATTTACGGACCATTTTGCGTTATTATATGTCATTAATGCTTCTGGGAACCTAGGGGTGCGTTCATAAGCGGGATGAATGGTAAGATTGTTATTTTTTAGTAAATTAATATTATTCTTATTAGTATCATTTTCACCATCACTATAGGAACTCCATGCAGGTTTGAAGTGTGCTAATTCGTTACGAAATTGTACCAATAACTTAGCATTCTCCCACTCGGAACGTCCTTTATCCGGAATTTTGTCGAACAACAGTGCTACCTTCGTATATTTTTCGAGCGAATTGCCAGAGCGGTCTTTTTTGAAATCAATTAGAAGCTCTTTGCGTCCTTCCGTTACTGGTAAATCAGTTGACCCATCTAGGATGTCCTGGATAATCTCATTCACGTTGGCTTCCAGCGAAAATCCGGACATTGTGACCGAGACAGGAACTAGCATAAGAATATCATTGGACGGTGGCTGTGGTCTTGATGTTTGGTCTTCCTGTTTGCCCTCTTTGCTTTGCTGCTCGGCTTTATAGGTTCTGAGAGCTGCGTCAACAGCTGCTCGAAGATGGAAGACAGCGAAGTTCGTTCTCACCCGCACTGTAAAACTGTCAGTTGAGCTCGCTTTTCCCGAAGCCGACGGATCTGACGGTTGCATTTATTATATCCCCCATAGTTTCGAACACCTGCGCTCCGGCCTCGTTTAGCCGAGTGACCTTCCCCGCCAGCGTC
>JAGWRU010000237.1 GCA_028869595.1 Rhodospirillales bacterium
CCAGATAGATCGCATCGACCTTGCGCAGCAGATCGGCCTTCTCGCGGGTGATCGCGCCGGGAATGCGGATGGCAAGGCCCGGCCCGGGGAAAGGATGGCGCCCGACGATCACCTCCGGCAGGCCCAGCGTGCGGCCGAGCACACGCACCTCGTCCTTGAACAATTCGCGCAGCGGTTCGACCAGCTGCATGCGCATCCGCTCGGGCAGCCCGCCGACATTATGGTGGGACTTGATGGTCACGCTCGGCCCGCCGGTGAAGCTCACGCTCTCGATCACATCCGGATACAGCGTGCCCTGGGCGAGGAAATCCGCACCGCCGATTTTCGCCGCCTCCTCCTCGAACACTTCGATGAACAGCCGGCCGATGGTCTTGCGCTTGATCTCCGGGTCGGTCACGCCCTCGAGCGCCGCGAGGAACAGGGCGGAGGCATCGCGATGCACCAGCCGGATGTTGAAGCGGTCGCGGAACGTCCTCACCACCTCATCCGCTTCCTGCGCGCGCAGCAGGCCATGATCGACGAAGATGCAGGTCAGTTGGGGCCCGATCGCCTGATGGATCAGCATCGCGGCGACCGCGGAATCGACGCCGCCGGACAGGCCGCAGATCACCCGCCCCTCGCCCACCTGGGCGCGGATGCGGGCGATCTCGGTCTCGCGGAACCCGGCCATGGTCCAGTTGCCCGAAAGGCCGGCGATGCGATGGGTGAAATTGCGCAGCAGCGCCGCCCCGGCCGGGGTGTGCACGACCTCGGGGTGGAACTGCACGCCGTAGAAGCGCCGCGCCTCATCGGCGATGGCGGCGAAGGGCGCGCCGGCGCTTTGCGCCACCACGCGGAAGCCCTCGGGCAGAGAGATCACCCGGTCGCCATGGCTCATCCAGACCTGCGCGCGTGCGCCAGGCTCCCAGACCCCTTCGAACAGGGCGCAGCGATCGGTCACCTCCAGCTCCGCCCGGCCGAATTCGCGATGATCGGAACCCGCAACGGCGCCGCCAAGCTGCTGGCACAGCAGCTGCTCGCCATAGCAGATGCCCAGCACCGGCACGCCGAGATCGAACACCGCCATCGGCGCCAAGGGCGAGGCCGCTTCATGCACCGAGGCCGGCCCGCCGGACAGGATCACCCCGCGCGGGGCGAAGGCGCGGATGCGATCCTCCTGCGCGTTGAACGGCCAGATTTCGCAATAGACGCCGCTTTCGCGCAACCGCCGGGCGATCAGCTGCGTCACCTGGCTGCCGAAATCCAGGATCAGCACCTTCTCCGCGGCGCCGGGGAAAGCGGGAATGGCGGGATCAGCCGGGGATTCGGGCATGCGGGGCTCCACTGGGCGTGATCGCGCGGCTTGCAGCATGGACCGGGGACGGATGCAAGCGCGAAGGAAGCGGGTCAGATTTTCCCGCGAAACCCGGTGGCCAGCACGTAAAGCTCGCTCGAGCCTTTGCGGCTGGCCGGCGGCTTGACATGGCGGACGGTGGCGAAGTCGCGCTTCATCCGCTCCAGCATCCCGCGCTCCGAGCCGCCCTGGAACACTTTGGCAACGAAACCGCCACCCGGGGCCAGGACGGTCAGGGCGAAATCCAGCGCCTCCTCCGCCAGGGCGATGATGCGCAGATGGTCGGTGGCGCCATGGCCGGTGGTGTTGGGCGCCATGTCCGACAGCACCAGATCGGCCGGCCCGCCCAGCGCTTCGGCCAGTTGCGCGGGCATGGCGGGGTCGGTGAAATCACCCTGGATCAGGGTCGCGCCGGGGATCGGGTCGATGGCCAGCAGATCGACGCCGACCACCCGCGTCGCGCCTGCCTTCACCGCCACCTGGCACCATCCGCCTGGGGCGGCGCCCAGATCGAGCACGGCAAGCCCGGGGCGCAGCAGATGGTAGCGCGCATCCAGTTCCAGCAGCTTGAAGGCGGCGCGCGAACGCCAACCCTGCTCCTTCGCGGCCTGCACGTAAGGATCATTGAGCTGGCGCAGCAGCCAGCGCTGCTGGGCCGAGGAGCGTCCACGCGTGCGCTTCAGCCCCACCGTCAGGCTGCGCCCGGCGCCGGTGGGCGATTTGCCGCTGCCCGATGATCTGTCCTTGCCCGTCATGGCGCCGTTCTTAGGCGCGGGCGGGAAAAAAGCAATCAGGCGCGGATCAGGCGCATCAGCATGCCCTCGCGCAGGCCGCGATCGGCCACCACGATGCGCGATGCCGGCCATTGCTCCAGGATCGCCTCGAAGGCGGCGCAGCCGGGCAGCACGAAATCGACCCGCTCCGGGCCGATACAGGGATGCGCGGCCAGCCCATCGCGGCCCAGCGCCCGCAAGGCGGCCAGCGCCGAGCGGGCCTGGTCGATATCCAGCACCGCCCCATCGACCAGCGGGCGGCTATAGCGGGCGAGTTTCAGCGCGATGCCGGCCAGGGTGGTGACGGTGCCGCTGGTGCCCAGCAGGGTCACGCCGCCCATGGCGATCTCGCGGCCGATGCAATGGATGCGCTCGAACCCGGTCAGGCGGGCGGCAACCTCCTCGCGCATCGCCGCATAGCCTTCGGCGGTGAAGCGGGCCGGGCCGAACTGCTCGGCCAGCGTCACCACGCCCACCGGCATCGAGATATAGCCGATCAGCGCCGGCGCTTCGCCGCACAGCCGCACCCAGGCAAGCTCGGTCGAGCCGCCGCCGATATCGAAGACCAGCGCCCGCCGCCCGCCATCGGCCAGCAGCGGCGCGCAGCTTTCCAGCGCCAGCTCCGCCTCCTCGCGCGGCGTGATCACCTTCACCGCGATGCCGGTCTCGGCGCGCACCCGGTCGAGGAATTCCGCGCCGTTGGCCGCGCGCCGGCAGGCCTCGGTGGCGATAGCGCGAAACCCGGCCAGGCGGCGATGCGACAGCCTGGCCGCACAGGCCGACAGGGCGCCGATCGCCCGATCCATCGCCGCCGGGCAGAGCCTGCCGCTATCGTGCAGCCCCTCGCCCAGACGGACGATGCGGCTGAAGCTTTCCACCACCCGGAACCCATCGTCGGCCGGGGCGGCCATCAGCATGCGGCAATTATTGGTGCCGAGGTCGAGGGCGGCATAGACCGCCTCGTGCGGGCGCCCGCGACGCGGATCATGCGCGCCAAGGCCAGCACGCCCCGTCTCGGACGGGCGCGCGGCAGGCGGCACGGAATGCGGGCGCGCGGACATACGAAGTAGTTTCTCCAAGCGGCGGGCCCGGGGCAAGCGGATTTGCCCGCCTTGCCGCGCGCGCCAGCCCGGCGGATGCTGCGCCATCGAGGCAGGGAGCGATGCGATGAACCATCCGGGCGAGGTTTCGATCCGCGAACGGGTCAAGGAGCCACCGTCGCCGGCGCTGATGGCAAGCTATTACGCCCCGGCACTGGCCCGCGCCCTCGATCAGCATTTCCATCTGGAGAACTGGGTCCATCTCGCCCATGCGAGGATGCTGGCGGCGCGCGGCATCATCGCGCCAGGGGATGCGCGGGCGATCGTCGATGCGATCCTGGCGATCGATGCCGCCGGCGCTGCCGCCCTGCCGACCGACGGCACGGCGGAGGATCTCTATTCCTATTTCGAACGCGCCCTGATCGCCCGGCTGGGGCCGGCAATCGGCGGACGGCTGCACACCGGGCGCAGCCGCAACGACCTGCACGTGACCACCTGGCGGATGACGCTACGCGGCAAGATGCTGGGCGTGCTGGCCGCGCTGGCCGAGTTCCGCGCCGCGGTGCTGGATCAGGCAGCGGCCCAGGCGGCCACGGTGATGCCCGGCTACACCCATTGGCAGCACGCCCAGCCGATCACGCTGGGCTATTACCTGCTGGCCTTCGCCGATGGCCTGGCCCGCGATCATGCCCGCTGCGCGGCCGCTCTGGCCCATACCGATCTCTGTCCGCTGGGCGCCGGCGCGCTGGCCACCACCGCCTTCCCGCTGGATCGCACGATGGTCGCTGCGGCGCTGGGCTTTCCCGCCCTGGTGGAGAATGCCTATGACGCCGTCGCCAACCGCGACGATGCGGCGGAACAGGCTGGCGCACTGGCCATTCTGATGACCGGCATTTCCCGCCTCGCCGTCGATCTGCAGGCCTGGAGCACCTTTGAATACGGCTTCATCGAACTCGCCGACCGGCATTCGGCGGTCAGCTCCATCATGCCCCAGAAGAAGAACCCGAGCGTGCTGGAACACGCCAAGGCGCAGGCGGCGATGGTCACGGGCTGGCTGGGCGCGACGCTCGCCTGCGCCAAGAACACCGCCTTCGCCGATGTCTCCGACGGCGTCACCGCGCTGAACGATCCGGTCGTGCAGGCGCTGGACGCCACCCGGCGCGTGCTGGTGCTGATGGCCGAGACGGTGGCCGCGCTGCGCGTGCGCCCGGCGCGGATGGCCGATTTCGCCGCGCGCGGCTTCGGCACCGCGACCGAGCTTGCGGATGTGATCGTGCGCGAAACCGGGCTTTCCTTCCGCATGGCCCACAACATCGTGGCCGTGGTGGTGGCCGAGGCGATCGAGGCCGGGCGCAGCGCCGAAACCATCACCGCCGCCGCGCTGATCGCGGCGGGCGAAACCCTGTTCGGCCAGCGCCTCGCGCTCGATCCGGCGGTGATCGCCGCCGCGCTGGATCCGGCCGAGACGATCCGCCGCCGTGCCGTCACGGGCGGGCCGGCGCCGGCCAGCATGGCGGCGATGCTGGCGACGCGGCAGACGGCACTGGCTGAGGATCGGGCGGGGGCCGCGGCCTACGCGGCAAGGCTGGAGGCGGCGCGGGCAGCAGCGTTCAGCCCGGGACTGTAGCTGCTTGCGCCGCCTTCTCGGTCCGGCACGACGCCCGCGCGGCCCAGGCTCAGATGGCAGAACGCGTCCGGCTGCGCCGCGCCACGAATAATCCGGCGAGCGCCACTGCCAGCCAGCCGAGCGCCCCAGGTTCGGCGACAGTCGAGGCCGGATCGACGACATCGAGCGTCAGGCTGTCCACGGTCGGCCCGCTGCCCCAGCTCCAGACATAGGTGCCGATGTCCACTCCCAGGCTGGCATAGGTCGCGTTGGAAAAAGTCGAACTGCCCGAGAGCGCGGCGCCGGAGACATAGGCTTGCGGCACGACGATGAAGGTCGTGCTGGGCGAGTCCTGGCGCACCCCGACCCGGTCGCCGCTGCCGCTGCTCGGCTGGGTGAACCCCCCGGTGCCGAACGAGGTCGGCCCGGTGAACGGGCCATACAGATCGGTCGTCGCGGTGCCAGGGGCGCCGACGATGATCGAACCCAGATCGGGGATGATGCCGTTGGCGCCGCTGCTGTACTGCTCGTAGCCGGGGTTGTTGAACCCCGCCAGGTCGATGGTTCCGCTGGCGGTTACGACAACGTCGGACCCGACCTGCATCATGGTTTCGATCACGGCGGCCCGTGCATGGGGCAGCGCCACCAGGCCCCAGCCCAACACGGTCAGGCTCGCCAATAAGCGCATCGGTCGCACGGGTTCTTCCCCTGTCTGTGACGCTTTCGTCATTCGTTCAAAGAACTTTAAGCAAATTATAGGCCACAAGAAAAAACGAAGGCCGGAACTGGCAGTATATATTTTTCGACAATTTTCATAACGGTATTGTAAAATTTTCGGACGAAAGCAAATCAAAGCCCGTCGCAGTTAGGGGCGTCGCCCGCCCCCCCGTCAGGCAGGCAGCCGCCGATCATATTCCTGGGCCAGGCGGGTCCAGTGATCCCAATGCGGATGAAGCGGCGCGGTCCCGCTCGCGCGGGCGGTCAGCAGGTCCAGATGGGCGTGCCAACCGGCGCTGACCTTCAGCAGCGTGGCGCGATCGGGCACGCGGCGATGGGTCAGGGTCAGCAGCACGCGCCCCCCGGCCGGCTCCAGCGTGAAATCGACCTCGCCATGCGGACCGAAGGTGAAGGACAGGGCGCGCGGCGGATCGAGCGCCAGGATGCGACACGCCATGCGGTGCTCGGCGGCAAAGCCATCCGGGCGCTTGCCGGACGGCTCGGTCAGCGCATCGTTGCGCCAGGTCAGCTCGAAGCCGGCGCCGGGTTGCAGATCCATGACCCCTGACGCCAGCCATTGGCGGCGCAGATCGCTCTCGGTCAGGAAGGCCCAGACCCGCTCGATCGGGCCAGGCAGCAGGCGCTGGAGCACCAGCGTGGCCGGTTCGCGCAGTACGCCATAGGCATCCGGGGTCATCGGGTCGTTCATGGGTCGTCTCCTCTCGTGCGGGGGGGCGTCGGGTCTTCCTCGGCCGCGCGCAGAAGCTGCTCCAGCACATCGAGCCTGGCGGTCCAGAAGCCCTCGTAGAAGCTCAGCCAGCGATGCGCGCTGGCCAGCGGTCCGGGATCGAGGCGGCAAAGATGGGTGCGCCCGCGCACCTCCCGGCGGATCAGCCCGGCCTGTTCCAGCACCTTGATGTGCTTGGAGGCGGCGGCGAGGGAGATGGCGAAGGGTTCCGCCAATTGCCCGACACTGCGTTCGCCCTCGGCCAGGGCACGCAGCATCTGCCTGCGGGTGGCGTCGCCCAAAGCGTGAAAGATCGGCGTCAGCGCGGGGGAATGTAACTCAACCATACGGTTGAATATAGCCAGGGCGCGCGGATAGTCAACCGATTAGTTGAATGTAGGCGGTGCGCCCGGCGCCGGAAACACCAGTACCACGCGCAGACCGGGCGCGGCATCCTCCAGCGTCAGGCGGGCATCGTGCAGTTCGGCGATGGCGGCAACCAGGCTCAGCCCCAGCCCGTTGCCCGCGCTGCTGCGGCTCTGTTCGCAGCGATAGAAGCGTTGCAGCACCCGGCTGCGCTCCTCCGCCGGCACGCCGGGGCCGTCATCGGCGACACACAGCACCGCCTGCCCGGCCGCGTCGCGGCAAAGGCTCAGATGGATTTGCGTGCCGGCGGGCGTATGGCGCAGCGCATTCTCGATCAGATTGGCCAGCGCCTGGCTGAGCAATTCCTTATCGCCGCGCAGCCCGATGCCCTGGGTGATCTCGGTGCGCAGCACGTGGCGTTCATCCTCGACCGCCGGCAGGAAGGCCTCGGCCACCGTCTCGGCGATCTGTGACAGATCGAGCGCGCTAAAACTCGCCCGCCGCTCGCCGCCTTCGACCTGGGCGATGCGCAGCAGGGCGGCGAACGTGTCCAGCAGCCCCATCGCCTCGGCCGCTGCCGCCTCGATCGCCGTCTCATAGGCGCCAAGCGTTGCCGGTCCGCCGCGCACCTCCTCCAGCCTTTGCAGCAGGCGCGACAAAGGCGTGCGCAGATCATGGGCGATATCGGCGGAGACCTGCTTCAAACTCTCCATCAGTGCGGCGATGCGATCGAGCATGCGGTTCAGCGTCGCCGCCAGATGATCGAGATCATCGCCGGTGCCGCCCAGTTGCACCCGGCGCGACAGGTCGCCATCGATGATCGCCTCGGCGGTGCGCACGATGGCGTCGACGCGCGAGAGAAAAGCCCGGCTCAGCAACAGCCCGCCCGCCGCGCCCAGCAGGATGGTGGCGCCGATCGCCGCGGCGAAGGCGCGCAGGATCGCCTCCTGCACCTCGCTGACGCGGGCGAGATCGTCGCCGATCGCCAGCACCGCGCCATCGCCCAGGGTGCTGGCGTGGACGCGCAGGCGTTCTGGGCGCGCCGCCTCGCGATGGGTCTCGTCGATGGTCATGTCGAACCAGCCACGCTGCGCGCCGATCGCCGGAATTTCGCCGGCCAGGCGCCGGCCGGCTGCATCCTGCAGGCGGTAATCGAGCGCGCCGGCGCCGCGCCCGCGATGGGTCACCGTCACCGCCAGCCCGGCCAGCCCGTCCTGATGATATTCGCGCGTGAGCAGCGCCGCTTCCGCCTCGATGCGCGCGCGCATCTGCCCCAGCATCGCCTCGCGCGCGACGACGAACACCACCAGCCCCAGCACCAGCGCCGAGGCGGCAAACAGCAGCACGTACAGCGCCGCGAAGCGGAAACTGGTGGTGCGCAGAATGCGCGGCAGTGCCAAATTATTCCTCGGTGTGGATCATGTAGCCGGCGCCGCGCAGCGTCGCGATCAGATTGGGCAGCCCACCTTCATTCAGCTTGGCGCGCAGCCGGCTCATATGCGTTTCGACGATGTTTGTGCGCGGGTCGAAATGGAAATCCCACACCCCTTCCAGCAGCATGGTGCGCGTCACCACCCGCCCGGCATGACGGAGCAGGAATTCCAGCAGGCTGAATTCGCGCGGCTGCAACTCGATCCGCCGCCCGGCCCGGCTGACCGCGCGCCGGAGCACATCCATCTCCAGATCGGCGACGCGGAACAGCGTCTGCACTTCCTGCAAGGGCGGGCGGCGGGCCAGCGCGTTCAGCCGTGCCAGCAATTCGGCGAAGGCGAAGGGCTTGACCAAATAGTCATCGCCACCCGCCTCCAGCCCCTGCACCCGATCGCCGACGCCGCCGAGCGCGGTCAGGAACAGCACCGGGGTTTTCACGCCAGAGGCGCGCAGCGTGCGCACCAGCCCCAGCCCGTCAATGCCGGGCAGCATGCGATCGACGATCAGCACGTCGTAGCCGCCATCGCCGGCATGGAACAGCCCGTCACGCCCGGTTTCCGCGCGATCGACGACATGGCCGTGCTCGGTAAGGCCGCGCGCGATATAGGCGGCACTCTCCTTGTCGTCCTCGATCACCAGGATTTTCACGCCGCCCTCGCTGGCTGCCCCGTCCGACCATGCCACGCCCCGTGGCCCGGCAGGAGGGGAATTCCTGCCGGGCCACGGGGCCGACATCAATCCTGCCCCGCGTGCTGCGACAAGGCGCGCGGCGCAAGCGCAGGCCGGCTGAGCCAGGCGACCGCAGCCACGATCACCGCCAGGAAGCAGGCGCTGGTGCCGATCGTGCCGAGCCCCAGCCCGCCATCGGCATGGTGCTGCGACAGCAGATCGCCAAGCGAGGCGCCGAGCGGGCGGGTCAGCACATAGGCGATCCAGAAGGTCAGGATCGGATTGGCGCCGCGGTAATAGGCATAGGTGGTGGCCGCGATCATCCCGCCGAAAATCACCACGCCGAGGCGAAAGCCGAGGGCCAGCGCCTCGGTCGCCAGATCGCCGGCGGCGGTGCCGAGGGCGAAGGTGCACAGAATCGCCGACCAGTAGAACAGCTCCCGCTTGCGCGTGACGATGGTATGGATCGAAAGCGTGCGCTCGCTGCGATACCAGACCGTGAAGGCGATGCCGAGCAGCACCGCGAAGCCGACCGTGCTGGCATAGAGGCTGACATGCAGCCTATCGGTGAGGAAATCGGTGATCTCGGTGCCGACCACGCTGACCAGCACCACACTCAGCCAGTAGCGCCAGGGGATATAGCGATCGGCACGCAGCTGCAGCGTCATCGCGCCCACCAGCAGGCACAGCATCAGCGCATCGGTCAGCAGCACGCCGAGGCCGACATGCAGAGTAAGATAGTCCGATCCGGTTTCGCCGACCGTGGTGGACATGATCTTGATCACCCAGAAGATCAGCGAGACCTCGGGCACCTTGTTCAGCATCAGGCGAACGCCGGCGCGGTCAGGGGAAGGGGGCAAGGCTCGATCCTCCGCAATTGCAACGGCGCGCAGGATGGCAAGGCGGAGCTTGGTCGGGTACTGCGCGAAGATTGGGAGTTGCCAATGCGGCGCGCGGGCCCGACCGGATTGACACCGGGGCTTGATCGGATGGCCCTGCCCCGGCTATACGCCGCCCCTTCGCCAACCCGGTCGGGATCGGGCGGGCCAGCAGGAGCAATCGCCATGAAGCCGGGCATTCACCCCGAATACCACGAGATCACCATCGTCATGACCGATGGCAGCCAGTTCACCACCCGCTCCTGCTATGGCAAGGCCGGCGACACGCTGCGCCTGGATATCGATCCGAAATCCCACCCGGCCTGGACCGGCGTGCAGCGCATCATGGACACGGGCGGGCAGGTGGCGAAGTTCAACAAGAAATTCGCAGGCATCGGTCTGAAAAAAGGCTGATCGCGCCGGGTGCGCCCCGCCCCCTCTTGAAGGGCGGGGCGGCACTGCCAAAATCCTGTGACGTCCGGAACGCCCGATCGGGGTTCCGGGGCCTGACATGGCCGGCCCATCCGGGCGGCCCAGCGTCGGACCTTGCTCTCACAGGAGGTTGCTCATGAATTCCCTCGATTTTGCGCCGTTGTTCCGTACCGCCATCGGTTTCGACCGTCTGGCGCGTCTGGTCGATACCGCCACCGCCAATGCGGACGGGTCGTCCTACCCCCCCTATAATATCGAGCGCACGGGCGAGGACACGTATCGCCTGACCATGGCGGTGGCCGGGTTCCGCCCGGAGGATCTCGACCTGACGGTCAAGGAAAACGTGCTGATCGTCACCGGCCGCGTCGCCGCCGAGCAGGGCAAGAGCGAGTTGCTCTATCGCGGTATCGCCGGTCGCGCCTTCGAGCGGCGTTTCGTGCTGGCCGATCATATCGTGGTCGAAGGCGCCGATCTGGCCCACGGATTGCTGCATGTCAGCGTCAAGCGCGTCGTGCCCGAGGCGCTGAAGCCGCGCCAGATCGCGATCCGCACCCAGGATATGCCGAGCCTGGAGGCCCAGCCGAACGCCGCGATCGAAGCCCGCGCCGCCTGAGCGGCCGGCGCCCGTCATCCCCCCGGCAGGGTCCGCCCTGCCGGGGTTTTTCTTGCGCCGGTGGTGTTTCTTGCGCCAGTGGTTTTTCTTGCGCCGGTCTCAGCCGGGCTTGCGAAAAAACGCCTCGGCGGCGTTCTTGTGGCTGCTTTTGCGTGCCATCTCCGCCTCGGTGCGGGCGATTTCGGCCTTCAGCTCGGCGACGTAGGCCTCCAGCTCTTCCAACCCCAGCAGGTCGAGGGTCAGGGGCTCCAGCCAGCGCCGCTGGCCGGCACGGGTAGCGGCACGTCCACCGGCCCGGCGCGCGTCACGCGGCAGATCGTCTTCCTCGGCCATGGGTTTCCTCCGTCATGCGGCAATCCCAGGGCATGAATGAGCCCGGGTATCGATTGGCCAGGGCATGGATTAGGCAGTACCGGCCCGTCGGCGCAACCCGGCGGGTTGTCGCAGCAGATCAGCGCCGGGCGCGACCTGCCGCGGCAAGACGCCCGGCGCAACCCACCCCCCACGCCACAACCCCTTGACCCGCCGAGGGGGGCGGGTCATATCCGCCTCTCTCCTCGTCCGCCGAGCCTGCTCCGTCCCGGCGGCGTGCCCGCACTCCGGCCCGCGCGGCCTGAAGGTGACCGCCATGACCCTGCCGCTGATGCCCAAGGCCACCGCCGTGTGGCTGATCGACAAAACCGCCCTGACCTTCACCCAGATCGCCGATTTCTGCGGCATGCACCCGCTCGAGGTCCAGGCGATCGCCGACGGCGAGGTCGCACAAGGCATCGTGGGCTATGACCCGGTCGCCAACAACCAGCTCACCCTGGCGGAAATCCATCGCTGCGAGGCCGATCCGGCGCTGC
>JAGWRU010000238.1 GCA_028869595.1 Rhodospirillales bacterium
AGCGCCCCGCTGCGGTCGGCGCCGATCAGCACCGCCGCATCGGCGCGCGCGGCACCTGCGGCCACCGGCTCGCGCAGTGGCCCGGCGGGCAGCACCCGGCCATTGCCGAAGCCGGTCGCGCCGTCGATCACCAGCAGCGACAGCGTCTTGGCCAGCCCCGGATTCTGCAGCCCGTCATCCATCACCAGGGCGGCGGCCCCCGCCGCGATGGCGGCCCGCGCGGACGCGGCCCGGTCGGCACCGATCCAGGTCGGTGCGAGCCCGGCCAGCAGCAGCGCTTCATCGCCGACCTCGGTCACATCGTCGCCGGCGTCGACACGGCGGGTGCCGCGCGCCGTGCCGCCATAGCCGCGCAGCAGGAAATGCACCGCCACGCCGCGCGCGATCAGCATCGCCCCAAGCGTCAGCGCCAGCGTTGTCTTGCCCGCCCCGCCGCTGGTGACATTGCCGCAGCAAAAGACGGGAACCGGCGCTTGATAGCCGGGCTTTGCCACGCGCCGCGCCGTCACCCAGGTGGTGATCGCCGCCAGCGGCGCGAGCAGGGCCGGCAGGAAGGCACCGCCGCCATCGCGCCAGAACGCAGGGGCGCGCAGCTTCATCGCGCCGCCCTCCGATCGCGTTCGAGCAGCTTCAGCAAAGCCGCCGCCGTCTGTGCCGGCAATTCGGCATAGCGCGCGGCGGCCGCCTGCCCGGCAGTGCCTGCCGCGGCGCAGGCGGCGGGATCGTCCAGCATGCGCGCCACCCAGCCGGCCAGCGCCGCCGCATCGCCGACGCGGGTCAGCGCCGCCGCCGCCGCCAGCGCCTGGGTGGCAGCGGCGAAATTATCGGTCATCGGCCCCACCGCCACGGCACAGCCCAGGCGCGCGCCTTCCAGCGGATTCTGCCCCCCACCGGGCGCGGCCAGGCTGCGCCCGACAAAAGCGATCCGGCATAGCCGGTACCACAGCCCGAGTTCGCCCAGCGTATCGGCCACCCAAATCCCCCCTGGCGCGGGCGGTGCCTGCCCGGCGGCGCGGCGCGTGGCGGCCAGACCGGCGGCCTGCGCGGCGCGCTGGATCTCCGCGCCGCGTTCGGGATGGCGCGGCACCAGGATGCACAGCAGGTCCGGGCGGGTGGCCAGCAGCGCGGCCTGGGCTGCGAAAATCGTCGCATCCTCGCCAGGATGGGTGCTGGCCGCCAGCCAGCGTGGCCGGTTGCCGAGCAGTGTCGTGCACGCGTCCAGCATTGCCGGATCGGCGGGCAGCGCCGGGGCGGCAAATTTCAGATCGCCCGGGGCGGTCACGCGCGTCGCGCCCAGGCTGCGCAGGCGCGCGGCATCAGCCTCGCTCTGAGCCTGCACCCAGGCGAAGCCGCCCAACAGCCAGGCGGCCAGGCGCGGCAGGAGCTGCCAGCCGGTCAGGCTTTTTGCCGACATCCGGGCATTGATCAGCGCCATCGGCACGCCGCGCGCGCGGCAGGCGGCCAGCAGGTTGGGCCAGAGCTCGCTTTCCACGAAGCAGGCCGCATCGGGCCGCCAATGGGCCAGGAAGCGCCGCGCCCAGCGCGGTACGTCCAGCGGCACGAAACGGTGCAGCACCTGTGTGCCAAGCCCCATTTCCGGCAGCCGACGCGCCGCCAGCGCGGCGGAGGTGACCGTGCCGGTGGTCAGCAGCACCTGGCAGGCCGGCACCAGATGCGCCAGCACCGGCAGGATGGAGACGGTTTCCCCGACGCTTGCCGCGTGCAGCCACAGCAGCGGACCGGGTGGGCGCGGCGTGGCGTCCAGCCCGCGCCGTTCGCGCAGCCGGCCGGCCACTTCCTTGCCGCGCGCCAGACGTCTGGCCAGCATCAGGCGCAGTGCCGGTGCCAGCAGGCTGGCCAGAACCGCCCAGGCGCGCGCGGTGCAAGGCGGCGATGGCGCGGCCCGCGTCAGCGCGCGCACAGCCGTGCCGCCTCCTCGCTCACCCCGGTCAGGGCGGCTTCGATGGCCGGCACGGCCGCCTGCCAGTCGCTGCGCGTCACCACGATCGGCGCCCCGCATACCACCACGCCGCGCCCGAAGGGCAAGGGCAGCATCATCCGGTCCCAGGTCTTCAGGATCAGGCGGCTGGTCATATGCGCGGCGCAGGGCAGCACCGCCACACCGGACAAGGCAGCCAGTTGGGCGACGCCGGGCGCTGCTTCCCGGCGCGGCCCGCGTGGCCCGTCCGGGGTGATCGCCACATGCCCGCCATCGGCCAGCAGCCCCAGCAGCGTGCGCAACCCCGAAGCCCCGCCGCGCGAGGAGGAACCGTGCACCACGCCGATGCCGAAGCGGCGCACCACATAGCCGATGAACCGTCCGTCGCGATGGCGGCTGACCAGCACGTGCACCGAACCCCGTGCCCCCTGACCGCGGGCCATCCGCCAGAGCTGGGGCATCGACGGCAGGCATTCATGCCAGAAGGCGGCGATGGCGGGGATGCCGTCGGCATGGCGGGCGATATGTTCCGCCCCTTCCAGGCGCCAGCGCGTGGTGCGCAGCGCAAAGGCCAGATAGGCGCCGACCAGCCAGGCCAGAAAAGCCTGGGTGTACCGATGGCGCGTCAGCCGCTTCAGCACCGATGCCAACCTCGCGATGCAATGCCCCAGCCATGGGCAAACCCCGATCCGTGGCGCGGCGGGTAGCACGCGGGCGCCCGGGTTTGAAGTCCGAACCCGGCGCTCACCGGGCGGTTTCGGGCCGCGCCTGCTCCAGCACCTCGCGGATGCGACGAGGGTCGGATTGCTGCATCACCCGGCGGGCATAGCGGGTGCAGGCATCCATCTCCACCCCGCGCACCACCTGCTTGACGCGCGGAATGGCCGAGGCGTTCATCGAGAAGCTGCGCACACCCAGCCCCAGCAGCAGCGGGGCGAATCTCGGGTTGGCCGCCATCTCGCCGCAGACCGAGACCGGCATGCGCATGCGCAGCGCCGCCTCCACCGCGAACTGGATCAGCCGCAGCACCGCCGGGTGCAGCGGATCGTACAGCGCCGCGACATCGCTTTCGCCGCGATCGACGGCCAGGGTGTAGGCGGTCAGGTCGTTGGTGCCGATGGCGAAGAAATCCGCCTCCAGCGCCAGCGCATCGGCCGACAGCGCGGCGCCGGGGGTTTCGATCATGATGCCGAGCGGCGGCAGCTTGTCGGCCAGGCGTTCGCCGCGCCGGCGCAGGCGGCGGGCGACGCGGTCATAGATTTCCCGCGCCGCCACCACTTCGGCGACATTCGTCACCATCGGCAGCATCACCCGTACCGGTCCGGCAGCGGCCGCGCGCAGGATCGCCGCCAGCTGCGCTTCCAGCAATTCGGGCTTGCGCAGCAGCAGGCGGATGCCGCGCAGGCCGAGCGCCGGATTGGTATCGGCCGCTTCGGGCACGATGCCGGCGCTGACCAGCGCCTCGATTTCCTTCTCGCCGCCCCAGTCGAGCACCCGGATGGTGACCGGATCGCCGTTCATCGCCTCGACGATGGCGCGGTAATTCTCGGTCTGCTCCTCCTCGTCCGGCACCGTCTCGCGGTTCATGAACAGGAACTCGGAGCGCAGCAGCCCGATCCCCTGCGCGCCGGACTGGGCGATCAGCGGCAATTCGACCGGCAGTTCCAGATTGGCCTGCAACTCCACCGTCTCGCCATCGACGGTTTCGGCGGGAAGGCGGCGCAGCCGGGCGAATTTCTGGCGTTCGCGGGCAAAGGCCGTCACCCCGCGCCGCGCGGCAGCCAGCGTCGCCGGCGCGGGATTGACCACCACGCTGCCCGCCGAGCCGTCCACCACCAACAGGTCGCCGGGTCGCACCGCCTCGGCCAGACCGACCGCGGCCATCACCGACGGCACGCCGAGGGCGCGCAGCATCACCGCCGTATGGCCATCGGCCCCGCCCTCCTCGGTCGCCACGCCGGCGAGGCGGGAAGGGTCGAGCAGCGCGGCATCGGCCGGGCGCAGGTTTTCGCTGACCAGCACCGCGCCTTCGGGCAGATCGGCGAAGCTGCGGAACGGCGCGGCGGTGAGATTGCGGACCAGCCGGCGGGCGATCTCGCGCACCTCCTCCGCCCGGCGGCGGATGGCCGCGCGCTCATCCTCGCTGGCGGCCTGCTCGAGCTGGGTTTCGATCTGGGCCGCGATCTCCTCGCCTTCGGCCAGGGCCGCGCTTTCGGCGGAAGCCAGCTTCTCCTCGATCCGCCGGCGCACGCCGCGCACCAGGCGCGACGGACCCAGCATGCGGATATAGGCATCGATCAGCGGGGCGATTTCCTCCTGGCTGTCCTCGGGCAGCACCGACAGCCGGCCGCGCAGCTTGGCCAGCTGCTTGCGCGATTGCGCGACGGCGGCATCCAGCCTTGTGCCCTCGGCGGCGGCATCGGCGGCCTGGATTTTATGGCGGGTGATGCGCGCTTCCGGCTCAGTCGCGCCGAAAGCCGGGCCGATGGCGATGCCGGCGGCGACCGGCAGGCCGAGGATTCGCAATTCCGCGCGCTGGGTTTCGGGCGCGCCGCCATGCAGGCGCTTGTGCTGGGGCGGCGGGGCGGGCGGCTCAGTCCTGCTCATGGAAGCGGGCCTCCACCAGCTCCGCCAGCGCGTCGAGCGCCTCCTTGGCGTCCCAGCCTTCGGCACGCAGTTCGACGCTGGAGCCGAGCCCGGCGCCCAGCATCATCAGCCCCATGATGGAGCGGGCATTGACGCTTTGTCCGTCGCGGCAGACATCCACCGAAGCGCCGAAACGCTCGGCCAGGGTGACGAAGCGGGCGGCGGCGCGGGCATGCAGGCCGCGCTTGTTGCAGATGGTGACGGTGCGGGTCAGGACCGGGGCGGCACCCTCGGGCGCGCCATCGGCGGGGCTGTCGGGCGGACCGTCGGCGCTCATGCGGCTACTTGGCGCAGGAACGGCTGTCCGGACCGCAGCCATGCAGCACGTGAGAGGCGGCGGCGATGTATTTCCGCCCCGCTTCCTGCGCACAGGTCACGGCATCGGCCAGCGGCTGGCTGGAACGCACCTTGGCGAGCTTGACCAGCATCGGCAGGTTGACCCCGGCGATCACCTCCACCCCCTTGCGCTCCATCATGGAGATCGCGAGGTTGCTGGGCGTGCCGCCGAACATATCGGTCAGCAGCACCACCCCGTCGCCGGTATCGCAGCGCCCGATGCAGGTTTCGATCTCGTGGCGGCGGTCCTCCATATCGTCCTCGGGACCGATGCACACGGTGTCGACGTTGCGCTGGGCACCGACCACGTGCTCCATCGCTTTGCGCAACTCCTCGGCCAGCAGGCCATGAGTCACCAATACCATGCCGATCATGATTGCGACGCAACCTTCCGGTCCGGGGCGTCAGCACACGGGCGTATCATCGGGAATTCACCCCTCCTGTGTCCGCGCCGGACCATCGCCGGTGCGGGGATCGGCCGGGGACGCGGAACGATCGGCCAGATAGGCGGCCGCCAGCCCTTCGCGTGCCAGTTCCCGATGCATCACGTGCAGTCGCCACCCTAGACTTGAATCATCACCGCCATCACCGGGCGGCGTCGGCAGCCGCAGCGCCAGATCCGCCGCCAGACGTTCCACCAGATGGACGGAACGATGGCGGCCACCGGTACACCCGATGGCGATCGTGACGTATTTTTTTCCTTCCTGCGCGAACCGAGGCAGCAGCAACCCCACCAGGGATGCCATCTGGCCGAAGAATGCGCCGAAATCGGGATCGGCGTCTACATACGCACCGACCTCGGGGTCAAGCCCCGTCATGGGACGTAATATGGCGTCATAGTGGGGATTACGCAAAAAGCGTGCGTCGAATACCAGATCCGCTTCCCGCGGCAGGCCGCGCGGATAGGCGAAGGACACCAGGGACACCACCATGCGCCGGGCCGGGGCGCCGGATTCCTGGCCGAAATGCCGCTCGATCAGGGCCCGCAGCGCGGCCAGCGGCAATTCGGAGGTGTCGATGACCAGATCGGCGGCGGCGCGCAGGGGGGCGGTCAGCGCCTCCTCCTCGGCGATGCCGTCGGCGACGCGGCCCTGCGGGGCCAGCGGATGGCGGCGGCGGCTTTCGGTATAGCGGCGCAGCAGCGCCGTCTCATCCGCCTGGGCGAACAGCAATTCCGGATGCAGCGCGGGATTGCCGCGCAGCCGGTCCAGCGTGGCCAGGATTTCGCCCGCGTCGAAGCCGCGCGTGCGGGCATCCACCCCCACCGCCAAGGGCCGATCGGCGCGTGTCGCCAGAGTTTCCAGCAGGCCGAGCGGCGGATTATCCACCGCGTCATAGCCGATATCCTCCAGCGCCCGCAGCATCGAGGCCTTGCCGCCACCGGACAGGCCGGTGACCAGCACGACACGCAGCTTGGCCGGACGGGGAGGGATCATGCGGCGAACGATCCGGCCAGCTGACTGGCGCGGCCCAGCGCGCACTCGAGCGCCAGGATCAGCCGGTCCGGCGCCGAGGCCGGCGTCGGATCGAGGCCGAGCAGCGGCAGGTCCAGCCCGGCATGGCGCGCCGGCACGGGCAGCCGGTCGGGCCGGGCGGCGAGATCGGCGGCCAGCACCAGCCGCGCGGACGGGCAATGGGGCAGACGGACGATGCCGAGACCGCGCACTTCTAGCAGCCCGGCGAGCGCCGGCGGGGGAGAGGCGATGCCGTCGGCCACGAGCACCTGATCGTCGGCGACCAGCACGAAGCCGCGCCCGATCAGGCGCAGCGCCAGATCGGATTTGCCGGCACCGGACGGGCCGAGCAACAGCACGCCCGCCCCCTCGCGGGCGACGCAGCTCGCATGCAGGCAAAGCGGAGCAGGGCTGGACATAGGGGCGCAGTCTGGGCCGGACCGCGCCGGAAAGGAAGCGGGTTGTCGCGCCCGCCCGCCCGTGCCAGCGTCCGCGCCATGTCGCATTCCGCCCCCCTTGCCGTGGATCGCCCCGCCATCGAGGCGGCCGCCATCCGCATCGCCCCGTACCTGCGCCACACCCCGATCCTGCGCCCGGGCAGACTGCCCGGCCTACCCGATGATCTGGTGCTGAAGCTGGAATTGCTGCAGGCGAGCGGCAGCTTCAAGCCGCGCGGGGCGTTCAACCGGATGCTGAGCGCGCTGAGCGCGCAGGTGCCGCAGGCCGGCGTGATCGCCGCATCCGGCGGCAATCATGGCGCCGCCGTCGCCTTCGCCGCCCGCGCGCTGGGCGCGCAAGCGGAGATTTTCGTCCCCGAACCGACGCCTGCGACCAAGCTCGACCGTATCGCCGGCTATGGCGCGCGCGTCGTGCGGGGCGGCGCCAGCTATGCCGAGGCGGCTGCCGCCTGCGCCGCCCGCCAGCAGGAAACCGGCGCGCTGAACGTGCATGCCTATGACGATGCCGCGGTGCTGGCCGGGCAAGGCACGGTGGGGATGGAATTCGCCGCCCAGGCGCCGGAGCTGACGCATGTGCTGGTCGCGGTGGGTGGCGGCGGGCTGATCGGCGGCGTCGCCGCATGGTACGCCGGCGCGGCCCGGGTGATCGCGGTGGAGCCGGAAAACTGCCCCGGCCTGACCCGCGCTTTGGCCGCCGGCAAGCCGGTGGAGGCGCCGGTTTCCGGCCTCGCCGCCGACAGCCTGGGGGCACGGCAGGTGGGCGCGCTGATGTTCCCCGTCGCCGCCGCCCATGTCGCGCAATCGGTGCTGGTGCCCGATGCGGCGATCGCCGATGCCCAGCGCCTGCTATGGGATGCCTGCCGGCTGATCGCCGAGCCGGGCGGCGCCACCGCGCTTGCCGCGCTGCTGTGCGGCGCCTTCGTTCCGCCACCCGGCGCGCGCGTCGGCGTGGTGGTCTGCGGCGCCAATACCGATCCGGGAAAGATTGCGTCATGAGCACAAAACTCGTCCCCTCCGGCCCGGTGCTGCTTGACCTGGATACGCGCGGCATCGCCACCGCGACGTTGAACAAGCCCGATATCGGCAATGCCTATGACGAGGATCTGCTGGCCGCGCTGATCGCCGGGCTGGAACGTCTGGCGCCCGATCCCGCCGTGCGCGCTTTGGTGCTGCGCGGCGCGGGGAAGCACTTCCAGGCCGGCGCCGATATCAACTGGCTGAATCGCGCCGCCGATTATCCGCCGGAGCGGAATTTCGCCGCCTCGATGGCAACCACCCGGGCCTGCCAGCTATTGAACGAGTTTCCCAAACCCACCATCGCGGTGATCCAGGGTGCCTGTTTCGGCGGCGGGGCGGGAATGGTCTGCTGCGTCGACGTCGCGCTGGCCACGCCGGCAGCCCAATTCGGCCTGACGGAGGTGCGGGTCGGCGTCGCGCCGACGCCGATTTCGACGCATATGGTCCACGCCATGGGGCTGCGCCACACCCGCCGCTACGCCCTGACCGGAGAGCGTTTCGACGCGGCGGAAGCGCTGCGCATCGGTCTGGTGCACGAGGTGGTGGCGCCCGAGGCGATGGAGGCGCGGCTGGGCGCGATCCTGGATGCGGTGATGCTGGGCGCGCCGGGGGCGATCGCCATGACCAAGGATAGTTTCCTTGGCGCCAACGGGCTGAAGCTGGACGAGCGCCGGATGACGCTGCTGGCGCATGAAAGCTGGACCCAGCGCTACTCGGCGGAAGCGCATGAGGGCACGGCGGCATTCCGCGAAAAGCGCAGGCCGGGCTGGTACAAGGCCTGAAGCCGGGGTCTAGCCGGCGCGCGGTATCCGCACGACCCTATCCGGCGCGCGGTATCCGCACGACGAACCGCGCGCCCAGCACATTCCCCTGCGCGTCGCGGCGGTTTTCGGCGGCGATGCGTCCGTGCAGCGCCTCGACGATCTGGCGGCTGATGGCAAGGCCCAGGCCGGAATGCTGGCCGAAGCGCTCCGCTTTCGGGCGTTCCGAGTAGAAGCGCTGGAAGATCTGCTCCAGATTGGCCTCCGGGATGCCGGGGCCGTCATCCTCCACCTTGATCTCCACCATCGCCCCGGTTTCCTGGGCGCGCAGCACGATCTTGCCGCGCGGCGGGCTGAAGGAGATGGCGTTGGCGATCAGATTGCGCAGCACCTGCACCAGCCGGCCCTCCACGGCACGCACCACCAGCCCTTCGGCGGGGGCATCCAGGATCATGCGCGGCCCATCCTCGGCGCGGGTGCTGTCGTGCAATTCCTTCAACGCCTGCAGGATCGGGGCAAGATCGATCGCCTCGGCCGCCGTGCGCGACAATTCCGCATCGACGCGAGAGGCATCGTTGATATCGCTGATCAGCCGGTCGAGGCGCATGACATCCTCGGCGATGATCGCGAGCAGGCGTTTCTGCTGCTCGACATCCTCGATCCGGCGCAGCGTCTCGATGGCGCTGCGGATGGAGGAGAGCGGGTTCTTGATCTCATGCGCGACATCGGCGGCGAAATGCTCGATCGCATCCATGCGCGTCCATAGCGCGGTGGCGCTGTCGGACAGGGCATTGGCCAGCGCCCCCACCTCGTCGCGCCGGCTCAGCAAGGCCGCCGGCAGGCCGCTGACCCGCCCGCGCCCTTCGCGCATTTCCGCCGCCGCCCCGGCCAGGCGCAGGATCGGCCGGGCAATGGTCAGCGACAAGTACCAGGACAGCAGCACGGTCAGCGCGAGCGCCAGCATGAACAGCGCCAGGATGGAAATACGCACCGCGAACAGGCTGGAATCGACCTCGCGCGCCTCTCGCGTCAGCAGGATGATGCCGACCGTGTGGCGGTTCAGCTCGACCGGCTCGGCCACCGTCACCAGCAGGCGGTTATCCTTGGTGCGCCGGATATAGGGCGGCATTTCCCGGCTCTGGTCGGTATTGTCGAGGCGCAGCTCCTCCTTGACGTTGGGCTGCCAGTCGAGCCCGGCGCCGGGCGAAAGATCGACAGTGATCGGCGTCGAATTATCGTGCGGCAGCAGCGACAGCGCCTGATCGTACAGCCAGCCGATCGCCCCGCCGAGAAAGCCGCGCTGCACCGGCGGCGGCAGCGGTTCCGTCACCACCTTGCCGCCCTGCCCGCCAGTGACGCGGCTATCGGCGATCAGGGCGCCGTCCGGCGCGTACAGCTTGGCCTGCGCATCGGGGGTCGGTTCGGTCAGGCGGCGCAGCAGCGGGCGGGCGATATCGGGCACCAGCACGGGGTGATCCGGCGGTTCGATCTTGACGGCGCTTTCCCCCAGCGCGCCGGCATAGATGCGCGCCTGCTCGCGCAGCGCCAGCACCTCGGCGGCCAGTAGCCCGTTCTGGTACTGATCGAGATAGAGCAGCGTCGCCACCAGCAGCGCCAGCGGCAGGGCGTTCACCAGCAGGATGCGGCGCAGCAGCGGCGAGACCAGGCGCGGACGATAGCGTCGCGGCGTCGCGGTCATCGGGACCGCCTCGTTCGCCAGGCTGGTGGGGGCGCCGTCCGGCATGCCGTTCAGTGCTCCTTGTAGCGATAGCCGATGCCGTACAGCGTTTCGATATGGTTGAAGCTGTCATCGCCGGTGCGGAATTTCTTGCGGATGCGCTTCACATGGCTGTCGATGGTGCGGTCATCGACATAGATGTTCTCGCCATAGGCGGCATCGATCAGCTGATCGCGCGATTTCACCATGCCGGGCCGCGCCGCCAGCGCCTTGACCAGCAGGAATTCCGTCACGGTCAGTTGGATATCCTCGCCGCGCCAAATGCATTGATGCTTGGTCTCGTCCAGCGTCAGATCGCCGCGCACCAGCACCCCGCCCGGCGCCGCGCCGGAACCCTCGGCACGGCTTGCCTCGTTGCGCCGCAACAAGGCGCGAATGCGTTCCAGCAGAAGGCGCTGGCTGAACGGCTTGGTGATGTAGTCATCCGCGCCCAGGCGCAGGCCCATGACCTCGTCCACTTCCTCGTCCTTGCTGGTCAGGAAGATCACCGGCATGGCGCTGCGCGCGCGCAGCTTCTGCAACAGCTCCATCCCGTCCATGCGCGGCATCTTCACGTCCAGCACCGCCAGATCGGCGGGCCGTGCGCTCAGGCCCTGCAGCGCGCTTTCCCCGTCGGTGAAGGTGCGCACCTGATAGCCTTCCTGTTCCAGCGTCATCGACACGCTGGTCAGGATGTTGCGGTCGTCATCGACCAGGGCGATGGTCTGTTTCGCCGGGGGTTCTTTCGGCGGGACGCTCATGCGGTTTGCTCCGGCTTGCCAACGGGCGGGGTCTGCACCCAGATTGTGGCGCAATGCGGACGACGATTGAACAGCAAGATGCCGGCCAGGGTGAGGCGCCCCCCGCCTGGACCGCGCGATGGCTGCTGCGCGCCGCCCGTCAGGGAATATTGGCCACCGCCACGGCCGGGCAACCCTTCGCCGCCCTGGTGACGCCGGCCACCGCGCCCGATCTGTCGGTGCTGCTGCTGCTGTCGGAGCTGTCGGAGCATACGCGCCATTTGCGGGCCGATCCGCGCTGCGCCCTGCTGGTATCGGCGCCACCGTCTGGCGCCAATCCGCAAACCGCGGCGCGCGTCACCGTCACCGGCCTGGCAGAGCCGATCAGCGATGCCGGGTTGAAGGCCCGCTATCTGGCAATCCACCCCTATGCCGGGCTGTACGCGGATTTCGGGGATTTCGCGCTGTGGCGGCTGCGCCCCGCAGCGGCGATGCTGGTGGGCGGCTTCGCCCGTGCCCATCGCCTGCGCGCCGACGCGCTGCTGGCCGCGCCTGCCAGTGTTGCCGCCATCGCCTTGGTGGAACAGGCGATTCTGGCCCATTGCAACCAGGATCACGCCGCCGCGCTGGGCCGCGCCGCCATCCGTGCCGGCCATCGGCCGGGCGATTGGCGCATGGTTGCCGCCGATACGGACGGCATGGATCTGGTCCGCGCCGATGCGCCGGACGACGGCAGTGTGCGTATCGCCTGGCCCGAACCGGTGGCCGATGCGGGCGGGCTGCGCGCTGCGCTGATGGCGCTGGTGGCGCGCGATCGGCCCGCGCCATAGACTCCGTGCCGCAACGAGGGGAGGGGGATGTGCTGACACTCGGCTATAAGGCCTCGGCGGAGCAATTCGCCCCGGCCCGGTTGCTGCAATTCTCCGTCCTGGCGGAGCAGGCGGGCTTCGATTCGGTGTTCGTCAGCGATCATTTCCAGCCCTGGAAACACACCGACGGCCATGCCCCCTCGGCCTTGGCCTGGCTCGGTGCGCTGGGGGCGAGCACGCAGCGCGTGATCATCGGCACCAGCGTGCTGACCCCGACATTCCGCTATCACCCTTCCGTGATCGCCCAGGTATTCGGCACGCTGGGGGCGATGTTCCCTGGCCGCGTGGTGCTGGGCGTCGGCACCGGCGAGTCTTTGAACGAAGTGCCGGCAACCGGCATGGAATGGCCCGATTTCAAGGAACGCTTCGCCCGGCTGCGCGAAAGTCTGACCCTGATCCGCCGTCTATGGGCGGAGGAGCATGTCACCTTCGAGGGTCAGTATTACCGCACCCGCGACGCCACCATCTATGACCGCCCCGAACAGCCCGTGCCGATCTACGTCGCCGCGGCCGGCGCGCTGGTCGCGAAATATGCCGGACGCATGGGCGAGGGGTTCATCTGCACCTCCGGCAAGGGCACGCTCTATCGCGACACTTTGTTGCCGGCGTTGGAGGAGGGGCTGAGCCTCGCCGCCGCGCCGCGCCCCGGCTATGACCGGATGATCGAGATGAAAGTATCCTTCGATACCGACGCGGCCCGCGCGCTGGAGGATACGCGCCACTGGGCGGCGCTGGCGCTGAGCCCGGAGGAGAAGATGTCCGTCCACGACCCCAAGGAGATGGAGCGTCTAGCCGCCGCCCTGCCGATCGCGCGCGCCGCCAGCCGCTGGATCGTCTCCGCCGATCCCGACGAACATGTCGAGAAATGCCGCGCCTATGTCGAGATGGGTTTTCGCCATTTGGTGTTTCACGCCCCTGGTCCCGATCAGGCGCGCTTCCTGAAATTATACGGCGAACACGTACTGCCCCGTCTGCGCCGCGCCTTTGCATGAGCCTGTCGGGGATTTCGCTGCACGCGTTGCCCGGCTTGCCGATGGTGCAGGCGGGCGATGATCTGGCCGGGCTGATCGGCGATGCGATCGCGCGCGCCGGGCTGGGCGTGCAACCCGGCGATGTGTTGGTGGTGGCACAGAAGATCGTCTCCAAGGCCGAGGGGCGGGTGGTGGCGCTGGCCGATGTCACGCCGACGCCGGAAGCCGAGGCGCTGGCCGCGCGCGTCGGCAAGGACGCGCGGCTGGTGCAGGTGATCCTGGACGAATCCGTGCGCGTCGTGCGCAGCCGGCCCAACCTGCTGATCATGGAGCATCGGCTGGGCTTCGTGATGGCCAATGCCGGGGTCGATCAATCCAATGTCGCGCCGCATGATGGCGCAGCCCGGGCGCTGCTGCTGCCAGCCGATCCCGATGCCAGCGCCGCCGCGCTGCGCACCGCGCTCTCGGCGCGCTTCGGCGTCGCGCCGGGGGTGATCGTCAATGACAGTTTCGGGCGGGCGTGGCGGCGCGGCACGGCGGGGATCGCGATCGGCGTCGCCGGCCTGCCGGCGCTGCGCGATCTGCGCGGCCAGCCCGATCTGTTCGGACGCATTCTGGAAGTCAGCGTCGTGGGCTTCGCCGACGAGATCGCCGCCGCCGCCTCGCTACTGCAAGGCCAGGCCGATGAAGGCCAGCCCGTGGTGCTGGTGCGCGGGCTGCGCTGGGGCGAAGCGGCGGGCCGTGCCGCCGATCTGGTGCGTCCGGCGGCGGAGGATCTGTTCCGATGAAAATCCTCGCATTATCGGGCGGCATTGGCGGCGCCAAGCTGGCGCTCGGGCTGTCGCATGTCCTGCCGGCCGGCGCGCTGTCGGTGATTGCCAATACCGGCGACGATTTCACCCATCTGGGCCTGCGCATTTCGCCGGATATCGACACGCTGTGCTACACGCTGGGCGGGCTGGACAATCCGGTGCTGGGCTGGGGGCGGGCGGATGAAAGCTGGGCGTTCATGGAAACGCTCGGCGCGCTGGGCGGGGAGACCTGGTTCCGCCTGGGCGACCGCGATCTGGCGCTGCATGTCTGGCGCACCGCGCAACTGGCGGCGGGCGCGACGCTCAGCGCCGTGACGGCATCGGTGGCCGCGCGCTTCGGCATCGCCAGCGCGATCCTGCCGATGAGCGACGATCCTGTGGCGACGCGGGTTGCGACCACCGAAGGCACGCTGGATTTCCAGGAATATTTCGTCCATCGGCAATGCCGCCCGGTGGTGCGCGGTCTGGAATTTGCCGGCGCCGCACAGGCCCGCATCGCCCCCGGCGCGCAGGCGGCCCTGGCCGCGCCCGATCTGGCCGCCATCGTGATCTGCCCGTCCAATCCGTTCATCAGCATCGATCCGATCCTGGCCGTGCCGGGCCTGCGGGCGGCACTGCGCGCGGCACCCGCCCCGGTGATCGCCGTCAGCCCGCTGATCGGCGGCAAGGCGGTGAAAGGACCGACCGCGAAGATGATGCAGGAAATGGGCATGACGGTGGATGCAGCGGCGGTTGCCGCGCATTACGGCGATCTGCTCGATGGTTTCGTGCTGGACAGCGCGGATGCGGCGACGCGCATTCCCGGTGTCGCGAGTATCGCCGCGCCGACGCTGATGACCGGGCTTGCGGAAAAGATCGCCCTGGCCCGCGCGGTGCTGGATTTCGCTGCCGGGCTGCGCGCATGACGGGGCGGCACGCGTGAGGGATATCTGGGCTGCCCTGCCGGTGAAGGCGCTGGCGGGCGCCAAGCAGCGCCTGTCCGCCGCGCTGTCACCCGCCCAGCGCCAGGGATTGATGCGGGCAATGCTGGGCGATGTGCTGGCCGCCCTGGCGGCCGCGCCGCTCGCCGGGATCGTGGTGAATACCGCGGATGCGGAGGTTGCGGCCCTCGCCCGCGATCATGGCGCGCGGGTGGTCTGTCTGGATGCCGATCGCGGCCACACCGCAGCGGTGACGGCCCTTGCCCGGCTGCTTGCGGCGGAGGGGCATGCCGGGCTGCTGACCGTGCCGGGCGATATTCCGGCGATCACGGCGGCGGAAATCGCCACGCTGATCGCAGCCCATGGCGCGGCGCCTGCCATCAGCATCGTGCCGGCGCATGATCGACGCGGATCGAATGCCATTCTCTGCACCCCGCCCGATGCGCTGGCATTCGCCTTCGGCGACGATAGTTTCCTGCCGCATCTGGCCACCGCGCGGGCGGGCGGCATCGAACCGCGCATCGTGACGCTGGCCGGCATCGGCATGGATGTCGATCATCCCGCCGATCTGGCGATGCTGCTGGACGCGCCGCAGGCGCAGGGCACCCGGGCGGTGGCGTTTCTGCGGGCGGCGGGGATCAGACCTCCTTCGTCTCGAAATCTGCGGGCAGGATGATTTCCAGCACTTCCAGATCGTCGGAATAATCCAGCACGGTGTGGCGGATGCCGGGCGGCTGGATCCAGCAGCTTCCGGCCCGCATGATGTGTTCGCCTTCCCCCTCGAACTCGTTTTTCATCCAGCCTTTCAGCACGTAAACCAGTTGCAGCTGCACGTCGTGGTAATGGCGCTTGCGCACCTCGTCCGTGCAGGGCGGCACCATGCGGATGACATGGGCGCGGGCCAGCCCGTTGGTTGCCTCGGCAATGCCCAGATCGCGATAGCGGGCATAGGCGCGCAGCCCGTCGGCCTTGAAATCCGCCTCGTTCAGATGATTGACCGTGAAGCGCTGCGGCTTGGTTGTGGTGTCGGCCATTCTGTCCTCCCCGTTCGTTGGTTATTCCAGCCCGACGCGCCGGCGCAGCGCCGGATCGCGCAAGGCCAGTTCCTGCCCGGCCAGATCATCGGCTTCCGGGCTGCACAGATAGACGATGGCGCGGGCAGGATGATCGACCGGCCACAGATCGCCGCGCGGAATGCGGCTGATCGGATTGATGCCCGAAGCACGGATGGAGACCTGCATATCGGTATCCACCGTGCCGGGCGCGAAGCCGAAAACCCTGATGCCCTCGGCCTGATGTTCCAGCGCCACGGCGCGGGTCAGCATGAACAGCCCGGCCTTGCCGGCGCAGTAGCTGCTCCACCCTTCCTGCGGGTTATGCGCCGCGCCGGAGGAGATATTGATGATCGTTCCCCCGCCCGCGCCGCGCATGCCGGGCAGCACGGCGCGGATCGCGTGATAGGCGCCGGTCAGGTTGATTTCGATATTGCGTGCCCAGGCGATCGGATCGCTGTCGGCAAGCCTTGCGATCGGTTCGATCACCCCGGCATTATTGATCAGGATGCCGGGCGGGCCGAGCTGTGCGGCGCAGGCCGCGATCAAACCCTCCGTCGCGGCATAGTCGGAAACATCGCAGGCATGGGCAGCGGTTTTCGCCCCCGTTGCGGCGATCGCGCGCGCCGCTTCGGCAACCGCCTCGCCATTGCGCGCCGCCAGCATCACCGCAGCACCGGCCTTGGCCAGCGCTTCCGCCGCCGCAAGGCCGATGCCCCGGCTCGCCCCGGTCACCACCGCCACCTGCCCTGCCAGAACGCCCATGATCCCCCCGTGCTGCATGCCGTGCGCGCCAGCCTGTCACGCCGCCGCGCTTGACGCCAGCGCCGCGCGGCAACAGTCTTTCCGCAAAAGAAAGATGGCGGGAGGATAGGCGATGGACCAGCTTCGCATCCTGGCAACCGATCTCGGCTTTCCCGAAGGCCCCGTCGCGATGAAAGACGGCGCGGTGATCGTGGGAGAGATTTCCGGCGGGCGCGTCACGCGGATCGCCCCCGATGGCGGCAAGCGCGAAATCGGCAAGGCGGGCGGCGGGCCGAACGGCGTCGCCATCGGGCCGGACGGCGCGCTTTATGTCTGCAACAATGGCGGCAACCAGTATCAGGACGAGGAATTTCCCTTCCTCGCCACCGCGCCGCTGCCCGGCTACACCACCGGATCCATCCAGCGCATCGATCCGCGCACCGGCGATACCCGTACGCTTTATACCCATTGCGGCGGCAACAAGCTTTCCGCGCCGAACGACATCGTGTTCGACCGCCAGGGCGGGTTCTATTTCACCGATCTCGGCAAGCGCTATGCCCGCCATCGCGATAACGGCGCGCTGTTCTATGCCCTGCCCGACGGCTCGCGCATCACGGAGTTGGTGCATCCGATCATCACCCCCAACGGGGTCGGTCTGTCGCCCGACGAAAAGACGGTCTATGTCGCCGATACCGAAGCCGCCCGGCTGATCGCCTTCGACATCGAAAGCCCCGGCGTGCTGCGGCGTGGCAAATTCCCCGCCCCTTATGGCGGGCGGCTGATCGCCGGCCTGCCGGGATTCCAGCGTTTCGACAGCCTGGCCGTGCAGGAAAACGGCGATATCTGCGTCGCCACGTTAATGAGCGGGCATATCACCGTGATCGCCCCGGATGGGCGCATCGTGCGGCAGGTGAAGATGCCCGATCCGTATCCGACCAATATCTGCTTCGGCGGGGCGGATCGGCGCACCGCCTTCATCACCCTGTCCGGCACCGGACGGCTGGCGGCGATGGATTGGCCTGAACCCGGCCTCGCGCTGAATTTCGCGGCCTGAGCGATGGGCGAGGACGCGCTTCCCGTCTACGAGTTGTTTGCCATCCGTTACGCCACGCGGGCGGCGATGCGATCCGATCATTTCATCGGCGGCGATCCGCATGACGGGCCGATGCCGATGGATTACTTCCTCTGGGTGGCGATCGGGCCGCAGCGCAGCTTCGTCATCGATGCCGGCTTCACGGCGGAAGTGGCGGCGAAGCGCAAGCGCGACTTCCTGCGCTGTCCGGTCGACGCGCTGGGGCTGCTCGGGCTGTCGGCGGATGCCATCGGCGATGTGATCCTGACGCATCTGCATTACGACCATGTCGGCAATTTCGCGCGTTTCCCCAAGGCGGAATTCCATCTTCAGGAGCCGGAGCTGCATTACGCGGTGGGACGCTACATGCGCTATCCGCGGCTCGCCCATTCCTTCGAGGTCGATGACGTCGTCGGCATCGTGCGGCTGAACTATGCCCATCGCGTGCGCTTCTATAACGGCCCGGCGGAGCTTGCCCCCGGCATCACCCTGCACCCCGCGCCCGGCCATTCGGCGGGGCTGCAATTCGTGAAAGTGCATACTGCGCGCGGCTGGGTAGTGGTCGCCTCCGACGTCACGCATTTCTACGAGAATATGGAAACCGGCCGGCCCTTCACCACGGCGTTCCATATCGGCGGCATGCTGGAGGGCTTCGACCTGCTGCGCGCCGCTGCCCCCAGCCCGCAGCATATCGTGCCTGGGCACGATCCGGAGGTGATGCGTCGCTACCCGCCGCCGCGCCCCGATCTGGCCGGCATCGTCGTGCGTCTGGACGTGCCGCCCATCGCATAGAAAGGGAGAAATCCATGCGCGTCGGTTTCATCGGCCTGGGCACCATGGGAAAGCACATGGCCGCCAGCCTGCAACGCGGCAATTTCGCGCTGGTGGTGCACGATGTCCGCGCCGAGGCGGCAGGCGAGCATCTGGCGCGCGGCGCCACCTGGGCGGCCAGCCCGCGCGCGGTGGCCGAGCAGAGCGATATCGTCTTCACCTCCCTGCCCGGCCCGCCGGAGATCGAGGCGGTGGTGCATGGCGTGGACGGGCTGCTCGCCGGGATGAAGCCGGGGACTGCGTGGTTCGACCTTTCCACCGCCTCGCCCAGCCTGGTGCGGGCGCTGCACGCGGCATGCGCGGCGCGTGGCGTTCACATGCTGGATGCGCCGGTCAGCGGCGGTCCGCGCGGGGCGGAAAGCGGCAAGCTCGCCATCTGGGTGGGCGGGGAGAAGGCGATTTTCGAACGCCATCGCGGCGTGCTGGATGCGATCGGCGATCAGGCCCGCTATATCGGGCCGATCGGCGCCGCCTCGGTCGCCAAGCTGGTGCATAATTGCGCCGGCTACGCGATCAATGTCGCGCTGGCGGAGGTGTTCACCATGGGGGTGAAGGCCGGGGTCGATCCGGCGACGCTGTTTTCCGCGATCCGCCAGGGCGCGCTGGGCCGCCAGCGCAGCTTCGACCGGCTGGCCGATCAGTTCCTGCCCGATCATTACGATCCGCCCGCCTTCGCGCTGAAGCTCGCGCACAAGGATGTGTCGCTTGCCACGCAATTGGCGCGCGAGGTGATGGTGCCGATGAAAATGGCCAATATCGCGCTGGCGGAAATGACCGAGGCGCTCAATCGCGGCTGGGGCGGCCTCGATAGCCGCGTGCCGATGAAGCTGCAGTCGGAACGCGCAGGGGTGGAAATCGCCGTCGACGCGGAGGTGCTGGCCGGCATCCTGCGCGCCGACGGCAAGGATTAACGCATCACGTTATCGGGGCTGCGGCGCGGATAGGCGGATGGCGCGGCAGAGGCACCGGCGTCAATGGGCAGCACGATGCCGGTTACCCAGCGCGCCTCGTCGCTGACCAGATAGACCACGCCATTGCCGATATCCCAGCCCGTGCCTTCGGTTTTCAGCAGGGAACGGTTTTTGCGCGCTTCCCGCACCGCCTCGCTCATGCCGCCTTCCTGGACCATCGGGGTATAGACCATGCCCGGCGCGATGGCGTTGACGCGGATGCGATCCTCCGCATGGTGCGCGGCCATGGCGCGAGTCATGTTGATCACCGCCCCTTTCGATGTCGGATACAGCAGCGCCGGATGCCCGCCGAACAACCCGGCATAGGAGGCGATATTGACGATCGCCCCGCCATCGCCTTCCCGCATCGGCGGAATGGCATAGCGCGCCATCAGCATCATCGACGTGACATTGACGCGCAGCGCCTGGTCCCACTGTTCCAGATCGAGTTCCGTCGCATCGCCCGCCGGGCCGGAAATCCCGACATTATTGACCAGGATATCGAGCCGTCCCCAGGCATCGGTGGTGGCCTTGACGATGCGTTCGCAATCCGCCGGTTTGGTCACGTCGCCCATCACCACCTGCGCGGTTCCGCCTTCCTCGGCGATCATCGCGGCGGTGCGGGCCACCCATTCCTCCATCTGATCGACCAGCGTGACGCGCGCGCCGTGCCGGGCCAGCAGGATCGCGGTGGCCCGTCCATTGCCGATCCCTTCCCCGCGCGAGCCCGCCCCGGTTACGATCGCCGTCTTGCCGGCCAGCCTCGGCTGCGTGTCCTTCATGATCCGTCTCCTTCCCGTTACGGATAGTTTGAAAGTCTCCGCCGGGAATGTCACGATCGGGCATGGCAACGCGCATCCGCCTCGGCATGCTCACCCCGTCATCGAACACCACGCTGGAGCCGGTGACGGCGGCGATGCTCGCCGGATTGCCGGAGGTTTCCGCCCATTTCGGCCGCTTCCGCGTGACCGAGATCGCGCTTTCCCCCGCCGCGCTGGCGCAGTTCGACGACAGCGAAATCCTGCGCGCGGCCGAATTGCTGGCGCATGGCAGGATGGACGTGATCGCCTGGAACGGCACCTCCTCCGGCTGGCTGGGGTTCGAGGCGGATCACCGGCTTTGCGCGCGCATCACGGCGGCGACGGGCATTCCCGCCACCACCTCGATGCTGGCATTGAACGAGGTGCTGGCCGCAACCGGGGTGACGCGGCTGGGACTGGTCACGCCCTATCTGGACGATGTGCAGGCCCGCATCATCGCCAACTACGCCGCTTTGGGCCATGGCTGCGTGGCGGAACGGCATCTGAACCAGCAGGATAATTTCTCCTTCGCCACGGTGCCCGACGAGACCATCGCGGGGATGGCGCGCGCGGTGGCGGCGGCCGGTCCGCAGGCGATCGCGGTGATCTGCACCAATCTGCGCGCCGCCCCGCTGGTTGCCGCGCTGGAGGCGGAGCTGGGCCTGCCGATCTACGACACCATCGCCACGGTGGTATGGAAAAGCCTGATCCTGGCGGGCGTCGATCCGTCGCGCGTGCGTGGCTGGGGGCGGATTTTTTCGGCGCCCGCGTAGCCGCGCGGGTAGATCGCGTTCATCCCGCGACGATGGCTCAGCCGGCGCGCCATACCCATAACCGCGCCGCGCCATGCGCGCGTTCGGCCAGGATGTCGGCGGCCGGGGCGGGTGCGGCGCGCGCCGTCTCGGCGACGATCAGCGTGGCCGCGTCCAGCCAGCCAGTGGCGCGCAGCCGCAGCAGTGCAGGGGCCAGCAGATCGCGGCCATAGGGCGGATCGAGGAAGACCAGATCGCATCGCGGGCCCGGCGGCGCGGCGCACAGATCGGCGGCCATCACCCGCGCCCGTGCCTGCGCCCCGCATGCGGCGATATTCGCGCGCAGTGCCGCCAGGGCGGCGCGGTCGGTCTCGAAGAAATGCGCGTTCGCCGCACCGCGCGACAAGGCTTCCAGCCCCAGCGCGCCGGTGCCGGCGAAGCCATCCAGCACCACGGCATCGTCCAGCACGGCGCGCCCGTCCGCGCGTCGCGCCCACGGGGCATGGGCGAGCATATCGAACAAGGCCTGGCGCACCCGCTCGGCGGTGGGCCGCGTCGCGCTGCCGGCCGGCGCTGCCAGGGCCCGGCCGCGCCAGCTACCGGCGATGATGCGCATCGCGCCCGGCGGCGGAAGGCTTGCCGTCGCGCGTGGGTCCGTGCGTGGGCGTGCCGGCGGGAAGCTGGTCGCGCAGCACCCGCGCCGGCACTTCCTCCACCGCGCCGCGCGGCAACTGGCCCAGCTGGAACGGCCCATAGGCCAGGCGGATCAGGCGGGAGACATGCAGGTTCAGATGCCGCATCACCCGGCGGATTTCGCGATTGCGCCCTTCGCGCAGGGCAACCGTCAGCCAGGCATTTTCCCCCTTGCGGGAATCGAGCGCGGCATCGATCGGCCCATATCGCACGCCTTCCACGGTGACACCCTGGGCGAGCGCGGCCAGGGCCTGCGGCTCCACCGCGCCATAGACGCGCACCCGATAGCGACGCAGCCACCCCGTGGCAGGCAACTCCAGCAGCCGTGCCAGCGCCCCGTCATTGGTCAGCAGCAGCAATCCCTCACTGTTCAGATCGAGCCGCCCGACGCTGATCACCCGCGGCATGCCGGGCGGCATCTTCTGGAAGATGGTGGGCCGATCTTCGGGATCGCGATGGGTGGTGACCAGGCCTTCGGGTTTGTGATAGCGCCACAGCCGTGTCCGCTCCGGCGCGTCGACGACCTTGCCGGCCACCTGCACGATATCGCCGGGACCGACGAACACCGCCGGATGCGTGACCGGGGTGCCGTTCAGCACGATCTTGCCCTCGGCGATCATGCGTTCGATCTCGCGGCGGCTGGCGATGCCGGCGCGCGAGAGATATTTGGCGATGCGGTCGCCGCGCGGGCCGGACTCCTCGGCCTCCTCCGGCGCGGCGGTTTCTTCCTCGTTCATGCCCGCGCCGCCGCGATCAGTGCCTGGAAGATGCGGCCATCGCCCGGATCGATCAGGAATTCCGGATGCCACTGCACCCCCAGGCAGAAGCGGTGCGCGGTGCTCTCCACCCCTTCGATCACCCCGTCCGGGGCGAGGGCGTTCACCGCCGCGCGCGGCCCGGGTGCGGCCACCGCCTGATGATGGGCGGAATTCACCGCCATGGTATCGGCGCCGACGATCCGGTGCAGCATCGTGCCCGGCGTCACCGCGATGGCGTGGCCGGGCTGATCGCGCGGGTTGGGCTGCTCGTGCTCCAGCGCGCTCGCGATGCTGTCGGGAATGTGCTGGATCAGGCTGCCGCCCAGCGCCACGGCAAGCAACTGCTCCCCGCCGCAAATTCCCAGCACCGGCATGTCGCGGGCAAGCGCCCCCTGCACCAGCGCCAGTTCGGCGGCGGTCCGGCCGGATTTCAGCGTCACCGTGGCGTGCCGCTCCCCCGCGCCATACAGCGCCGGATCGACATCGAAGGCGCCGCCCGTCACCACCAGCGCGTCGATCCGATCGAGCATGGCCGCCGCCAGATCGGGGGAATGGGGCAAGGCCACGGCCAGCCCGCCCGCGCCTTCGATGGCGCCGGCGTAGTTCTGGCGCAGCGCATACCAGGGGAAAGCGGAATAGCCGCCGGGCTGCTCGGAATCGAGTGTGACGCCGATCAGGGGTCGAGAATGTGCCATGCGCCTTGCTCTAGACCCTGCGGGCCGGCGCGGGCAAGAAAGAGCGCATGAACGGCATGGACCTCGCCCTGGACGAAGCGAAAGCCGCCGCCGCGCGGCGGGAGGTGCCGGTCGGTGCCGTCGTGCTCGGTCCGGATGGTGCGGTGCTGGCGCGCGCCGGCAACCGGGTGGAGGAGCAAGGCGACCCTTCTGCCCATGCCGAAATGCTGGCGTTGCGCGCGGCGGCGGCGCGGCGGGGGGATAAATTCCTCGCCGACTGCACCCTGTATGTCAGCCTTGAACCCTGTCCGATGTGCGCCCAGGCGATCAGCCTGTTTCGCATCCGCCGGGTGGTGTTCGCCGCCTATGATCCGAAGGGCGGCGGGGTGGAGCATGGCGCGCGGGTGTTCGACGCCCCCTCCTGCCATCACCGGCCGGAAGTGGTGGGCGGCGTGCAGGAACAGGCGGCGGCGGCGCTGTTGCGGGCGTTTTTCGGCGCGCTGCGATAGAAATTTCAGCCGCCGCGCGCGAGGGCCCGCCAGCCGATATCGCGCCGGCAGAAGCCGCCCGGCCAGTCGATCGTATCGACCGCCTGATAGGCGACGCGCTGTGCCTCCGCCAGGCGCGCGCCGCTGCCGCAGACCGTCAGCACCCGTCCGCCGGCAGCCAGGATCTGGCCATCCACCGCGCGGGTGCCGGCATGGAACACTTGCGCGCCCGGCACGGCGGCGGCGCGCTCCAGCGCCTGGATCGGTGTGCCGGTCAGCGGATCGGCGGGATAGCCGCGCGCGGCCATCACCACCGCCAGCGCCGCATCTTCGTGCCAGCGCAGATCGAAATGCCCGAGCTCGCCCTGGCAGGCGGCCAGCAGCGCCGCCAGCAGATCGGATTTCAGGCGCAGCATCAGCACCTGGCATTCGGGATCGCCGAAGCGGACATTATATTCGATCAGCTTGAAGCCCTGCGCCGTGTGCATCAGCCCGGCGAACAGAATGCCGCGAAACGGCGTTCCGCGCCGCGCCATCTCGGCCAGGGCCGGGCGGACGAAAACATCCATCGCCGCCGCCAGATCGGCATCGGCCAGCACCGGCGTCGGGGCATAGGCGCCCATGCCGCCGGTATTCGGTCCGATATCGCCGTCGCCCACGCGCTTATGATCCTGCGCCGCGCCCAGGGCGATCGCCTCGGTGCCGTCGCACAGGGCGAACAGGGAAACCTCCTCGCCCTCCAGACATTCCTCGATCACCACGCTGGCGCCGGCCTCGCCGAAGCTGCGCGCCTGCATCATGGCGTCGATCGCGGCCAGCGCCTCGGCCTCGGTCGCGGCCACCACCACGCCCTTGCCGGCGGCCAGCCCGTCCGCCTTCACCACGATCGGCGCGCCGCGGCGGCGGATGAATGCGCGCGCCGCCTCGGCATCATCGAAGCGTTCCCAGGCAGCGGTGGGAATGGCTGCGGCGTCGGCCAGTTCCTTGGTGAAGCTCTTGCTGCCCTCCATCGCGGCCGCCGCGCGGCTCGGCCCGCAGCAGGCGATACCGGCTTCCTCCATCGCGTCCGTCAGCCCGGCCACCAGCGGCGCTTCCGGCCCTGGCACCACCAGATCGACGGATTGGGCGAGGGCGAACGCCACCAGCCCGGCAACGTCCATCACCTCGATCGGCACGGTTTCGGCCAGCGCGGCGATGCCCGGATTGCCCGGCGCGCACCATAGCTTACTGAGCAGCGGGCTGGCCGAAAGCGCCCAGCACAGCGCATGTTCCCGCCCGCCACTGCCGACCACCAGAACCCGCATCGCCGTGCCCCTTCTTCAAGTGGGGCGGGCTGTAGCATAGGATCGGCGGATGGACGAAACGCGCGCTGCCGGCAACACCCCCGAATATACCGTCTCGGAAATCTCCGGCGCGGTGAAGCGCACGCTGGAAGGCGCGTTCGCCCGGGTGCGGGTGCGCGGCGAGCTGACCGAGGTGAAGCGCTACCCGTCCGGCCATATCTATTTCTCGCTCAAGGACGAGGGCGGCAAGATCGCCGGCATCGTGTGGAAATCCGCCGTGCCGCGCCTGGGCATGGTGCCGGAAAACGGGGTGGAGGTGATCGCCACGGGGCGTATTTCCGCCTATGGCGAGCGCTCCTCCTATCAATTGCTGGTCGATCGGATGGAGTTTGCCGGCGCCGGCGCGCTGCTCGCACGGATCGAGGCGCTACGCCTGCGCCTGCTGGAGGAAGGGCTGTTCGAGGCGGCGCGCAAGCGCGCGTTGCCGTTGCTGCCCAGGGTGATCGGCGTCGTCTCCTCCGAACGCGGCGCGGTGATCCAGGATATCCGCACCACCATCGCCCGGCGCTTTCCCCGCGACGTGCTGCTCTGGCCGGTGCCGGTGCAGGGGGAGGGGGCGGCGGAGCGCATCGCCGCCGCGATTGCCGGCTTCGATGCCATGGCCCCGGGCGGCGCGGTGCCGCGCCCGGATGTGCTGATCGTCGCGCGCGGCGGCGGCAGCCTGGAGGATCTGATGGCCTTCAACGAGGAGATCGTGATCCGCGCCGCCGCCGCCTGCACCATCCCGCTGATCTCCGCGGTGGGACACGAAACCGACACCACGCTGATCGATTTCGTCGCCGACCGCCGCGCACCCACCCCCACCGCCGCCGCCGAGATGGCGATCCCGCCGCGCACCGAGTTGTTGGCCGCCCTTGCCCAGACCGCCGCGCGGCTGGCCGGCGGATTGGGGCGCCTGACCCAGCAATGCCAGTTGCGGCTGGAACGCGCCGTGCGCGGCCTGCCCGATCTGCCCGGGTTGCTCGGCACCGCGCGCCAGAGGCTGGATGACCGCACGGAGCGGCTGGATCTCGCTCTGCCCGGGCTGCTCAAGTTGCGGCGGGGCGCGTTCGCGCTGTTGTCGCAACGCCTGTCCGGGGCGCTGCAACAGGGCATGGGGCGCCGGCAGACCGCCGCCGGGCGGGTGCTGGCGCGACTCAGCCCGGCGCCGCTCGCGGCCTTGCTGCGCGAGGCGGCGGCGCGGCTGAGTGGTTCCGGCGCAAGGCTGGAATCGGTCTCGCCGCTGGCGGTGCTGGCGCGCGGCTATGCGCTGGTGACCGATCCGTCCGGCCATCCGTTGACCCGCGCCGCGGCAGTGGCACCGGGCGCGCGGCTGGCGCTGCGCTTCGCCGATGGCAGCGTGGCGGCAACCGCGGACGGCAAGGCGCGCGGGGCAGCGCGCGGCCCGGCGCAGGACGATCTGCTGATTTAGAACGGGCGTGCTGGAGCGCGATCGTTGAACGCGGGTTCGCCGGAAACGTTGATCACGCGATCAAACAAAGATTGAGACCATGATCGGTGAACCGGTCATGGCCTATTGCAGCGCCTGATAGCTCAGCACGCGCAATTCGCGCCGCAGCGGCCAGGTCGATGACGGCAGAAGCTGGGTCAGCAGGATCACCGCCAGCTCCTCCTTCGGGTCGATCCAGAAGGCGGTGCTGGCCGCCCCGCCCCAGGCATATTCGCCCGGGCTGCCCAGGATCTGCGCGCGCGCCGGGTCGAGCATGACGGAAAACCCCAGCCCGAAGCCGATGCCGGTATAGGGGGATTCGCTGAAGCGAGGCTGGCCCATCGCCGCCATGTCGCCGTTCAGATGATTGGCCGTCATCAGCTCCAGCGTCTTGCGCCCCAGGAAACGCACCCCGTCCAGGCTGCCGCCATTCAGCATCATGCGACAGAAGCGCAGGTAATCGGCCATGGTGGAAACCAGCCCGCCGCCGCCCGAGGCGCAGGCGCGTTCCTTGCGGAAGATCCCGGTCTCGGCATCGTCGATCAGCAGCAGATTTTCATCAGCGGTGCGCATGTACAGCCCGGCGAAGCGCGCGGCCTTGGCATCGGGCACATGAAACCCGGTATCGCGCATGCCGAGCGGCCCGAGGATGCGGGTTTGCAGGAAATCGGCAAAGGACTGGCCGGAGATCACCGCCACCAGATGCCCCAGCACGTCGGTAGCGATGGAGTAGTTCCAGGCGCTGCCCGGCTGGGCCAGCAGCGGCAGGCTGGCGGCCAGATCGACCAGCTCCGCCAGGGTTTTGTCCGAGGTCTGGAAATCCAGCCCGCGCGCGCGGTACAGCGCATCGACCGGAGAACTGTCCATGAAGCCGTAGGTCAGCCCGGCCGTATGCGTCAGCAGGTCGCGAAAGGTGATGTCGCGCAGCGCCGGCTCGGTCTGCATGGCGCCGAAGCTGCCGCCGACGAAGACCCGCATGGCGCCGAAGGCCGGCAGGAAGCGGGCGATGGGATCGTCGAGCTGGAACCGCCCTTCCTCGTACAGCATCAGCACGGCAAGGCTGGTGAGCGGCTTGGTCATGGAATAGATGCGGCAGATCGTCTCGGCGTTCCAGGGCCGGTTGCGGGCACGGTCGGCAAGCCCGGCGCAGCCGGCATGGATCACCCGCCCGCGCCGCAGCATCAGGGTGGCAAGCCCGGCCAGGCGGCCGGATGCCACCTGCTGCTCCCGCCAGGCATCGATCCGCGCGAGCCGGGTGGGGTCGACATCGACGCTTTCGGGGCGGGCTTCGATCATATGCTGCATGGCGGCTTCTCCTGCTCGGGCGCCAGGATAGGCGGCGGCGGGCGGGCTGTCAGCGGCGGCAAGAAAAATTCAAACGCCTTAAATAGGTGCAAATGCCCATTATATGACCTTAATTCCGCGGCGATGCGGGGCCGATGCGCACAAGATGCGTGCAACGCATGGATCGCATGCAGAAATCTATGTTGCACCTGCGAAGAAGAATGCCGAATTTCAACCACGGAACGCGACACAAGGAGGTTCCGATGGTCCCTTTCAGCCCCCCCAAGGATTGGTACGAAACCTACTGGCTGACGCCGGAGCCGGTGCAGGTGGCTCGTGCCGCGCGCGCCAGCGCGGTGCGCCGCTTCGTCGTCGCCCTGGTGCGATATTTCACCAGCCAGGCCGATCGCCCCAGCCGCGTCGGCTATTTCGCCGGCTGAACCGGGCCAGACAGGACGGATGCGATGAACCGGCGACAGCCGCATCACAGCGAGGATGGCCAGGATGAGGTGAGCTGGTTCACCTTGATCGCCTTCATGGCGGCCTCGGTCCTGACCATCTGCGCCAGCGTCTTCTTCGTGCTCAGCACCGTCGATTTCGCCCCGGATGTGGGCGATATCGTGCGGTTTCGGCCGGGCCAGTCGATGGCCGATTTCACCCGCTTCGCGGTGCCGGCCCATTTCGCCAGCCGCGACCCGATGGCCCCGACCGAGGCTGCGACCGAAGGCGGCTGCCTGCTGCGTCCGGATGTGATGACCGAACGCGGCGGCAGCCTGGTGATCGAGGCGCGGGGCCTGACCGGGTCGCATGACGTGCGCGTCCATTGGCAGGGCGGGCCGACGGCGCGGGGGGCGGAGAATTGCGGCGGCTCGGCGACGCTGATCCTCTCGCAGAACGATCTGCGCGCACTGGCCAATGTTGCCGGCGGCTTCGGTGCCAGCGGGCCGCGCAACGTCTTCTGATCGGCCCGCCTATGCCGGCTGCAACGATGCCGGATCGGCGCCGACGCGCTGGCTGCCATGTCCCGCCGCCGGCGCCAGGGCAAAATCATAGCGCAGCGAGGCCATCCCCTGAATCGGCGCGGCCGGGTCCCGCGCCACCGGGCTGACCACCAGCGCCCGCGCCACGCCGAACACCATGTCGCTGTCAATATGCGGGTCCTCGGCGAAATAGAGCGCCGTGACCAATTCCTGATAGCCGGGCGCGCCGATCAGGAAATGGATATGGGCAGGGCGATAGCCATGCCGCCCCTGTGCCCGCGCCAGACGCCCGACCGGCCCGTCCATCGGGATCTGATAGCCCAGCGGCTGCACCGTGCGGAAATGGAACCGCCCCTCGGCATCGGTCTGGAATGCGCCGCGCAGATCCATCGCCGCGTCGGCGACCTGCAAATCGTACAGCCCCGTCGCGCTGGTCTGCCAGACATCGATGCGTGCCCCGGCGATCGGCTGGCCCGCCGTATCGGTGACGCGCCCGTGCAGCAGTAATTCCGGCGCGCCCGGATCGCGCGCGATCTGCGCGCCGGCTTCCAGCAGCGGCGCATCGGCGCGAAAGAACGGCCCCAGCAGGCTTGCTTCCGTCCCGCCCGGCGCGGCATCGGCGACGTGCTGCGCATTCACCAGCGCCGACAGGCCGAGCACGTCCGACAGCAGGATGAATTCCTGCCGCACCGGGCTGCAGCAATGGCCCACCTCGGTCAGGAAGCGGATCGCGGTCAGCCACTCTTCCGGCGTCAGGGTCACTTCGCGCGCGAAATCGTGCAGATGCCGCACCAGGGATGCCATCACCTGGCGCAGCCGCGGATCGGGTGTCGCCGCCATCTGTTGCAGCGCCGCCTGCGTCACGGTTTCGGCATTCAGGTCGTCCATGCGCCATTCCTTCCGAAGCAACCGGCAGAGGATAGGCGCAAGCGCGCCCTTATCGCCAGTTCGCCAGGCGCCGCGCCGCTTCCTGCATATCCGCCTCGGCGCCGCAATAGCTGAAGCGCAGGAAATGCGCCCCGCGCGCGCGGTCGAAATCGACGCCGGGCGTCGCCGCCACCCCGGCTTCGGCCAGCATGCGCGCGCAGAAGGCAACGCTGTCATTGCTGCGCGCGGAGATGTCGGCATAGAGGTAGAACGCCCCTTCCGCCGGGCTCAGCCGATCGAAACCGGCAGCCGGCAGGGTCGCCAGGAGATGATCGCGCGAGCGGCGATAGCGGGCGATATTGGCCTGCAATTCCGCATGGCAGTCGAACGCCGCCTCCGCCGCCACCTGGGCGATATGCGGGGCGCTGATGAACAGATTCTGGGCCAGGCATTCGACCGGGCGGATCAGGTCCTCGGGCAGCACCAGCCAGCCGATGCGCCAGCCCGTCATGCTGAAATATTTGGAGAAGCTGTTGACCACCACCGCACCGGGAAAGGCCGCGGCGGAGGAAAGCGGCGCGTCGTAGTTCAGTCCGTGATAAATCTCGTCGCTGATCAGCCGCACGCCATGGGCGTGACACCAGCCCGCGATCGCCGCCAGCTCCTCCGGGTGCAGCATGGTGCCGGCGGGATTGCACGGGCTGGCGATGATCAGCCCGTCGGGCAGCGGGTCGAGGCGTTCCAGCGCGGCGATGCTCGGCTGAAACCGCGTTTCCGGCCCGGCCTCTAGGATCACCGGCTGCATGCCGAGCGCGGTCAGAATATTGACGTAAGGCGGATAGAAGGGGGCGGCCATCGCCACACGGTCGCCGGGATCGAATGCGGCGAGAAAAGCCAGCGGAAACGCCCCCGATGCGCCGACCGTGACGGCGATGCGGGCCGGCGCGACATCCAGCCCGTACCAGTCCCGGTAGTGCGCGGCGATGCGCGCGCGCAGGCTGGCCCGACCGAAAGCCTCGGTATAGCCCAGCGGATCGCCGCCTTGCAGGGCGGCCACGGCGGCGGCGCGGGCGCCGGCCGGCGCGCCGGTGGCGGGCTGGCCGACCTCCATGCGGATGACGCCCGGCGCCCCCGGCGGCAGTGCCGCCTGGCGGGCATTGGCGGCGGCGATCACATCCATCACCAGAAAGGGCGGCGCGGACGCGCCCCGGCCGGTTTTCAGCGCCACGCTAGCGCCCCCCGACCGCGAAGCCGGGATCGCGCGGATCGGTGGCGAAGCCGCAACTGGCGCGTTCGCCCGGCACATAGCTGGGGCAGGCGATCACATTGGCGCGACCGGGATCGGGCACCGGCGCCGGCATCGGCTTGTCGGAGCGGAGCGTGTTGTACATCCCCGCCGCCACCGCCATCGCCGCGCCTTCCTGGCCCGACCCGGAAACCGTGGCGCGGAAGGCGTGGATATGCGCGTTCCAGGCGATCGCCGCGGCCAGCAGCGGCGCCGGCACGCCGGAGGGAGAGGCACCCAGCACCACCCCCGTCCCCGGCGCGATGCGCCCGGTGCCGAACAGATTATCCATGGTCACGTCGCAGGCCACCGCGCCGCCATTGCGGTCCATCGTCACGAAGCTGGTCGAGGCCGGCAGGTTGGGCAGGCTGGCGGCCGGCACGCTGGCCTTCAGCAGCGCCATCGGGTCGCCGCCCTGGCTGCGCCATGCGGCGGCGACATCGATCGCCCGGGCGGCGGCCGCGCCGGGATCGGACGGGTTCTGGCGCAGCGCCAGGAAGGCCGCCGCCGCCGCCAGACCGCCATCGGCAGGCGGCGGCAGGAAGGAGATGCGGTCATGGCGGTCATCGATGGTGAGCGCCGGGGCCAGGCTGGGCAGCCCGTCGCGCAGCGCGGCGAGCGTCACGCCGCCGCCGGCCTGGGTGGCGGCGCGGGCGAATTCCGCCGCCAGCCTTCCCTGATACAGATCGCCCACCCCGGCCACGCGCAGCCGCGCCAGGGTTGCTGCCAGTTCCGGCTGGATCAGGGTCTGGCCCGGCCGCAGCTTCTGCCCGCCGGGCAGGAATACCGCGGCGGATTCGGGGTCGGCGGCCAGGGGCCCGGCAACCACCGAAAGATCGCGCACCAAAGCCCGCGATGCCGGCGTGCCGAACCGGGCGAGCTGTTCGGCCGGCACGATCAGGCTGTCGAATGGCGCATGGCCGTAGCGGGCATGCAGCAGATACATGCCCCGCGCCAGCATCGGCACGGCGGCAGGGCGGCTGCCCCCGGCGCCGCCCGGGCGCGGCAGGAACAGCACCGCTTCGGGCACTCCGCCATCGATCGATTTGCGGGCCGGATCATAGGCCAGACACGCGCCGCCGCTACCCAGAGAAGCGCGCGAGGGCAGCGTGACCGAGAGCGCGAAAGCGATCGCCACCGCCGCATCCGCCGCCGTGCCGCCCTGCGAGAGGACGTCGCGGCCGATCAGCGCCGCGCGCGGCTCGTCGGCGACCACCGCGCCCAGGAAGCCGCGGACATGGCCGACCTGTCCTTCCGCCGGACGCGGCGCGCCGCCGAACAGGCCGCCGCCGGCGGAGCCGCCGCAGCCGGCCAGCGAAAGCGCCGTGACCATCGCCACCGCCGCGCGCAGACGTGCCATTCTGACGCCCATCATGCCCCGCACCCCGCCTTCGCGTGTTCCAGCCCGATTTGCCGCCGCGCCGCGCCCTGTATGGACGCGGGCGGGTTGCGTGCCATAACCGGCTTCGCCATCAGCGGCAACCGCCCGGCGCGCCGGGGCCGTGCCGCCGTGTAAGACACCAGTACGACAAAGGTCGCATCATGTCTGGATTTCGCTGGTTCCGCAGGGCCGCGCCGCTGGCCGGCCTGCTCGCCCTTCTTCTGTGGCCTGGCGCGGGCGCGCGCGCGGCGGACGCCTTCACCCCGGCGCAGCGGGCCGAGATCGTGCAGATCGTGCGCCAGGCGCTGAAGCAGGATCCCTCGATCCTGCGCGACGCGGTGGCGGCGATGCAGCAGGACGACGCCGCGAAGCAGGCCGATGCCCAGGCCATGGCGATCGCCGCGCAGAAAGCCGCGCTGCTCGGTCCGGCCTCGCCCTTCGCCGGCAATCCGGCCGCCAAGGTGACGCTGATCGAGTTCTTCGACGTGCGCTGCCCCTATTGCCGGCAGATGGAGCCGGACATGGCGAAGCTGCTGGCCCAGGACCACGATCTGCGGATCATCTACAAGGACCTGCCGATCCTCGGACCGCCCAGCGTGCTGGCCTCGCGCGCGCTGCTGGCGGCGCAGCGCCAGGGCAAATATCTGCCGATGCGCAGCCTGCTGATGGCCGATCCGCCGCAGATCGACATGGCGATGGTGCAGGCGGCGGCGGCCAAGCTGGGGCTCGATTGGCCGCGTCTGCGGAAGGACATGCAGAGTAGCGCGGTCAGCGATCAAATCCGCGCCAACCTGGCGCTGGCCCGCGCCCTGAAGATCGACGGCACGCCGGCTTTCGTGCTGGGCGATACGCTGATCCCCGGCGCCATCGGCATGGCCGATCTGCAGCAGGCCATCGCCGCGCAACGCAAGGCGGGCGGCTGATCAGGCGGCGCGGGCGGGCGCTTCGGCGGCGGCGTCCTCCAGCCGGAGCGCCGCTGGGTCGACGAACACCGTGCCCTCGAAAATGCGGCGGGTGGTGCGCAGCAGCGCCACTTCGGGCACGCCGTCGCGGCCTGGCGTGAGTTCCAGCGTGAGCGTGCCGGCAGGATGGGCGATGGCGAGCGGCCCGGGCAGGGTGAGCGGGCCGGTCAGGGCGGCGGCCAGCGTGCCCGGCGTGGCACAGGCCGTGGCGATGGCGACCGCGCCGGTCACCGCCAGCGCCTTGTGGCAGGCATGCGGCATGAAATAGCGCGCGGTGATCGCGGCGCCGTTTTCCCCCGCCGCCAGCAGCACCGGCTTGGGCAGCACCGAACCGGTGGCAGCCGGCAGGCCCATGCGCAGCGCGGCGGCCAGGCGCACCTGTTCCAGCCGGGCGAGAAATTGCGGATCGGCATCCAGCGCTTCCGGGGCCTCGTGACCGGTCTTGCCGAAATCGGCGGCGCGCAGCAGCACGACCGGGGTGGCGGCATCCAGGCAGGTGACGGCGATGCCCTCCACCATGTCCTGCGCCTGTCCGCTGGGCAGCAGCCGCCCGGTCTTGGCGCCGGCGGCATCGGCAAAGATCAGCCGCACCGGAGCGGCGGTGCCGGGCACGCCGTCGATGCGCGCATCCCCGGCATAGGTCACGCGCCCGCCGGGCGTGGCGATTTCCGCGATGATCCGCTTGCCGGTATTGACGTTGCGGATGCGCACCCGGGTGGTGCCGGGGCGGGCGGCGATCAACCCCTGTTCGATGGCGAAGGGGCCGACCGCGGCCAGCATGTTGCCGCAATTCGGGCCGGTATCGACGCGCCGTTCGGTCACCTTCACCTGGGCGAACAGGTAGTCGATCTCCGATTCGGGGTCGGTGGAGGGGCTGACGATGGCGACCTTGCTGGTCAGCGGGTTGCCGCCGCCTAGCCCGTCCACCTGCAAGGCGTGCCCCGCGCCCATCACGGCAATCAGCACGGCATCGCGGCGGGCCGGATCGGCGGGCAGGTCGGACGCCAGGAAGACCGGCCCGCGCGAGGTGCCGCCACGCATCAGCACGCAGGGGATCCGCATCGCCTCGCTCATCACTGCCTCCTTTGGCCCGTCTCTCCGATTGCCTTCCCATCAGACGCCCGGCGCGCCGTTTTGTGAAATGCAAAAATCGAGGCTATTGATGCGCAATGCGGATCAATTTCGACATGCTCGACTTGCGCACCTTTCTGGCGGTGCTGGAGCAGGGCGGATTCCACAAGGCGGCCGAGGCGCTGGCCTTGTCCCAGCCGGCCCTGTCGCGGCGCATTCAGGCGCTGGAGCAGGCGGTGGGCGCGCCGCTGCTGGAACGCACCACCCGCCACGTTGCCGCCAGTGCCGCCGGCCGGCGCTTCGCGCCCCTGGCCCGACGCCTGCTGGAGGAGCTGGAGGCGGAGATTGCCGCGCTATCGGGCCTCGATCCGGCCCAGGGCGGGCAGATCACGCTGGCCTGCGTGCCGACGGCGGCGTTCTACTTCCTGCCCGGCGCGATCGCCCGCTTCGCCGCGACCTATCCGAAAATCCGTTTCCGCATCCTCGATCTTTCCGCCAATGACGGGCTGGCGGCGGTGGCGCGCGGGGAGGCGGAGTTCGGCATCACCCTGGCCGGCGGCACCGATCCGGGGCTGGTCTTCACGCCGCTGTTGCAGGACCCGTTCGTGCTGGCCTGCCGGCGCGATCATGCCTTCGCCGCGCGCCGCCATCTGGGCTGGGGCGATCTCGACGGGCACAGCCTGATCGGCGTCAGCCGCGCCAGCGGCAACCGCATGATCCTGGAAAACGCCCTGGCCGAAGCCGGGGTGCGGCTGCATTTTCACTACGAGGTGAACCACCTGACGACGTCGCTGGGTCTGGTGGAGCGCGGGCTCGGCCTGTCGGTGCTGCCGCGTCTGGCGACCCCTTCGGCCGATCATCCGGCGATTGCGGTGCGCCCGATCGGCAAGCCGCCGATCACCCGTACCATCGGCCTGGTGGAGCGCCGCGCCGCCAGACTTTCCCCGGCGGCGCAGCGTTTTCGCGATATGCTGGTCAAGGCGTAAGGCGAGGCGTGGCTCAGCCGAGATGTTTGTCGAAGAATTCCAGCGTCCGCTTCTGCGCCAGATCATAGTCGGGCTGGCTGAAACTGCCGCGCTCATTGCAGCCGAAGCCATGCCCGGCGCCCATATAGACATAGGTTTCGGCTTTCGGCTGGGCGGCGCGCACCGCCTCCACATCCGACATCGGGATCGAGCCGTCCTTTTCGCCGAAATGCATCTGCACCGGGCAGGTCATGGTTTCATCCCGCGTGCCGGCGATGCCGCCGCCGTACCAGCACGACGCGGCGGCGAAGCTTTTGCTGCGCGTCGAACCCCACCACGCCACCGTGCCGCCGAAGCAATAGCCGACAATGCCGAGTTTCGCTTTGCCCAGATATTTGGCCGAGGCTTCGATATCCAGCATCAGCTTGGCATCGTCCAGCGCCATGCGCAGATCGCGCCCGGCGCCGATATCCTCCTGCGTGTAGCCCAGCTCCACGCCGCGCTTGGCGCGGTCGAACAGGGCCGGGGCGACGACGAAATACCCGGCCGCAGCATAGCGGTCGGCCATGTCGCGAATGTGGTGATTGACGCCGAAAATCTCCTGCACCACGACGATGCCGGCGCGGGCATCGGCGGCACCGGCCGTGTAGGCGGAAAACTTGAAGCCGTCGGATGCGGTCAGTTCGATCATGCTGCCCATGAATGCCTCCCTCAGGGTGAAGATGCGGATTGCCGGTCCGCGCGCGTGATCCCAGAATGGCCCCATGGCTGAGATCGTCAACCTGCGCCGTGTGAAGAAATCCCGTGCCCGCGCCGATGCGGCGCGCCTGGCCCAGACGAATCGCGTCCTGCACGGCACGCCGCCCGCCCTGCGCCAGCAAGCCGCCGCGGCGAACCGGCGCACCGAACGGCGGCTGGACGGCGCGCGGATCGACGCCGACGATCCCGGCCCAGCGGCGGAATGAAGCGCGGCGGGCCGGGCTAATCCTGGGGCGCGGCGGCAGCGAATACCGGCCACGCGGCGATGGCGGCGGCGCCAGCCAGGGCGGCGACCAGGGCGATCATCGCGATGCCGAACGCATGCCCATAGGCTGTCGGCCCCTGCGCGCTGCCCAACACCGCGAAGAAAATGCTGCCGATCGCCGCCACGCTGATCGCGGCCCCCACCTGCAACGCCGAATTGATCACCGCCGCCGCCACCCCGCCATGCTGGGCGGGCACGTCCTCCAGCGCAGAATTGTACAGCCTTGGCATCGCGATGCCCTGGCCGAAGCCGGTGGCCAGCACGCTGAACGGCACCAGCATGGCAGGGCCCTGAAAGCCGATCAGCGCGGCGGTGGTGGCATAGCCGGCAACCTCCAGCGCCAGGCCGCCGGCCAGCAGGCGCGGGCGCAGCCAGACCCCGCGCGCCCCGCCGGCAAACGGCGCACTGGCCAGCGGGCCGAGGAACAGGCCGATGCCGTAGGGCAGGATCGACAAGCCGGTATGCAGCGGATCGAGGCCGCGCCCTTCCTGCTGATAGATCGCGAACAGCAGGTAGAAGGCGGTGGTGAAGAAGAACAGCAGGGCGATCGCCGCGCCGCGCCGAAAGCCGGCAATGGCGAATAGCGACAGATCGAGCAGCGGCATGCCGCCGCGCGCGGCCAGCCGCGCCTGCTGGCGCAGGAAACCGAGCGTCGCCAGCGGTGCGACGAGCAGCATCGCCAGCATCCAGGCAGGCCAGCCATGTTCCTGCCCCTCCGACAACGGCACCACCAGGCAGAACAGCGCGAGCGACAGCCACGCCGCCCCGGCAAGGTCCAGACGCGGGCGCCGTGCCGCGCTGGTTTCCGGCACCACGGCGATGCCGGTGATGATGGCCCACAGGCCGATCGGCAGATTGATCAGAAAGACCGCCCGCCAGCCCAGCCCGAACGGGTTCCAGGCGATCAGCGCGCCGCCGGCGAACTGCCCGGTGGCAGCGGCCAGACCCATCATCGCGCCGTACAGGCTCAATGCCCGCACCAGGGCCGGGCCGGTATAGAGCGCGCGGATCGAACCCAGCACCTGCGGCGCCAGCACCGCCGCGGCCAGACCCTCGGCGATGCGTCCGCCGATCAGCCAGCCCGGCCCGGGTGCGAGCCCGCATAAGCCCGAGGCGGCGGTGAAGCCGGCCATGCCGAGCAGGAATGCACGCTTGCGTCCATACAGATCGCCGAGCCGTCCGCCGGTGATCAGGAACACCGCATAGCCCGCCGCATAGCCCGCGATCACCAGTTGCACGGCGGCGGCATCGGCGGAAAGCTCGTGCTGGATGGAGGGTAGCGCGACATTGACGATGAAGAAATCGACCGGCGGCAGGAACCCGCCCGCCAGCAGCACCAGAAAGGCGAGCGGGCGGACCGGTTGGGGCACGCGGGGTTTTCCTCCGGGATGGCGGCTTCTGCTATCAGCGCAGTATGGAGAGTGATCCGCAAGGCCATTACCGGGCGCTGGGGCTGACCGCTTCGGCCAGCGCGGCGGAGATTGCCGCGGCGTTCCGCGCGCGCGCCCGGCTGCTGCATCCGGATGTGCCCGGCACCGGCGACATCGCCGCCTTCCAGCGCGTGAACGAGGCGCATCGCGTGCTGGGCAACGCGCTGCGCCGCGCCGCCTATGACCGCGCCGCCGCCCAGGCCGCGCGCAGCCGCCGGGCGGCGACGGACGCGCAGCAGGATCACCGCGCCCGGGCCGAGGCGCGGATGGCGGCGACGCCGGACGCGATTCCGCCGCCGCCGATGCGCTGGCCGCGCTTCGGCGATCTGCCCTGGCCGGTCTGGGCGGTGCTGGCGGCATTGCTGGTCCTGGCGGTGGTGCAGACGCTGCGCGGCGTGATTCCGGCGTCGCACGGAACGGGGGCGGTTTCGCCTGCGCCGGCGCTGGCCGCGCCGCCCGTCGCGGCATCGGTCCCCGCCGCGCCGCCGCTGCGTCTTGCCGGCCCGGCCACGGATTATGTGCTGCCGGCCGCCGATGCCGCGCGCGTATGGCGGCGCCGCCGCGACGGCGCGCTGACGCTGCTGGGCAGCCTGGCCGCCTTCACCTCCGTCAGCGTTGCCGATCCGACGCCCTGGCAGGGCCTGCTCGGCGTGCGCCTGGCCGGTGGGGGGATCGGCTTCATCGCGGCCGAACGCCTGTATCCCGGCTCCCTCGCCGATGCCGAGGCAGCCGCTTGCGCCTATCGCGCCGGCGCGCCGCCGCGCAATGCGGAGGTGCTGCGCGTGCGCGGCGGTCCGCGAACATCCGGGCCGGGAGCGGCGCTGACCCTGGCCAATCCCGATGCGCATGCCGCCGTGGTGGTGCTGGATGGGCCGGGCGTGGCGCTGGCCATCTATCTCGACCCCGCCGGACAGGCGGAGCTGCTGCATCTGCCGCCCGGCACCTATCGTGCCCGCGTCGCGCATGGCGCGATGTGGAGCCGCGCCTGCGGGCGTTTCATCGCCGGCATGCAGGCCGAAGCCCTGGCGGCACCGTTGCGCCTGGTGGCGGGTGCGGCCTTCCGCCTGGACCTTGCCGCCCTGCCGGTCGGCACGGCGGTGGCGGAGAACCGGTTTCTGGACGGGCTGCGGTGATCCGGCTGCATGAATCGCTGCGCGCGCTGTTCTACGCTCCGCTCTATGCAGCGCTGGCGCGCGACGCATTCGCCCGTGCCGGGGTCGCCCTGACGGTGCTTTCCGCCGCCGCGCCGGATGCCGCGCCGGCGGCGATCGCGGCCGGGTCGGCCGATGTCGCCTGGGGCGGGCCGATGCGGCTGGTGGCGGCACGGCGCGACGATCCGGCCAGCGATCTGCGCCTGTTCGCCGAATTCGTCTGCCGCGATCCGTTTCTGGTGCTGGGTCGCGATGTCGCGCCGGGCATGGCGCCGGCGGCGCTGTGCGGCATGGAATTGGCCGGCGTGACCGAGGTGCCGACCCCGCTTCTATGCCTGCGGCAGGATATCCGCGACGGCGGTGCCGACCCGGCGGCGCTGCAACTTGCCCCGCCAGCGCCGATGGCGGTGAATGCGGCGCGCGTGCAAGCGGGTGCGGTCGCGCTGGCGCAGCTCTTCGAACCCTATGCGACGCTGGCCGAGCAGGGGGGCTGCGCCGTTGCCTATGCCGCGGCGACGCGCGGCGTGACCGCCTATACCGGGCTATATGCCAGGGCCGGCACGATTGCCGCGCGGCGTGACGAGATCCTGGCCCTGGCGCGCGGCCTGGCGGCGGGGCTGGATTTCGCCGCCAACGCGCCGCTGGCGGAATTCGCCGCTGCGCTTTCGCCCTTCTTCCCCGATCTGGAACCGGCTTTGATCGCGCGCTGCCTGGCGCGCTATCGCCGGCTAGGCATCTGGCCGCGCGGCATAACCCCGTCGCGGCGCGGCTATGCGCGTCTGGCCCGGGCGCTGGAAGGCGGCGGCTTCACCCCGCGTACGCCGGGTTTCGCGCGGATCGCCGATCGTTCCATCGCGGCGGAATGCGCGGCAGGATAGGCCCGGGGAAGGAGATTGCCATGCCATATGCCACCGCCGATGACGGGGTTCGCCTGTATTACGAGGAGGCGGGCAGCGGCACGCCGCTGATCTTCGTGCATGAATTCGCCGGCGATCATCGTAGCTGGGAGCCGCAGATGCGCCATTTCGCGCGGCGCTATCGCGCCATCGCCTATGCCGCGCGCGGCTACCCGCCATCCGATGTGCCGGAGCAGGTTGCCTCCTATTCCCAGGCGCGGGCCGCCGATGACATCGCCGCCGTGCTGGATCATCTCGGCATCGCCACGGCGCATGTCGCGGGCCTGTCGATGGGCGGTTTCGCGACGCTGCATTTCGGCTTCCGCCATGCCGCCCGCGCCCGCTCGCTCTGCGTCGCCGGATGCGGCTATGGCGCGGAACCCGGCGAGAGGGAGAAATTCCGTGCCGAGGTCGATGCGGTCGCCGAAGCGATTGCCAGCCAGGGCATGGAGAAATTCGCCGCCCGCTATGCCTATGGCCCGACGCGGGTGCAGTTCGAAAACCGCGATCCGCGCGGTTTCGCCGAATTCGCGCGCATGCTGGCGGAGCATTCCGCGACCGGCTCGCGCAACACCCAGCTCGGCTGCCAGCGGGAGCGCCCGTCGCTGTACGAGCTGACGGCGGAGATGCGCGCGCTCACCGTGCCGACGCTGATCCTGACCGGCGATGAGGACTGGCCCTGCCTGCAACCGGGCCTGCTGATGAAGCGCGAAATCCGCAGCGCCGCGCTGGCGGTGATGCCCAATTGCGGCCATGCGATCAATCTGGAGGATCCGGCGGAGTTCAACCGTCTGCTCGGCGACTTCTTGGCCAGCGTCGATGCCGGGCGCTGGCCGCTGCGCGATCCGCGCGCGGTGACGGCCTCGATCACCGGGATGAAATAACCCGGCCGCTCCTACCTTCTTCCGAACAGCGTCTCGATATCGGCGCGCGACAGGCGGAGGAAGGTCGGGCGGCCATGGCTGCATGTCGCGGCGCGCGGCGTTGCCTCCATCTGGCGCAGCAGCGCGTCCATCTCCGCCGCGTTCAGCCGCCGCCCGGCGCGGATGGAGCCATGGCAGGCCAGGCGCGCGATGATCGCGTCGAGCCGCGCATCGAGCGAGAGGGCATGGCCGCTCTCGGCCAGTTCGTCGGCGATGTCGCGCAGCAGCGGCGCCGGGTCGGGCGCGCCGAGGGCGGCCGGCAGCGCGCGCACCGCGATCGCGCCCGGGCCGAATGCCTCGATCTCCAGCCCCAGCTGCGCCAGATCGGCGGCGTGGTCGAGCAGCCTTGCCGCATCCATCGCCGGCAGATCGACGATGGCCGGCAGCAGCAGCGCCTGGCGCGCTATGCCGCCGGCCAGCATCTGGGTACGCAGCGCCTCGTGCGTCAGGCGTTCATGGGCGGCGTGCTGATCGACCAGCACCAGGCTGCCATCGGCGGCGACAGCGATCACGTAGGTATCCAGCACCTGTGCGACCGGCGCGCCCAGCGGATGGTCGGCCTCGGGGGGGGCGGGGGTCGGCAGACGGCGCGCGGCCGGGGCGGCGTCGAGGTCCAGCACCACCGGCCCGTCCGCTTCCGCCACGCCCCAGCCGGCATGGCTGCTTGCGGGCGCTGGCGGACGTGCCCCCCATTGATAGGACGGGGCATAGGATGGGCGGGGTGGCGCCAGCATTGCGCGTGGCGCCGGCACGGCGCTGCCCGCCCCGCCGGCCAGCGCCCGGCCCAGTGTGCCGATCACCAGCGAGCGCACGCCGGCAGCATCGCGGAAGCGCAATTCGGTCTTGGCGGGATGGACGTTCACATCGACTTCCGCCGCCGGCAGGTCGAGATAGAGCGCGGCCACCGCATGCCGCCCGAAGGCGATCACGTCGCGGAATGCGACGCGCAGCGCGGTGCGCAGCACCGGATCGGCGACCGGGCGGGCATTCACCACGAAGCTCTGCCCGGCCGTGGTCGTGCGGGTGATGGCGGGATTGGCGATGAAGCCGGACAGGCGCATGCCGTCCCGCGCGGCATCGACCGCGATCAGCGCGGCGGCGGCGTCCGCGCCCAGCAGGGCGGCGACGCGGGCGGCGCGATCCTGGGCCGGCAGGTCAAGCACGGTGCGCCCGTCGATTTCCAGCAGAAACGCGGTGGCCGGCGCGGCGAAGGCGAGGCGACGCAGCGCGGCCTCTGCATGTTCCGCCTCCGTCCGGGGCTGTTTGAGGAATTTCCGTCGCGCCGGGGTGGCGAAGAACAGATCGCGCAATTCCGCTCGTGTGCCGGGCGCGCCGGCCGCCGGCATGACATCCGACACCGCCCCGCCCTCCACCCGGATCGTGGCGGCGTGCGGGGCGGCAGCCGGGCGGGAGGTCAGCGTCAGCCTGCCCGCCGCGCCCAGCGAAGGCAGGGCTTCGCCGCGAAAGCCGAGCGTTGCGATTTCCACCAATTGCGCATCGGCGAGCTTGGAGGTGGCGTGGCGCTGCACCGCGAGGGGGAGTTCGGCTTCCGGAATGCCGGCGCCGTTATCGATGACCTCGATCCGTTCGATGCCGCCGCCCTCCAGCCGCACCGCGATGCGGGTGGCGCCGGCATCCAGCGCGTTCTCCACCAGCTCCTTCACGGCGGCGGCGGGGCGTTCGATCACCTCGCCGGCGGCGATGCGATTGACCGTGGTTTCGGGGAGGAGGCGGATCGGGGGCACTTGCGCCTGCGACTCGGGGGTGGGGCCGCAATATAGCACGGGCGGCGCGGCGGGGCTGGCCGGGCGCGGAATCAGCAATGGCGCGTGGAATCGAAAGGGCGGACCCGAAGGCCCGCCCTGATGCGCGTGTGTGTAAAGTTTCGCGACTCTCGCGTTTTTAGACGCTGCGGCGACGCCGGCGCACCATGCCCAGCCCGGCGAGCGCGACGCCGATCACGGCGAGGCTGGCGGGTTCGGGAACGGCAGAGGGGGTGGCGCTCACGATCATCTCATAGCCGCCGGCGGTCACTGGGAAGGTTTCCGGCAGATTGTAATTCGGCCCACCATACTGATCGAAACCGGCCTGGTTCAGGGTGCCAATACCCGTACCGTTGCCCGCATACCACCATTGCGTGGACGAGCCGGACGAGGTCACGGCGGCGATCCAGTATTCGCCGGCGGTAATGGACTTCGACAAAGACAGGCTCGCGGTTGTCGCGGAGCTGGACAAAGAGAGATTACTGATCGTGCCCAGCAGAACCGAATTGGTGAATGCCAAAGATGCGCCTGAGCCAGTATAGGTCGGTGCTCCGGCAATGCCCGTGCCGCCGCCAGTGTTCGCCACCAGATAGATGGACGTAACGCCGCCGTCGTCGTTTGTCGTGGCGCTCAGTTCAAGGCTGACGCTGTTCAGGGTAACTGCCTGAGACGTATAGAAAGATTCTGCCATCGGGCCGCCGCCGCTCTGGACGCTGTAGCCGATCGCGTTGGCGCCGACATTGGGCGCAGTGCCGCTGGTGCTCGTATTGTAGATTACGGCCGCATGGGCCGTCCCCGCTGCCAGAGCGAGCCCCACGCCCAGAAAAATTGCCGACACTTTCATCGAGGTCAAACCCCTTAAACGCAATCGCGAAACCCGAACTCGGAACTGAAATAAGCAAAGGGCATGCCACGAAAAAAATACGTTTTGAAACAGCCATTTAGAAAAATTTGTCCGGCGTGCGGGGGCCGGGGGTGTAAAATCGGCCGACAGATAAGCAGGGATTCCCGAGCGTGAATTCCGCTCGACGTTTTATCGCCGCCCGGCCCGCGCTATACCCGGCAAATGACCCAACCCGCCCCCTTCTGGAAAACCAAGACGCTGGAGGAGATGACCCCGGAGGAATGGGAGTCACTCTGCGATGGGTGCGGGCGATGCTGCACGTCCAAGATGGAAACCGACGATACCCATGAAACCATCTGGACCGACATTGTCTGTCGGGTGATGGACAAACGCAGTTGCAAATGCAGCGACTACGCCAATCGCAGCGCGCTGGTGCCATGGTGCAACACCATGGACGCGGCCCATGTCCGGCGGGCGACCTGGCTGCCGTCTTCCTGCGGGTATCGGCGGGTGCGCGACGGGCGCGATCTCGCCTGGTGGCACCCCTTGATCTCCGGCGACCCAGAAACCGTTCATATTGCCGGAATTTCCGTGCGCGGGCGGGTTGTCAGCGATCTGCTGGCGGCGCCAATCGAGCGGCATGCGATCATCTGGCAGGATTTCGATACGGATGATCCCGCAGGCTTGCCGATGCATCAGCGCGCCCGTTTCGGTGGCGTGAACGCAGCGGTGCCGACCCCGTTTTTGCCGACCGGCGAAGTTGATGGAAAGCGTCTGGCGCAGCATTGCCTATGGCTATTGGGCCACGGCAGCGACGCCCTGGTGTTGTTTTCATCGACCGGAGAGGGGGCGGCGCTACATGCCGCCGCGCGGTTAGAGGTCGTTCGGCGGCTGATTGCGCAAGACGTGCCGGTGTCGCGCCTCTGGCCGGTTTGCGATTCCGCCGACCCTGCATCCCTTGCCGCGCTTGTCGAGATGGGGCGCCTGGGGGTGCGCGGCGCGTTGCTGCAACCCGGCGCATTGCCGCCGGATTGGCTGGCGCGCGACGATCTGCCCTTGCTCTACCCGACATTGGCGCCGGCTGCGGTGCCTGCCTGGTGCGTCATTGCCGAGGTGGCGGGCGAGCGTCTGGGCGGGGTTTTCCTGTCCGAGGCCACGCCGGCGACCGTGGCCGAGGCGCGGGCCACCCTGGCCGGTACCATGCTGTGTGGCCGCGGGCCGGAAGTCTATATCGATGCTACCGGGTTCGGCGTGGCGGCACTGGCGGCCGGCGCGGCCGGGGTGATTACTCCGCTTGCAAATATTGCAGGGAGGCTGCTAGCACGATTGCGGCTGGGAGTGGCTGCCGATCCGGTTGCCAGCGAAGCGCGACTGGCCGGTCTGGTCGGGGCAATGCGCGGTTACGAGCCATCAGCGGCGACCAAGGCGCTGCTGGCCCGCGCCTGGCGCGATACGGAATGGGAACGACCGGCGCCAGGTGCGCGACCGCTTTCCCCTGCCGCCAAGGCGGCACTATACGCTGCGGTGGACGCTGCCGCGCGCTGATGTGCTTTTGGCTGCGTTGTGATTTTCACATGATCGCTACGGTCGGCGAGCGCGGGTGATGCCCTGGGCACATCTATTGCGGCCTCTCGGGCGCGGATTTTCTTGTTTCAATTTTGTGACAGGCGGTGAATCTTGAGTCTGATTGGGCCAAGCTCTGACAATTCGTGAACAATTCGTTGACTCGACGATATCGGGTAATCTAAAAATTACAGCGGTTGAGACGACGATGACGGTCAATTACCAAGTGCTGGGAATCGGCTGCCCGTCCTATGTGCCACCATTAACGCGGCCTTTGCGGCCGGAGGTGTTTGATGACGCAGCTTCCCTGTTATGTCTCCGGCTCCCGTATTCGCGCCGTCACCGGCTACATGGATGTGGAAGACATCGTCGCCGGCGATCAACTGATCGCGCTGCGCGACGGTGAGGAAGTGGTGGAGACGGTGACCTGGGTTGGCCATCGTAGCGTCGATCGCTCGCGCGATCCGGCGCCGGAATATTCTGCCCCGGTGCGTATCCGCAAAGATGCCATCGCTGCCGGCCAACCAAGCCGCGATCTGCTGGTTTCGCCGGAGCATTGCATTTTCATCGACGGCAAGTTCTTCCCGGCCCGCACCCTGGTGAATGGCGGCACCATCGTGAACGAACGTGATGCGCGTCATGTCACCTTTCATCACATCGAAACGGAACGGCACAGCGTGCTGCTGGCCGAGGATCTGCCTGCGGAATCTTTTCTCAACACCGGGAACCGAAACGAATTGATCGGCTCCGACGAACCCCTGGTGCTGCACCCGCGTTTCGCTGTGAACCCCACCGCCGAACGCTGGAACACTGACGCCGCCGCCCCGCTCGCGCGCACCAATGAAGAGATCGAGCCGGTGTGGCGCCGCCTGATGGAGCGTTCGGAATCCATGGGCTACGTGCCCCCCTCCGTGCGCACCGACACGGATGCGGCGCTGCGGGCGCAGGCGCATGGCCGCGTCATCCGCCCGGTCAGCGACGGCGCCGACCGCGTCGTGTTCGTGCTGCCGGCGGCCACCGAAAGCGTGGTCCTCTCTTCCCGCTTCGCCATTCCCGCCGATCTGCCCGGCTTCTCCACCGATAATCGCCGCCTGGGCGTCCGGGTGCGGGCCATCACGGTGCAGTCCGAGGCCGGGGAGAGCGTGATCGCGCTCGACAGCCCCAGCCTGACCACCGGCTGGCAGGAAGTGGAGCATGGCTATGCCGAAATGTGGCGCTGGACCAACGGCGAAGCGACGCTGACCCTGCCGCCGACCCGGGGCGCGATCACCCTGACGCTGCGCGCCGAGCCGCTGGACGCCTATCCGGTCTACGATAGCGGCCTGCGCCTGACCGCCTGAACGGGCCCGCCCGAGGCAACGAAGAAAGCCGGTCCCTCGCGGGGCCGGCTTTTTTCATGCGGCCTGGTGGTGTCAGTTTGCGTTCTGTAACGCTCGCACCGGCGGCTGTTGGTGCTCCATCGCGCGGGCCAGATCGTAGCTGCTCTGCATCGCAAGCCATGCCCGCGCGGTACCGACGCCGGCCTTTTCCAGCCGGATAGCCAGATCCGCGCTGATGCCCGCCTTGCCGTTCACCACCCGAGACAGGGCGACGCGCGACATGGCCAGCCGCTCCGCCGCTTCCGTGACCGACAGGCGCAGTTCCGCCAGTACGTCTTTGCGGATCAGTTCGCCGGGATGCGGGCGATGTTTCATGGCCATGGCGCTTGCGCGTTACCGGATCAACCCCGTCAACGGGCTGGACGGGTCCGCGCCCATCTTTCTCGGCATGCGTCCGGCCAGAAACGCCTCCCGCCCGGCGATCACCGCGTGCTTCATCGCGCGCGCCATGCGCACCGGGTCCTTGGCGTGCGCGATCGCCGAATTCAGCAGCACGGCATCGCAGCCCAGCTCCATCGCGATCGCCGCGTCGGATGCCGTGCCCACCCCGGCATCGACCAGGAAGGGCACTTTCACCTGTTCCATCATCATCGTCAGCATGGCCGGGTTCTGCAGTCCCAGCCCGGAGCCGATCGGCGCGCCAAGCGGCATGATGGCGACGCAGCCCATCTCCTCTAGCCGTTTCGCGGCCAGCGGGTCGTCGGCGCAATAGACCATTACCTCGAACCCGTCCTTGATCAGCACCTCGGCCGCCGCGAAGGTGCCCTGCATGTCGGGATAAAGCAGCGGCGCCGGCCCCAGCACCTCCAGCTTCACCAGATTCCACCCGCCCGCCTCGCGCGCCAGGCGCAGGGTGCGCACCGCCTCCTCGGCCGTGAAGCAGCCGGCGGTGTTGGGCAGGTAGGTATAGCGCTTGGGATCGACATGATCCTGCAGCATCGGCGCCTTGGGATCGGACAGATTGACCCGCCGCACCGCGACGGTGACGATTTCCGCCCCGCTCGCCTCGATGGCGGCGGCGGTCTCCTCCAGATCCTTGTATTTGCCGGTGCCGACGATCAGGCGGGAGGTGAAGTGCCGCCCTGCCACACTCCACGTGTCGTCGGTTTTGGGGGTGATGGCGTCCATGGTCAGCCTCCGCCGATGAAATGCACGATTTCCAGACGATCCCCGCCGGTCAGCCAGGTTTCCCCGTAGACGGAGCGGGAGACGATGGCGGCATTGCGCTCCACCGCCACTTTGCGCGGATCGAGGCCGAGCCGCGCCAGCAGGGCGGCCACGCTGAGCGGACCGTCGAAGCAACGGTCCTCGCCATTCAGGGTCACGGTCAGGCTGGTCTGCATGGGCGGAGTATGGGCATCGCGACCCGGCGCGACAAGGAAGGGGGCGGCATACGGCCCTGCCCACCCGCTTTCCCGCTTCGCGCATTGGACCGGCGCGGCCCGCTATGCTAGGGGCGGGCCAGATGTCCGCAACCAGTTCCAGGCAAGCCATGCAGGTTCCTGCCGGTCCGCCGCTGATCGCCGTGCTGAACGGGCCGAACATGAACATGCTCGGCCTGCGCCAGCCGGAGCTGTACGGCGCCGCCACGCTCGACGATGTCGAGCAGCTTTGCGCCGAAACCGCCGACCAGCTGGGCCTCGCCATCGATTTCCGTCAGACCAACGGCGAGGGCGAGCTGATTTCCTGGGTGCAGGAATGCCGGGGCCGGGCGTCCGGCATCGTGATCAACCCGGCGGGTTACACCAACACCTCGATCGCGCTGATGGATGCGCTGCTGGCGGTGCAGCTTCCGGTGATCGAGGTGCATGTCACGAATATCCATCGGCGGGAGGAATTCCGTCATATGTCCTACGTGTCCAAGGCGGCCACGGGGGTGATATGCGGCCTGGGGGTGCGCGGCTATGCGCTCGCCCTGATCGCCATGGCCGAATTGCTGGAGCAGGGTGCATGAACCGAATTCCCTTCGACCCCGAGGCGATCCGCACCTTGGCGACGATCCTGACCGAAACCGGGCTTTCGGAAATCGAGATCGCCGAGAAGGACAGCCGCATCCGCGTCGCGCGCACGTTGAGCGCGGCGCCGGTCGCCTAGACCGCGCCCGCCGCCGTCGCCGCGCCGGCCCCGGTTGCCGCCGCGCCGGCCGCCGCCCCTGTGGCGGTCGATGATGCCAAGCATCCCGGCGCCGTGCTTAGCCCGATGGTGGGGGTTGCCTATCTGGCTGCCGAACCCGGCGCCGCGCCCTTCGTGACGGTGGGCCAAAGCGTGACCGCCGGGCAGACCCTGCTGCTGATCGAGGCGATGAAGACCTTCAACCAGATCAA
>JAGWRU010000239.1 GCA_028869595.1 Rhodospirillales bacterium
CTGCATCAGCGAGATCCCCGGCCCGGAGGTCGCGGTGAAGGCCCGCGCGCCGTTCCAGCCGGCGCCGATCACCATGCCGATCGATGCCAGCTCATCCTCGGCCTGCACGATGGCGAAGCGGCTGGCCCCGGTTTCCGGCGCGCGGCGATAGCGATTGGCCCAGCGCGTGAAGGCCTCGGCCAGCGAGGAGGAGGGGGTGATCGGATACCACGCACAGACCGTCGCCCCGCCATAGACCGCGCCCAGCGCGGCGGCGGCATTGCCGTCGATGAAAATCCGCTCCCCCACCGCATCCGCACGCCGAAGACGCAGCCCGATCGGGCAGGAAAGCTGGGCGAGCGCATGATCGCGGCCCATATGCAGCGCCTTGAGATTGGGCGCGATCAGCTTGGATTTTCCCTTGAACTGCTCGGCAATCAGCGTCTCGATGGCGCCGATCTCCATCTCCAGCAGCGCCGATAATGCGCCGAGATAGAGGATATTCTTGAATAATTGCCGCTGCCGCGGATCGCTGTAGGCGGCGTTGCAGATTTCGGTCAGCGGCATGCCGATCACGGTGATGTCGTCGCGAAAGCGGCTGGCCGGGATCGGGCGGGTATTGTCGTAGAACAGATAGCCGCCCGGCTCGATGGCGGCGACATCCTGATCCCAGGTCTGCGGATTCATCGCCACCATCAGATCGGTGCCGCCGCGCGCGCCGAGATGGCCGGCCTCGCTTACCCGCACCTCGAACCAGGTCGGCAGGCCCTGAATGTTGGAGGGAAAGATGTTGCGCGGCGCGATGGGAATCCCCATGCGCATGATGGCGCGGGCGAATAGCTGATTGGCACTGGCCGAGCCGGAGCCGTTCACATTGGCGAAACGCACGACGAAATCATTGACCCGCGCGATCGGCGCCACCCCGTTCACGCTTTGCAGCATGACGCGCCCCCTTTCGCCTGCGCCATTTCGATCAGGACGCGCTGCATATCCCAGGCTCCGGTCGGACAGCGCTCGGCGCACATGCCGCAATGCAGGCAGACATCCTCGTCCTTGACCATCACCCGCCCGGTCTTCAGCGCGTCCGAAACATAAAGTGCCTGGGAGAGATCGGGCGAAGGTGCGGCCAGGCGGGTGCGCAGCTCCGCCTCCTCGCCATTGATGGTGAAGGTGATGCAATCGGTCGGGCAGATATCGGCGCAGGCATCGCATTCGATGCACAGCCGATCCGTGAATACCGTCTGGACATCGCAGTTCAGGCAGCGCTGCGCTTCCTGATAGGCCAGCGCGTCATCGAACCCCAGCTCCACCTCGGCGCGGATATCGGCGAGAGCCTGCGCCTTGTCGCGCAGCGGCACGCGAAAGCGCCTATCCAGCGAGATCGCGTTGTCATAGCTCCATTCATGAATGCCCATCTTCTGGCTGGCGATCGCGACATCCGGCGGCGGACGGATGCTGGGGTCGAGCCCGCGGCAATGCAGATCGATCGAGATCGCCGCCTGATGCCCATGCGCCACCGCCCAGATGATGTTCTTCGGTCCGAAAGCGGCATCGCCGCCGAAGAACACGCCAGGCAGGCTCGATTGCAGGCTCGTCGGATCAAGCACGGGCAGGCCCCAGCGGTCGAAATCGAGGCCGAGATCGCGTTCGATCCAGGGGAACGCATTTTCCTGCCCGACCGCGACCAGCACATCGTCGCAGGGGATATGGTGATCGGGCTCGCCGGTCGGCACCAGGCTGCGCCGGCCGGTTGCGTCACGTTCCGGCCTGACTTTCTGAAATGTCACCCCGGTCAGCCTGCCATCGGCATGGGTGAAGGCAATCGGCACGAGGTAGTTCAGGATGGGAATATCCTCGTGCATCGCATCTTCTTTTTCCCACGGCGAGGCCTTCATCTCCGCAAATCCGGAGCGCACCACCACGGTCACTTCCGCACCGCCCAGCCGGCGGGCGGAGCGGCAGCAATCCATCGCGGTGTTACCGCCGCCCAGCACCACCACGCGCCGGCCGATCTGCGTGATATGGCCGAAGGATACCGAGGACAGCCAGTCGATGCCGATATGGATCCGCGCCGCCGCCTCGGCCCTGCCCGGCAGATCGAGGTCGCGCCCGCGCGGCGCGCCGGAGCCGATGAAGACGGCATCGAAGCCCTGCCCGCGCAGCGCCCGCAAACTGTCGATACGCTCCCCGAAACGCGTGGTGATGCCAAGATCGAGAATATAGCCCACCTCCTCGTCGATCACCGTCTCGGGCAGGCGAAAGCGCGGGATCTGGCTGCGGATCATACCGCCGGCGGCGGGATCGGCATCGAACAAGGTGATGTCGTAACCCAGCGGGGCGAGATCGCGCGCCACTGTCAGCGAGGCAGGCCCGGCGCCGACCAGCGCGATCCGCTTGCCGTTCCTCGCGCCCGGTGCCGGCAGGCGGGCGCGGATATCGCCCTTGTAATCGGCGGCGACGCGCTTCAGGCGGCAGATCGCCACCGGCTGCTCCTCCACCCGCCCGCGCCGGCAGGCCGGCTCGCAGGGCCGGTCGCAGGTGCGCCCGAGCACGCCGGGAAAGACATTGGAATGCCAGTTCACCAGATAGGCGTCGGCATAGCGGCCGGCGGCGATCAGGCGGATATATTCGGGAACCGGCGTATGCGCCGGACAGGCAAACTGGCAATCCACCACTTTGTGGAAATATGCGGGATCGCGGATGTCGGTCGGCTGCACGAACGAACTCCTGCCCTGTGCCCATCGCGTGGGCGGCACGATTCTCGGGTCGAACCGGTCGTGCTCAGGGACGGACTCTAGGCCGAAACGGCGGATGCGCCAAGCCGGCGCCGGCGCCGTGCCGCGCGCTCAGGGCCGCATCGCGAAGCGCACCGGGCCGGGCCTGCGCAGCGGCGCGGCGAGATTGGCGAAATCGCAGACCAGCCGGCGGGTTTCGCGCGGGTCGATGATATCCTCCACCCAGAACGCCTCGGCGGTGCGGAAGGGCGAGCGCAGCGCGCTCAGGCGCGCTTCGATCTCGGCCAGTTTCGCGGCCGGGTCGGCCGCGCCCTCGATCTCCGCGCGATAGGCCGCCTCGATCCCGCCTTCCAGCGGCAGCGATCCCCAGCGCGCCGACGGCCAGGCATAGCGCAGCGCCAGGCGGTTGCCCGGCTGATGGCCCATGCCGCCGACGCCGAAGACATTGCGCACGATGACGCTGCACCAGGGCACGCTGGTCTGGGTGATCGCGGCGATGGCGCGCACCCCCCAGCGGATCACCGCGCTCTGTTCCGCGGCCAGGCCGACCTGAAAGCCCGGGCAATCGACCAGATGCAGCACCGGCAGATGGAATGTTTCCGCCAGATCGATGAAGCGGATGATCTTCTGGCAGGCATCCGCCGTCCAGGCGCCGCCATGGAACAGCGGATCGCCGGCCAGCACCGCAACCGGCCAGCCATCGAAACGGGCAAGCGCGGTGATCACCGAGCGGCCGAACCCGGCGCCGAGTTCGAACACGCTGTCATGATCGGCGATCGCGGCCAGGATGCGGCGCATGTGATAGGCTGCGCGCGGATCGCGCGGCACCATGGCCAGCAGCGCCTCCTCCCGCCGGGCGGGATCGTCCCATCCCGGCACGCGCGGCGGCAGGTCCCAGACGGAGGCAGGCAGATAGGACAGAAAACGGCGCGCGGCGGCGAAAGCCTCCGCCTCGCTGTCGATGGCGAGGTCGACGGCGCCGGCCGCGATCTGCACCTGCCAGCCGCCGAGTTCCTGCCTCTCGCGCACCTCGCCCAGCCGCGCCACCACCGGCGGCCCGGCGACGAACATCGCCGACAGGTCCTTCACCATGACCGAGAAATGGCTGGCCGCCATGCGCGCCGCCCCGAGCCCCGCGACTGCGCCCAGCCCCAGCGCGACGACCGGCACCTGGCCCAGATTGGCGATAGCGAGGTCCATGCCCGAGGACGGGCCGAGCCCGCCCGGCAGATTGGCCCGCCCCGTCGTTTCGATCGTTTTCACCGAGCCGCCGCCGCCGGAGCCTTCGATCAGGCGGATCAGCGGCAGACGCAACGCGGCGGCCATCTCATCGGTCATGCGCAGCTTGCGCGCGATCGCCGCATCGGCGGAACCGCCGCGCACGGTGAAATCATCGCCGGCCACGACGACCGGGCGGCCATCCAGCAAGCCGCGTCCGAACACGCAATTGGCGGGGGTGAACTGCGCAAGCGCGCCATCGGCGCCGTATTCGCCGGCGCCGGCAAGCGCGCCCACTTCCTGGAAACTGGCCGGATCGAGCAGCTGCTCGATCCGCTGGCGCACCGTCAGCCTTCCGCCGGCATGCTGGCGCGCAACTCGCGCCGGCCCGCCCATCGCCGCCGCCAGCGCCTTGCGCCGGGCCAGTTCGTCGAGTTCCCTCTGCCAGCTCATGCGCGCGCCCCCGCCCCGCATTGGGCGGCAAACTCCGCCATCCCGCAACCCCGCAGGATGGCGCAAGGCGGGCGATCTGGTAAAACCGCCGCCACACCCGGAAAAGGACCGCACCATGAGCGAAGAATTGCTGTTCGAGCGGAAGGACGGCGTCGGCTACGTCACCTTCAACCGCCCCGAAGCGCGCAACGCGCTGACCTTCGCGATGTACGAGCGCCTGGTGGAGATCGTCGCCGAGGCCGAGACCACCCCCGAGATCCGCGCCCTGGTGCTGACCGGGGCCGGCGAGAAGGCCTTCGCCGCCGGCACCGATATCAGCCAGTTCCGCAGCTTCCACACCGCCGAGGATGCGCTGTCCTATGAGGCGCGCATCGACGGCGTGCTGGGCGCGCTGGAGCGCTGCCCGGTGCCGACCATCGCCGCCATTGGCGGGGCCTGCACCGGCGGCGGCGCCGGCATCGCCGCGGCCTGCGACATCCGCATCGGCGCGGCCAATGCGCGCTTCGGCTTCCCGATCGCGCGCACCCTGGGCAATTGCCTGTCGATGGCCAATTACGCCCGCCTGTCCGGGCTGATCGGCGCGGCCCGCACCAAGGAGATCATCTTCACCTCCCGCCTGGTGGAAGCCGAGGAAGCGCGCAGCATCGGCCTGATGAGCGAAATTCTGCCCGACCGGGACGCGCTGCTGGCGCGCGCGACGGAGCTGGCCCAGCTGGTGGCGAGCCAGGCGCCGCTGACGCTGCGCGCCACCAAGGAGGCGCTGCGCCGCCTGCGCGATCAGCAATTGCAGGGAATGGATAAGGATCTGATCCTGATGTGCTACCTGAGCGAGGATTTCCGCGAGGGGATGGACGCCTTTCTGAGCAAGCGCAAGCCGGTCTGGAAGGGCAAATAGGCGGGCGCGAAAATACCGCCAAGGCGCGCGGAAGTCGGGCAGATACCCGGCTTCCCTCGCCGCCCTACCCCGTGATCCCGCGAAAAATCGCGAGCTGCCCGGCCGTAGTCTCCTCCCAGCCGAAGCGCTCGGCATAGGCGCGTGTCGCCGTTCGCGCCGGCGGCGCGGCCAGCAGCGCGGCGACGGCCTCTTCTATCGCCGCCGGCGTGTTCGCCGCCGCGATCAGCCCCGCCGCCGGTTCGCGCACCACTTCGGGATTGCCCCAGATCGGACTGGCCACCACCGGCGTGCCGCAGGCCATCGCCTCGAGCAGCACATTGGCCCAACCTTCGCGCGACGACGCGAGCACCAGCGCATCCGCCGCGCCATAGATCGCCGGCAGCTCCGCATGCGGGCGGGCGCCCAGGAAGCGCACCCGCCCGGCCACGCCCAGACGCGCCGCCAGCGCCTCCAGCGCCGCCCGCTCCGGCCCTTCCCCGGCGATCAGCAGCGTATGGCCGGGAAGTCCGCGCAGCGCCTCGATCACGCGATGATGGCCTTTGCGTTCGATCAGCAGCCCGACCGAAAGCAGCGTCGGCCCGTCAAGCCCCAGCGCGGCGCGCGTGGCCTGCCGATCGACGGGCGGGCGAAACAGCGCGGTATCCACCCCGTTGCGCAGCACCGTCACCTTCTCGGCCGGCGCGCCGAGCGTGATCAGTACTTCGGCCAGCGCGGCACTGACCGCGACCAGATGCGCGGCATCGCGGATCGCCCCCTGGATCAGCCGGCGGGGAATAGCGTGGCGGGGGATCAGATTGACATCGGTGCCGCGCGAGGTGACCACCACCGGCACGCCCAGCGCCCGGCCCAGCCACACCGCGGCGACCCCGTCCGGATACATGTAATGCGCGTCGATCGCATCGAAGCGCGCGCCGGCGGCGATCAGCCGGCGGGCGCCGGCCAGGGCGGCGCGATAGAGCAGAATCGGCGCGACATTCATGCCGATGCGCGGCAGCACGGCATAGCGCGGATGGTGAATGGTCAGGCCATGGCGCTGTTCCTGGTACGGGACGGCAGCATGGCGCGCCCAGTCGCCGAAGCGCGGATGGCGGCTCGGGAACCAGGGCACCGGGGCAAGCACGCTCGCCTCCACCGTGCCCGATGCCAGCAGATGACGCAGCCGGTTCTCGACGAACACGCCGTGATTGGGCCGGGCTGCGTTGGGAAACAGGGTGGAGAAGATCAGGAGCCGGAGCGGCGCCATGTCCGTTCGCTGTCTTTCGCTGCTTGACTGCGCCCAGGCGGGGTATCGCCGGCGCGTCCCGGGTTGGGTGCGGCGCGCGATCCCTGGCGGCGATGGCGCCAATCCTGGGGATTATCCTCCACCCCGGCCAGATGGTCGTTCTCGCCATGGATCGGCATGTCGAAGGGCCACCAGTATTTGGACGGCTTGCTGCGATCGGTGATGAACCACAGGCACAGCCAGAACATCGCGCCGGTGACGACCAGCAGCAGAATGCCTTCCTGCATGCGCCTTCCCCTTCCCTATCGTGAAACGGCGAGACGGTCGGAGGCACCGATCGGCGCCCAGGCGGTCACGCGCGGACGCACCTCGGCGCGCACCAATTCCCAGACCGCGCCCACCACCACCAGCAGCGTCATGTAGAAATCCCAGTAACACATCGACAGGAAGCTTCCCGCCGTCAGGAAGCCGATCATCGAGACCTGCGCCATCAGCGCGAAATCGCGCGCCCAGGCCAATCCCTCCACCCCTTTGGCGTATTTCAGAATACGCCTTGTGTTGAGGAAGGTGACGAAGGACATGCCGGCCCAGGCCAGCAGCGCGGGAATGCCGTTCTCACCGAGAATCTCGAACCAGATACTGTGCACCGCGCGGGCCTGCACCATCGGATCGTAGAGATTGACGATGCGCTGGGTATAGGGGCCGTAAAAGCCGGTGCCGACCAGCGGCCGGTCCTCGGCCATCAGAATCGTGACATGCCAGATATTCAGCCGTCCTTCCGCCGAGGCATCGCGCTGATAATGCTCGATCGAATACATGCGCTCGGTCCATTTCGCCGGCATGAAGCTCAGTCCCAGACCGAGCACCAGGACCACCGCCACCGCCGAGATCAGCTTGTTGCGCCCGCGCAGCCAGAAGAAGAAGGCGACCGCGCCGCAGCCCAGCAAGGCACCGCGCGAATAGCTGCCCAGTACCGCGAACAGCGTCAGCACCATCGTCACCACGAAGCCGATACGGATGATCCGGTGGCGCGATTGCATCCGCAGATAATTCATCAGCGGCAGGGTGGTCAGCAGCCCGGTGGCAAGCTGATTGTTGTCGGAAATCATCGTCCCCGGCGGACCGAACACATGCGAGGAGCCGCCGGTCAGCAGCGTGAACGCGCCGCCCTTGATGCCGTAAAACGCCAGCGAGATCACCATCACCCAGATCAGCGCATGGATGCGCTCGCGGGTATTCACCATCGCCGCGGTGACCAGCAGGAAGAGGCAGACTTTCTCGACAAATTCCCATTTGTCGAACACCAGGATCGGGTTGGCCAGGGCAAAGATCTGAGGATAGGAGGTGCAGACCATGAAGGCGATGATCAGCCAGACCAAGGCGGTGTTGGGCAGGCGCTTGGGTTCGCGCCCGACCACGCAACCAACCAGCATGAAGCCGAAAATAATATACGCCCAGGGCAGGCTGGTGCCGAAGCCATAGACCAGTTCATGCGGGTTCATGAACGAGATCCAGCCCCATAGCAGCACGCCGATAAACGGATAGCGCATCGACATCGGCAGCATCGCCGCCATGCCGATCAGAAAGGCGATTGCGCGCATCGCGGCTCCCCGCCTGCCCCGCCCGTCAGCCCTTGTTCAGCGTGTGCAGCAGCTTTTCCGCGGCCGCGCGCTCGGGGAAGTCGGCCTTGCTGGCCACGACCCCGCTGAGCAGCTTCGCCGCCTCGGCCTTGCTGCCGGTATCGTTCAGCGCCACCGCGAAATGATATTGCACGCGCGGATCCGTCGGGTTTTCGCTGGCCGCCTGGCGCAGCAGCGCCACCCCGGTCTCGGGTTTGCCGTTGCTGACCAGGATCCAGCCCAGCGTATCGGCGGTCTGCGGGCCAGGAGAAAGGATATAGGCCTGGCGGGCGAGATCCTCCGCGGCGGGATTCTTCTGCTCGCCATAGATCCAGGCGAGATTATTAAGCGCCACCGGATCATGCGGCTTTGCCGCCAGCACCGTCTTCAGCACCGGCACCGCCTTATCCAGCTGGTTATTGGCGATATAGAGATTGGCCAGGATCCCGGCCACGTTGAGATCGGCCGGATGGGCCTGCACCCAGTCGACCAGTTTGGCCTCGGCCTCGTCCGGATGGCCGGCGCGCTCCAGCGCCCCGGACAGGCGGGTGACGAACAGCGCGTTGGGGCTCGCATCCTGCGCTTCCTGATAGGCCTTGGCAGCATCCTCGGGCCGGTTCGCCGCCATGTAGACATCGCCCTTCAGCGCCCGCGCGGCGATGAAATCACGATCCTCCTGCTGCAACTGATCGGCGGTCGAAAGCGCCGCGGCAATGCCGGTCGCTTTCAGATCGACCATCACGTAATCCTGCTCCAGCTCGTAATTGCGCGGCATCACCGCCATGCCGGCCTGGATCACGTTGCGGGCATCCTGAAAATCATTCGCCTGCATCAGCAGCGCAATCAACTGCCGCCGCGCCGCCATGGCCTGGGGATTGACCTTCAGCAGATCGCTCAGCGTCTGGCGCGCAGCATCCGGATGCGACAGCGCCACCTCGGCATTGGCCTTGGCCAGCATCAGATCGGTGGTGCCCGGCAGCGCCTGCGCCTTGTCGGCGACGATCGCCTTCTGGCCCTGCGCATCCTTGGGGGTCGGCGCCAGCGCCGCCTTGTTCAGCGTCGCCTCGGTCGCGCTGATCAGATCCAGCGCCTTTTGCGGCTTGCCGTCACGGACATAGAGATCGGCCAGATTCATCGCCAGGCGCGTATCGCCCGGCGTTGCATCATGCGCGCGCGCCAGCAGGGCAACGGCGTCGGACACTTTGTTCGCCGCCATCAGCTGCGCCGTCATCATGGTCAGCGCCGGCTCGCTGGTGGGTGCCTTGTCGAGGATCGCGCCGAGCAGCTTCATCGCCTCCGGCGTCTTCCCTTCCATGATCAGCACCCGCACCAGATTGACCTGGGCGGGAGTGTAATCCGGCGTGGCCTGGGTGATGGCGCGGAAATCCTTCTCCGCCCCGGGCAGATCAAGAGCGGAAAGCTTCAGCAGCCCGCCGAGATTCTGCACCGACGGGCTGTCGCCCTGGACGGCCTGCACCTTGGCCAGCGCCGCCTTGGCCTTGGCCAGATCGCCGGTCGCCAGGGCTGCGAAGAAATAGGCCTGACCGACCTGCGCGTTCTTGGGATCGAGGGTAAGCGTGTGATCAAGATCGCTCATTGCCTGATCGGGATGGCCGAGGCTGAGTCGCACCGAAGCGAGCCGCGTCTGCAGGCCGACATCATTGGGGGCCAGCGCCACCGCACGCTGGAAGGCATCGGCCGCCTCGGCCGGCTGACCGGCCAGGGCATAGGCGCGACCCAGCAGATCGAGCGTGGCGGCATCGGCATGACCCGATTCCGCGACCTTGCGCAGCGTCGCGATCACTTCGAGCGGGCGATGCATGGAGAACTGGATCTGCGCCAGCAGCTTGTAGGCGGCCAGATCATTGGGCGCGCGGGCGAGGTATTTCTGCGCCGCGCTCTCGGCCTGTTCCGGCAGGCCGAGCTGCTGCTTGACCATCGCCTCCAGGAAATAAGCACGCGGAATGCGCGGCATGAAGGCGGAGATGCGGTTGAGCGCGAGTTCGGCGCCCTGATAATCCTTGGCCTGGGCGAGCAGCACGGCCTGCAGATACAGCCCCTGCACGCTGCCCGGGGTGGCGGCCAGCACCGCGTCGACGTCTTTCTTGGCGGCATCGACATGGCCGGTGGCAATCAGCACGGCGGCGCGGTCGAGCTTGGCCTGCACATTGGACGGGTCGATCGCGATCGCCTGATCCAACACCGACAGCGCGCCCACCATGTCGCCCTTCAGCCGCTGCAACTGGGCCTTGGCCAGCAGCACGGCCGGCAATTTGGGCTGCAGCAGCAAGGCCCGGTCGATCTTCTGCTCGGCCGTGGTGAGATCGCCGCGCGCCATGGCAAGGCGCGCATCGGCCAGCAGCGGTCCGGTCTCGTTCGGCGCGAGCTTCTCGGCGGCGGCAAAGGATTGCGCCGCATCGTCGAGCTGGTTGAGGCCGCTATAGGCATAGCCGCGCTGCACGAGGATCAGCGCATCGACGCCGGGATCCTTGTGCAGCACCGTCATCTGCTGGAGCAGTTCCTTGAACTTGCCTTGCGCCAGCATCGACTGGCCGAGCAGCGGCACCACCAGATGCGGATCGAAGCCGCGCACCGAGGCGTTGCGCGCCTCGCGCTCGGCAGCGACCGGATCGCCGAGATCGAAGGCGACCTTGGCCAGTTCATAGCGCGCCGCGCCGTTCTGCGGATCGGCCTTGACCGCGTTACGCAGATCGATCTGCGCGGCTTTCAGATCGCCCTTCGACAGCGCCTGCTGCGCCTGGCGCAGATAGGAGGTGGCATCGGCATGGGCCACCGATGGCAGGGCGGCGGCCAGGCCCAGCGCCAACAGACCGGGCAGCAGAGCGCGCTGCGGATCGACACGGAACAGGCGGGAGGGGCGGCTTTGGGCCATGGTCAGCATCCTCAGTTCACTTCGGCGCCGCTGGCGCCTTCTTCCGTTGCGCCCTCGCCCGGGCCCGGGCGGGCAGCCTCCGGGGAGAGGCCATGCGCATCCATCAGCCCATACAGCGTCGGGCGGCTGACGCCGAGCAGTTTCGCCGCCGCCGACAGCGTGCCATTGGCGCGCGCCAGCGCCGCCTGGATCACCGCGCGTTCGGCCCGCATCCGCGCCGCGCGCAGATCGAGATCGATGGCGGTTTCGGCGGGCGCCGCCAGTTCCAGATCCGGCGCGTCGATCTGACGGGCCTCGGCCATCACCACGGCGCGCTTCATGCGGTTTTCCAGCTCGCGCACATTGCCCGGCCATTCATGCGCCGCCAGCGCATCCGCCGCCGCCTCGGTGAAGCCGCGGATCGAGCGGGAGAATTCGCGATTGAACCGGGTGAGAAAATAATTCGCGAGCAGCAGCACATCGCCGCCACGCTCGCGCAGCGGCGGAATGCGCAGCGTGACCGCGTTCATGCGATAGAACAGGTCGCTGCGGAAGCGCCCTTCCTGGACCGCCTCCTCCACCCCCTGATTGGTCGCCGAAACGATGCGCACATCGACCTGAATGCGCTGGCGCCCGCCGATCCGCTCGACGATCTGGTCCTGCAGGAAGCGCAACAGCTTGACCTGCAACGGATGCGGCAGGTCGCCGATCTCATCGAGGAACAGCGTGCCCTTATTGGCGCTTTCGATCTTGCCGATGGTCTGCTTGACGGCGCCGGTGAAGGCGCCGCGCTCATAGCCGAACAGCTCGCTCTCCAGCAGATTTTCGGGGATGGCGCCGCAATTGATGGCAACGAATGGCTGGCGCGCGCGCGGGCCGAGATCGTGCAGGGCCCGCGCCAGCGCCTCCTTGCCGGTGCCGCTCTCGCCGAGCAGCAGCACCGGCACATTGGCCTGCGCCAGCTTCTCGATATCGCGGCAGATTTTCAGCATCGGTTCCGCCGCGGTGACAATCCGCTCGATCGGCGAGCGGCTGGGCGCGGCGGCGGCCAGGCGGCGGTTTTCCTCCTCCAGCGCGTGCAGATGGGCGGCGCGCGCGGCGATGGTGCGCAGCACCTCCGGCTCGGCCGGCTTCTCGCAGTAATCATAGGCGCCCTGGGCGACGGCGCGCAGGGCGCTTTCATGCTGGCTGTTGCCGGTCACCACGATCACCTTGGTGGCCGGCGCCCGGCGCAGCAATTCGCCGAGCGTGGCGAAGCCCTCGCTCACCCCGTCCGGATCGGGCGGCAGGCCGAGATCGAGCAGCACGACCGCCGGCTTCTCCTTCTCCGCCAACGCTACTGCCTGCGCCCGTCCGCCGGCCAGCAACACGCTATGCTCGGGGAAGACCCAGCGATATTGCGCGGCGAGCCCCTCGTCATCCTCGACCACCAGCAGAACAGGCTTGGCCATGGCGCGTCCTACCCGACCGCCGTGGCGGTCGCATCGGCAACCCGCAGGCAGGGCAGCACCACGCGCATCGTCGTGCCCTCGCCCGGCACGCTGGCAACCAGCAGATCGCCGCCCGCCGCGCGCAGCAAGGCGCGGGCCTGAAACGCCCCGATGCCGTGCCCGCCCTGCTTGGTGGAGCGGAACGGGCGGAACAGATCGTCGCGCACGAATTGCGCGTCCATGCCCCGGCCCCGATCGATCACCGCGATCTCGACGCGCAAGCCATCCTGGCGCAGCGCGATCCGCACGATCTCACCCGCGCCCGATGCCTCCAGGGCATTGTCGAGCAGGTGATTGATCACCGCGTCGAACTGATCCGCATCCATGCCGATCGCCGCATCCGCGCCATCCCCCTCCAGCACCAGCCGCGCGCCCAGCAGCGGGCGGCGGGACTCGACAATGGCACCGATCCGCTCGGCGGGCGAGATCAGGGCGGCGCGGCGCGGTGCCTCATTCGCCGCGAGCCGGGCCAGCAGCCGGGTGATCTTGGCGACCGAGGCGCGCACCGTCGCCAGCATGTCGCGCTGGAATTCCGGATTGGCGGCATGGGTCTCGGCATTGGCAAGCAGCATCGACAACTGGCCGGATACATTCTTGATATCGTGGATGACGAAGGCGAAGCGCGTAGTATAGGCGCGAAGGTCGCGACTTTGCGACAATTCCTGACTGGCCCGCTGTTCCGCCACGCGGCTGGCGATCTCGGCGGCGACGATGCGCAGCAGGTCATAGACCTCCCGGTCCAGGCGGAACGGAGCGCGCGGGCGGGCCAGCAGCACGAAGCCGGCAAGCTGGCCGAGATGGCGAAGCGGCACGGCAAGCCAGGCGCGCGGCACCGCGCCCAACCCCGCCAGCAGCCCGGGCTCGGCGGCGACATCGACGATCCAGCCGCCGTCGCGGAAGGCGCCGATCAGCGCATGGCCGGGCGGCACCGGCTCCATCCCGGCCGGCATGTTCCAGGAACCGGCCCAGGCGAAGGCCACCTCCTCCGGCGCGCGCAGGAACAGCATGCCGGCCGGGCTGTCGACGATCGCAGCGGCGGCGCGGATGGCGCGCATCGGCAGCGGCACATAGGCTTCCGGCGCCGATAGGGTTTCGACGCAGCGCAGCCATTGCTGGCGGTAGTCGAAACGATGGGAGAAGAAATTATCGACCAGCACCGCGCGCATGCGCGAGCGGGCAGAGCCCGAGGTCAGCAGCACGGCGATGGTCAGCACGCCGGCGAATACCAGCGAAACCTCGGCCACCAGCCCCCATTCGGAGCCGCCGCGGCGGAAAATCTCGCCGGTCACCGCCAGCCCCATCAGGAACAGGCCGCTGATCAACAGTGTCGCGCTGCGAAACACCGCGTCCCGCGAGACATGGATATCGATCGCCCAGCGCCGGTTCCGCACCGCCGCCACCGCGATCAGAGGTGCGGCCATGGCGAAGGCACTCGCCCGCCCCTCGAACAGCGCCAGGGAGACGCGGCGGAACAGCAGCGCGTCAGAGTAGAGCATCAGATCGTACAGCGCCAGGCCGCCGATCGCGACGCAAAGGAGATTGAGATGCCAGCGCGCATCCTCGGTTGCATTGAAGTAGAGATTCTCGATCAGCAGGAGCGAGCTGACCGATAATGCGAGACGCGCGCCCACCGAGCCCAGCCACCACCAGGGCGCGGAGACATGGCCCAGCCGGTCGAGCAGGCTCAGCCCCAGCAGCAGCGCCAGCACCATCGCGCCCATCGCGGTGAACATCCGCGCGCTGCGCCGCTCCGCCGGCAAAGTGCGGCGATACAGGTGCAGCAGAAAGCCATACCAGCCCAATGCCCGTCCGACATCGAGCAGATTGGCAAGCCCGGCCAGCGGCGCATTCCAGGACAGCGCCACCGTCAGCGCCCAGAGCGCGGTGATCAGACAGGCCGCCGCCAGCCACATCCCGGTGCGCCCCGGCACGCCCGATCGCCCGCCCGCGCCATCCAGGCCGGGATTGCGCTGGCGCAACAGGATAAGGATGGCCAGCAGGCCATAGAACGCCGCCGCGACACCGTGCAGCACGATCAGAACGGGCAGTCCGAAAATCATCGCGCCAGCCTCAGCGCGCGCCCTCCCGGAACAGAATCACCCGGACGGTCGCGACCAGGATCACCAGATCGAGAAACACGCTGCGGTTTTTCACATAATAAAGGTCGTACGACAATTTTTCCCGCGCATCCTCGACCGAGGCGCCATAGGGGTAGTTCACCTGCGCCCAACCGGTGATGCCCGGCTTGACATAGGCGCGCTGGTCATACAGAGGAATGGCGCGGGCCAATTGCGCGACGAAATGCGGCCGTTCCGGACGCGGCCCGACGACACTCATCTCGCCGCGCAGAACGTTGAATACCTGCGGCAATTCGTCGATGCGCACGGCCCGGATGAAGGCGCCGATGCGGGTCACGCGCGGGTCCTTGCGCTCCGCCCAGCGTGGCGCGCCCGCCGCCTCGGCATCGACCGCCATGGAGCGGAATTTCAACAAGGTGAAATTCCGCCCGTGCAGGCCGACCCGGCACTGGCGGTAGAAGATCGGTCCCTTGCTGTCCAGGCGGATGGCCAGCGCGGTCGCCGCCATCACCGGCAGGGTGAGGATCAGAATGATCAGCGCCACGGCGATATCGCTGGCCCGTTTGATGCCGCGCATCAGCGCGCCCGAGGAAAACCCGTCGGCCAGCACCAGCCGCGCCGCGTCGGTCTGATCGAGATTGATCCGCCCGAGATTCTGTTCCCAGAACGTGACGTCGTCCATCATCCGCAAGCCGCGCAGCTTGCAGTCGAGCAGTGCGTCAAGCGGCAAGGCGACCCCGGGTTCGGATGCCAGCATCACCGCCCAGAGCCGACGCGCGGCCAGGGTCTGCGGCGCGAGCGGGCCGCTTCCCGGCGTGGCGGTTGCCAGATCGGCGGGATCGAGAAGCCCGGCAACCTCGAAGAACTGACCCCGGCGCGAGGCCAGGCCGGCGGCGGCGGCGGCGGCGCGCGGTCCGGTTCCAAGGATCAGGATGCGGCGCTGAAACCATTGCCGGCGGACCGCCACGGCGAATAGCAGACGGGTGCAAAGCACGGTCGCCACCCAGACGACCAGCACCGCGATCAGCCACAGCATGTAGCGGCCCGACAGCCCGACCCGGAAGGTTTCGCTGACCAGCACCGCGGCGGGGAAGGCCAGGCATCCGGCGATGATCGCATTGCGCGGCAGCAGGCGCGGCTGATGGGTGATTTCGGGGCGATAGAGGCCGATGGTGACGGCCACGGCAATGATCGTCGCAGCCAGGGTGGCGGCCAGATTGATCCCGGCGAGCCGCCAGCCAATGCCCGACAGCTTGGCGCCGAGCGGCAGCAAGGGCAGCGTGTCCTGGCCCAGCAGCCCGGGGGCGGCCAGCACGCCAAGCATCATATAGACGAGCGTAAAGGACAGAATCAGGTCGATCAGGCACAGCAGCGCGGTTTCGCGTGCCACCCAGGCGCCGAACAAACGGGTCATGCCAACCCCCGATGCGGCATCGCTGCCATCAATCGCCCCCTGCGCGCCCCGGTACGGAGCTGCCAACCCGACCCCATGCATCGCCGCCCCGGTTGCATCGTGTCCGGCGATGACCGGTCCGATCACGACCAAACCATACAAACCCGCCGGTTCGTAACCGGTCCAATCCGCGCCGTCGCAAGCCTGGCCGGATCGTTGCCGGCTACCATGTTCCCGTTACAAAGCGTGTTCACACTCTATCGCGAGAAAGACGGTTCATCCACAAAATTAAACGTGTCTCGCGAATTCCTTAATCCTGCCCAAGCCAGCATGAATTTGGTTTCCAATTGATTTCATGTGAGTTTTCTGCCAATTTCGCGATAAGCCCCCGGCGCCATCGTAAGGAAATTGCAACCGCAAGATGTCATTCGATCGGCATGCGGCGGAACGGGTCGATTGATCGGATGCGACTGAAATGCTAATCGGGACCATGCGCCGCCGGTTGTTTTTAACGCCGAAGCGGAGTACGGCGCGGACCGCGTCGCGCCGGGCCGGAGGCAGCGTGCATCGATCGAAGGCGTGTAGCTCAGTGGCAGAGCGCTGCCATCACATGGCAGAGGCGGGGGTTCAACTCCTTCCGCGCCTAGATGGGCCTGATCTGCCCGAGCCGGGCCGCTTTGCCGCGCGGGCCGCCGAACTCCGGCTGGACATGTGTCCGACCGACCAACCTCAAACGGGGGCTTAGCGACGCTCGTGATGATTTTCCGCCTTCGTCCGCTGCTCCGGCGCCCGCTGCTCCGGCGCCCGCTGCTCCGGCATCCGCTGCTCCGGATCGCGCTGCTGCTGGGCACGCCGCTCTGGCTGGCGTCCTGCAGCGACGCGCCGCCCCCGCCCGCTCCCGCCACGCTGACCACGCCGCGCCCGGCCGGGGAATATGTCATCGGCGCCGGCGATACGCTCAGCGTCTTCGTCTATCGCGCGCCCGATCTGTCGATGCCGGATGTCGCGGTGCGCCCCGACGGGCGGATTTCCGTGCCGCTGATCCAGGATGTCACGGCGGCCGGCCGCACCCCGTCCCAGCTCGCCAAGGATCTAGAGGCACGGCTCAAGAAATACATTCAGGACCCGAACGTCACCGTCATCGTCCGCTCCTTCGTCGGTCCGTTCGACCGCCAGATCCGGGTGATCGGCGAGGCGACGGACCCGATGGCGATCCCCTACCGGGAACATATGACATTGCTCGACGTGATGATCGCGACCAAGGGCCTGACCAAATTCGCCGCCGGCAATCGCGCCGTGCTGATCCGCCGCGAGCCGGACGGCAAGACGGAAACCATCCACGTCCATCTTACCGACCTGATCAAGAACGGCGATATTTCCCAGAACATCCAGATGCGTCCGGGTGATACGCTGATTATCCCGCAATCCTGGTTCTAGGGCAGCACGGTCATGGAAGCCTTGCGTCTCCTCCTCCAACGCTATCTCCGCGCTGCCTGGCGGCGGCGTTGGCTGGGGATCGCTCTGGCCTGGCTGATCTGCGGCCTGGGCTGGGTGGGTGTCTATCTCGTGCCCAACGAGTTTGAAAGCAGCGCGCGGCTTTACGTCAATGCCGATGCCATCCTGACGCCGCTGCTGCGCGGCATCGCCGCCGAAAGCTCGCCCGAGGCGCAGTTGCAGGTGCTGCAACGCACCCTGCTCAGCCGACCCAATCTGGAAAAACTGATCTCCAAGACCGATCTCGATCTGCAGGTGAACAACGCCACCGATCGGGAGCGGCTGATCTCGCAGCTCAGCGCGAACATCAAAGTGACGCCGCAGACCGCCAATCTGTTCACCATCAGCTATCGCAATCCCAATCCGCGCCTGGCGCGCGACGTGGTGCAGACGCTGCTGACGATCTTTGTCGAAAGCGCCACCGGCGGCAATCGCACCGATATGGAGAATGCCAGGCGCTTCCTGGAACACCAGATCGCCTCCTATGAACAGCAGCTGCGCGCCGCGGAGCGACGGCGCGCCGATTTCCGCGCTAAATACATGGACATCCTGCCATCGGACATGTCGCCCGGCGTGTCGGCGGTGGAAAATGCCCGCAACCAGGTCACCACGATCGAGGGCCAGTTGCAGGATGCGATCATGAAGCGCGACGCGATCAAGCAGGAATTGCAGACGACGCCCGCGATGCTGGTAGTGGAAAGCGGCGCCAGCGGTCTGAACCCCAATGACCAGGCGAATGAATTGCAGCAGGCGGAACTGCGCCTGCAACAGCTTCTGCAGGTCGATACCGATCAGCATCCCGACGTCATCGCCCAGCGCCGGCTGATCGCCGCGCTGGAAAAAGCGCCCAAGACACCGGCCAAGGCTGCCGCCGATCTCGGCCCCAAGCGTTCGGTGCCCAACCCGGTCTATGACCAGTTGAAAGTGGCGCTGGTGCAGGCCGACGGGCAGGTTGGTTCGTTGCAGCGCCAGGCGGACGATTCGACCCGCTACCTCGACCGGCTGGAGAAGATCCAGCGCGAGCAGCCCGGGCTGATCGCGGAATACCAGAACATGGATCGCGATTACGGCGTGCTGCGCAAGAATTACGAGGAATTACTGAGCCGCCTGCAATCGGCCAATATCGCCCAGGCGGCCGATACCACCGCGGATAAGGTGAAGCTGCAGATCGTCGATCCGCCAACCCTGCCGCGCCTGCCAGTGGCGCCCAACCGGCTGCTGCTGATCACCGGCGTGCTGATCCTGGGCCTGGGCGCCGGCGGCACGGTGATGATGCTGCTGGGCCAGCTCGACCGCTCCTTCACCACCGTGGATGATCTGCGCGCCATCGGCCTGCCGGTGCTGGGCGGTATTTCCATCCTGACCCTGCCGCCCTTCCGCCAGCGCTTCATGACGGTTGCCCGCTTCGCGGCGGCGTTGCTGGCATTGGTGATGATCTATGGCGGGATCATCACCCATATCCTGCGCTCCTCGGCGCTGATCTGAAAGGCGCGGACATGGCCGGACCGAAACCGCTGCATCTGGTCGAACGTGCCGCGGAAAAGCTGCGCCAGAGCGGCGCGCTGAACGGCGCGGCCGAACGCCTGCTGGGCGAAGGCGGAGAGATGTCGGGCGCGGTCGCGCCGCAGCCCGAACCCGCGCCGATCCCGGCCGCGCCCGTCGATGCCGCGGGCGAGGCCGCGCATCCCGCAGCGCCGATCCCCGCCGCAGTTTCGCCTGCCGCGCC
>JAGWRU010000240.1 GCA_028869595.1 Rhodospirillales bacterium
CCAGCAGCAGCGCGCCCGCGCCCATCGGTCCGCCCAGCTTGTGCCCGGCCAGGGCCAGCGCGTCGGCGCCCAGCGCGGCGAGGCTGACCGGCACGCGTCCGCCCGCCTGCACCGCATCGACATGCAGCATCGCGCCATGCGCCCGGCACAGCGCCGCGGCCTCGGCGATCGGGTGGAGCACGCCGGTTTCATTATTGGCCGCCATCAGCGCGACCAAAGCCGGGCCCGGCGCGGCCAGCAAGCCCGCCAGATGATCGAGATCGGCGCGGCCGTCGCCATCGACGCGCAGGATCGCCGCCCCCGGGCAGGCGGCCCGCACCGCGTCATGCTCGGTCGCGCCCAGGATCAGCCGCCGCCCGGCGCCCAGCGCGGCGATCGCCAGCGCATTCGCCTCGGTGCCGCCGGAGGTGAAGATCACCCCGTCGGCGCGCGCGCCGAACAGCGCGGCGAGGCTTTCGCGCGCATCTTCCAGCAGCCGCCGCGCCGCCCGGCCGGGGCGGTGGACCGAGGCGGGGTTGGCGGCATCGAGCGCGCCGAGCATTGCCGCGCGCGCCTCCGGGCGCAGTGCCTCGGTGGCATTGGCGTCGAGATAGACGCTCATGCGATGCTCTCGCTGCGGGCGGGGGCGCTGATCCGTCCGGCCAGCACATCGGCCAGGGTGATCTCGGCCAGGAAACAGGCGATGGTCTCGCCCAGCGCCGCCCATAGATCATGGGTGCGGCAGCGCCGCGCCGGACGGGCCGGGTCGGCGGCGATGCAGCCCGGCGCGCCGGGTTCGCAGCGTGTCGCCTCGATCCGTTCATCGACGGCGGCAATGATGTCGGCCACGGCAATGGCCGCGGCCGGGCGCGCCAGACGGTAGCCGCCGCCCGGGCCGCGCAGCGCGGCAACCAGGCCGGCGCGGCGCAGCCGGGCGAAAATCTGCTCCAGATAGGCCAGGCTGAGATGCTGCTCGGCGGCGATCCCGGCCAAGGTCGTCGCGCCGCGCGGACAATCGCCCAGCGCCTCATCCGCCTCGGCCGCTTCCTGCTGGGCGGCCAGTTCGACCATCGCCATCACCGCATAGCGCCCGCGTGTCGATAGCTGCATCGCCTATTGGCCCGCGATTTCACGCGTCGGTCGGGTGGCGGCGGCAAGCCGGCCGATGCGTGCCTCCAGCGCGGCGATTTCGGTGCGCAGCTCCTCCAGATCGCCGAGCAGCGGGTCGGGGCTGTCATCGCAGGGCATGCCATAGGGATCGAAGGCCGGCTTGGCGTGCGGGCGCGCCGGCTTGCGCTCCACCGGGCGGGCAGGGATGCCGACCACCGTGGTATCGGCCGGTACCGGATCGACCACCACCGCGTTGGAGCCGATGCGGGCATTGTCGCCGACCGTGATCGGACCCAGCACCTTGGCGCCGGCACCGATGATGACATTGTTGCCGATCGTCGGGTGGCGCTTGCCGGCGCTGGTGCGCGCGACCCCCAGCGTCACCTGATGGTAGATGTAGCAATCATCGCCGATTTCGGCGGTTTCGCCGATCACCACCCCCATGCCGTGATCGATCACCAGCCGCCGGCCGAGCCGGGCGGCCGGGTGGATTTCGATCCCCGTGAGCCAGCGCCCGATATGGGAGGTGAACCGGGCCGGGACGCGCAGCGCCGGGTATTGCCACAGCGCATGGGCGAGGCGATGCCACATCCCGGCGTGCAGGCCGGGGTAGCAAAGCAAAACTTCCAGCGTGGAGCGCGCAGCAGGGTCGCGTTCCCGGTATGCCTTGAGCGATTCCCGCAGAAACATGAAAGCCATGCGTCAATTCCGTTATGAAAGCACGACCGAGATACCTATAGTCCAACGCGCCGGTGACAGGGTTCCGATCCCTCCGGACCGGGGTATCCCGTCGCTGGGCGAGGGGCTTCGCCTTCCGCAGCGTCTGGCCGAAACCACCGAGACGACCCCGGGAGATCAACTCCGGGAGATGAACCCCCGTCGGGGCGGACACCGCTGGGACGCAACCACCCGGACGCGCAACGCCAGACGGCGCGAAGCGGGCGGCAGGACAGGAGGAGTGGATCGACGACCCATCCGATCGCGCCAGGAAACGCTAGAATAACCAACCGCCACGGTCAAGAATTCACCCCCGGCGCGAACCGGCGGGCGCGTCAGGGCTGATATGCGCCTTGGCGCTCATATGCGAGGCGGCTGGTTTGCGGCGGCGAGTGGGTGCGGACAGGGCGGGGCTGCAATGGGAGCGGGCTGAAATCGCGGGACGCCGTGCGCATATGGGCGGTGGGGTCCGCAGCGTTGTTGGGGATAGGGGCAGACGTGGGGGCGGACCGTGCGGGTTCGTTCCGTTTCGTCTGGCACATCAGAAGATGGATTTCGGAACACCATGCCTGAGGTGATGTTTGCCGGGCCGGATGGCCGTCTCGAGGGTCGCTACCACCATTCCAAGGAAAGCGGCGCGCCGGTCGCGCTGATCCTGCACCCGCACCCGCTGCATGGCGGGACCATGAATAACCGCATCACCTATTCCATGTATCAGGCGTTCCAGCGCCTGGGCTGCTCGGTCATGCGCTTCAATTTCCGCGGTGTCGGCCGCAGCCAGGGCCGCTATGATGGCGGCATCGGCGAGATCGGCGATGCGGCGGCGGCACTTGACTGGATGCAGGCGGTCAATCCCGGCGCCGGCGGGTTGTGGATTGCCGGCTATTCCTTTGGCGCCTTCATCGGCATGCAGTTGCTGATGCGCCGGCCGGAGATCTCCGGCTGGGTCAGCGTCGCGCCGCCCGCCAACCATTACGATTTCGGCTTCCTCGCCCCCTGTCCCTGCGGCGGGCTGATGATCCAGGGCGACGCGGACGAGCTGGTGCCCGAACCCGCCGTGCGCAAGCTGGTGGACAAGCTCAACACCCAGAAGAACGTGCGCGTCGATTACCGCATCTTCGAAGGCGCCGACCATATCTTCGCCAGCCACGCCGATGCGGTGGCCGAAGCGGTGGAGGATCATGCCGGGCAGATCATCGCTCGCCGCCAGATGGCGCTGGCCGCCGACTGAGCGGGGTTTCCTGCCGATCTGACGAAACGCGCGCCCCGGCTTCGGCGCGCGTTTTCATTTCCGGCTTGGCGTTCTGTGGCCAGCGCGACGTTCCGGGTCCGGTCAGGGCAGCGTCAGCACGCCGCCCGGCATCGGGGCGCGGACGCCGGTGGTGGCGGGATAGCTCAGCGGCAAGCCGGCGCGCGATCGCGCGGCCAGGAAGGCGAAACATTGCGCCTCCAGCGCATCGCCATCCCAGCCCAGCGCCTCCACCGCGTCCACCGGCACCGCCAGCGCCTGGCGGAGCGCGGCCATCAGCGCCGGATTATGCCGCCCGCCGCCGGTCACGAACCAGCGCGCGGGGCGCACCGGCAGCATGGTCGCTGCCACCGCGCCGGCCGTGAAGGCGGCAAGGGTTGCCGCGCCATTGGCGGGCGACAGCGCGGCCAGGCCCGATTCACCGGCGAATGCCGCGAAATCCAGCCGGTCGAGCGATTTCGGCGCCGGCCGGGCGAAATAAGGATGGGCGAGCAGCCGCGCCAGCACCGCCGGAGCGGCCTGCCCGGCCGCCGCCAGCGCGCCATCCGCATCGAAGCGCGCCCCGCTATGGCGGAACACCCAGTCATCGAGCAGGGCATTGCCCGGGCCGGTATCGCAGGCAACGAGCATCTCCCCCGGGCCGATCAACGTCAGATTGGCGACGCCGCCGAGATTGAGCACCGCGACCGGTGCCGCGACCGGCCCGAGCAGGGCGGCGTGAAACACCGGCACCAGCGGCGCCCCTTCGCCGCCGGCCGCGACATCCTTGCTGCGGAAATCATGCACCACGGCGATCCCCGTTGCCCGTGCCAGGGCGGCGGCATCGCCGATCTGCCAGGTCAGCCCCTCGCGCGGGCGGTGCAGGATGGTCTGGCCGTGAAAGCCGATCAGATCGGCGGGCGTGCCGAGTGCGGCCACCGCCTCCGCATGGGCGCGCGTCAGCGCCGCCGTGCAGCGCGCGAGCAGCCCGTCGCCCGCCCCGCAGCTCGGTGCGAGGGCCGGGGCACGATCCAGCAGGGCGCGCAGATCGGCCCGCAGTGCATCGTCATAGGCAAGCGTCAGGCGCGGGCCGAAGCCGCCGACCCGCACCCCGTCGGTTTCGATCAGCGCGGCATCCACCCCGTCCAGCGAGGTGCCGCTCATTAACCCGATCACCCGCAACATTTCGCCGATCCCGCTCCTGTGCTAGGGGGTGCGCCGTTTCGCAATACGGTCCGGATCGCATGAGCACCAGCGACTTCCTGCACGAGGCTGCCGCGCGCGGCTTCCTGTTTCAGTGCACCGACACCGACGCACTGCGCCGGGTGATGGGCGAGGGGCCGCTTTCGGCCTATATCGGCTTCGACTGCACCGCTGACAGTCTGCATGTCGGCTCCCTGGTGCAGATCATGATCCTGCGCCTGCTGCAAAGGCACGGCCATCGCCCGGTGGTGCTGATGGGCGGCGGCACGACGCGGATCGGCGATCCCTCCGGCAAGGACGAATCCCGCCGCATGCTGAGCGATGCGGAAATCGCCGCCAACATGGAAGGCATCCGCCGCTGCTTCGCCCCCTTCCTGCGTTTCGCCCCTGCGCAGGGTGCGGCGGCGTCGGATGCGATCATGCCGAACAATGCCGACTGGCTCGACCCGCTGGGCTACATCCCGCTGCTGCGCGAGGTCGGGGTGCATTTCACCATCAACCGCATGCTCAGTTTCGACAGCGTGCGCCTGCGGCTGGAACGCGAGCAGCCGCTGACCTTCCTCGAATTCAACTACATGATCCTGCAAAGCTACGATTTCCGCGAGCTCTATCGCCGCCACGGGGTGCGCCTGCAGATGGGCGGATCGGACCAGTGGGGCAATATCGTCACCGGCGTCGACCTCGGCCGCCGCATGGGGCTCGAACCCTTCTATGCTTTGACGTCGCCG
>JAGWRU010000241.1 GCA_028869595.1 Rhodospirillales bacterium
CCAAGAGCGCGGTCCAGCTTGTCCCGCTCGCGGGTCAGCTGCAGCAGCTCCTTCTTGGTCAGGCCGGCCTGGCGGGCCGGGTCGGTCAGCTGCTCATCCAGCTCGCGCAGGCGCTTGATCGACAGCGACATCGTCTTCCAGTTGGTCAGCATGCCGCCGAGCCAGCGATGGTTGACGTAATACTGGCCGCAGCGCTTGGCGCTGTCGGCGACATATTCCGCCGCCGCCCGCTTGGTGCCGACGAACAGCACGCGCCCGCCCGCCGCCGTCACGTCGCGCACCGCGCGCAGCGCGCGGTCCAGCATCGGCACGGTCTGCTGCAGGTCGATGATGTGGACCTGGTTGCGCACGCCGAACAGGTACGGCGCCATGCGCGGATTCCAGCGCCGCGTATGATGGCCGAAATGAACGCCGGATTCGAGCAGCTGGCGCATCGTGAAATCGGGCATCGCCATGGGCGTGACCTTTCCTTGTCGTCCGGTTGAACCTCCGCAGGGCCTGGCCTCGCGGCACCGGACCCGTCCTGGCGATCAGGAAGGGAAAGGCGCCCTGCGTGTGAATTACCGGCGCGATCGCCGGCGGGCGGGGATATGGCGAAAATCGGCGCAGAAGGCAAGGGGGCGCGAAACCAGCCAGGCCGCCGGGCTCAGGCCGCCTTACCCGCCGCCCAGCGCCCCCGCCACGCCGGCCAGCATCACCCCGATCGCGACATCCATCACCACCAGCCCCGCCGCCGCCACGCCGCCAAGGCGCAGCGTCAGCCGGGCGGCGAACCATTCCAGCCACAGCGCCCAGCCCAGCGCGACCAGCCCGGCCACCTGATCGACCATGGCCGGCGCGCCGGCCAGCCCGGGCAGGGCGGCGGCCACCACCACCAGATACTGCACGACGTTGCACCAGTTCCACGCGGCGATGAAACGCGGCCATAGCGCCGCCCGGCCCAGCCGCCGGGCGAGGTGATGGCTGAGCACGGCAAATCCCAGCCAGCCCACCGCATAGGACAGAAGATCGAGCACCAGGGCATGGCCGGGATGCGCGGGGCGCTGGCCGGTCCAGTCGATCAGGCGCAGGCACAGAAAGCCGGGCAGCGCGATCGCCATTGCCCAGAAGCTGCGCCGCGCGCCGGCGGCATCGTCGGGCAGCAACATCGCCCCTGCCGCCTCGCCGCGCGCCAGCAGCCAGGCCCCGTGCAGGCCGCGGCCGATGGCGATGCGGTTCATGCGCCGTGACCGGCCAGCGCGCTGGCGATCAGATCGGGCAGCGACAGCAGGATCAGCGTGCCGCCATTGACCAGCACCACCAGGATGACCGCGCGCAGCGCCGACAGGCCCAGCCCGCGCCGGGCCAGGAACCAGTGCAGCCACAAACCGTAGCCGGCCAGCCCGCCAAGGGCCGCGATCATGCCGATCCGGCTGGGCAGGCCGGCGGCGATCAGGGCGCTCATGACCGCGATCAGGGCCAGCGCCAGCACCGGGATCAGCCATTGGCACCAGTTGAAGGCGGTGGCGAAAACCAGCCAGCGATCGGCCGCGCGATACCGCTCGGCCACCAGATGCGACAGCACCGCCGGGGCGAGCAGGGCGCAAAGCGTGGTCAGGAACGTCACCACCGCATCCAGCCCCTGCCCGTTCAGCAGCGCCACCAGCGTGCCGGCCAGCGGAAACGCGATCAGCGGGGCGAGGCTGGAAAGATAGCCTTGCGCCGTGCCGGAAAACGCGGCGAAGCCCGCCGCCTGGCCGCGCGCCAGCAGCAGGATGCCGGCGATGATCGCCGCCCCCCGGCGCGGCGGCCTGCCGGGTGGGCCGGCGCGTCCGCTCATGGCAGGAACGCGCCCAGGATACGGGCATAGATGCGCGACAGGGCGCGCAATTCGGCGACCGGCACCGCCTCGTTCACCTGATGCATGGTGCTGCCGACCAGGCCGAACTCCGCCACCGGGCAGTAGCGGGCGATGAAGCGGGCATCGGATGTGCCGCCGCCGGTATCGAGTTTCGGCGTGATCGCGGTTTCCGCCGCGATCGCCTGGCTCAGGCGGGAGACGGCCTCCCCCGGCCGGGTCAGGAAAGCCTCGCCGCTGATCGCGGTTTTCAGCTCGAAGCGTTCGGCATGGCGCGCGACGCAGGCGCGCACCCAGGCTTCCAGCGAGGCGCCGGTATGGCGGTCGTTGAAGCGGATATTGAAGGCGGCCCGCGCGCTGGCCGGGATCACATTGGTCGCCCGGTTGCCGACATCGATGCTGGTGATCTGCAGGGAGGAGGGCTGGAACCATTCCGTGCCGGCATCCAGCGGTGCCGCGATCAGCGCGGCCAGGGCGGCGTTCAGCCGATGGACCGGATTATCGGCGCGATGCGGGTAGGCGACATGGCCCTGCGTGCCTTCCACCGTCAGCACGAAATTCACCGAGCCGCGCCGACCGATCTTCACCATGTCGCCGAGCCGTGCCGGGCAGGTCGGTTCGCCGACCAGGCAGAAATCCGGGATCTGGCCATTTGCCGCCATCCATTCCAGCACCCGTATCGTGCCGTCGGCCGCCACCCCTTCCTCGTCGCCGGTGATCAGCAGGCTGATCGAACCGCGCGGCGGCCCGGCGGCGAGGTGCTGCGCCACCCCGGCCACGAAGGCGGCGATGCCGCCCTTCATGTCGCAGGCGCCGCGGCCGTACAGCACATCGTCCGCGACCACCCCGCCAAACGCGTCATGGCGCCAGGAACCGGCCCCGGGCGGCACCACGTCGGTATGGCCGGCAAAGCAGAAATGCGGGCCTTCGCCGCCGAGGCGGGCGAACAGATTCTCGATCTGTCCGAAGCGCAGCCGGGTGATCGTGAAGCCCAGCCGCTCCAGCGCGGCGGCCAGCACGGCCTGCGCGCCGGCATCCTCGGGCGTGACCGAGGCGCAGCGGATCAGCGCCCGGGCCAGACCCAGCGGATCGGCCGCATCCAGGGGCGGCGGCGGGCTCAATCGCGCAGCAATTCGTTGATCGAGGTCTTGGCCCGGGTCTGCGCATCGACCCGCTTGACGATCACCGCGCAATAAAGCGACGGGCCCGGCGCGCCGTTGGGCAGCGCCTTGCCCGGCAGGCTGCCCGGCACCACCACCGAATAGGCCGGCACCCGCCCCATGTGGATTTCCCCGGTGGCGCGGTCGATGATCTTGGTCGATGCGCCGATGAACACCCCCATCGACAGCACCGCGCCGCGTTCGACGATCACGCCCTCGGCGACCTCGGACCGCGCGCCGATGAAGCAATCATCCTCGATCACCACCGGATTGGCTTGCAACGGTTCCAGCACGCCGCCGATGCCGACGCCGCCCGAGAGATGGCAGTTCGCGCCGATCTGCGCGCAGGAACCGACCGTCGTCCAGGTATCGACCATGGTGTTGCGCCCGACATGGGCGCCGACATTGACGAAGCTGGGCATCAGCACCGCGCCCGGCGCGATATAGGCGGAACGGCGTACCACCGCGCCCGGCACCGCGCGAAATCCGGCCTCGCGGAAGCGGTTCTCGCCCCAGCCGGCGAATTTCAGCGGCACCTTGTCAAAGACCGGGGCGCCGGCGGCGCCTTCCATCGGCGTGGAATCGACCAGACGGAAGGATAGCAGCACCGCTTTTTTCAGCCATTGATGGACGTGCCACCCTTGCGCGGTCGGCTCCGCCACCCGCGCCGCGCCGGAATCGAGCGCGTCGAGCGCGGCTTCCACCGCGTCGCGCGGCGCCCCCCTGGTGCTGGCATTCAGTGTTTCGCGCGTTTCCCACAGGGTTTCGATCGCGGTCTGCAGGCTGGCATCGGTCATCGTGGAGCATCCCTGGCAGTGGCGCGGCGCGACAGGCGCGGCGGGGCGAGCGGACCATGGCCAGCGGCCCGGCGCCTGTCAATTCGCCGAACCGCGCCGCAAACCGCAACCCGTCCGCGCCGCGCCGGCATTTCGCGCAACGCGAGCGTAATGAAACGTGGCGTTAACGCTCCGGCGATACAAAGCCCCCAGCAACGGTGGCATGCCGGGGTGACGTTTCGCGCGATAATTGCAGTCGCGCGGGGGAGAATGCCGGTAATATGGCACGGATCAACCGAACCTCGCAGGGATGGCGAACGCCATGACAATCGCCCGGACGGGCCAGCAAGGTGGTGCCGCCTTGGCCGGCTTCGCGGAACAGGAATCCTCGGATCCGCTGCGCGGCGCGCTGCTCGACAGCCGCCAGCGCTGGCGCGATCTGGTCGGCATGGCCGCCGATCTGGCCTTCGAAACCGATGAACATGGCCGCCTGACCTTCATCATGCCCGATCCGGTGCTGGGCTGGTCGGCGGCGACGCTGCTGGGCCAGCCGGCCGAATTGCTGCTGGCCGAGGCCGCGACCGGGGTCGGCGCGGCAGGGTTCAACCCGTTCCTGGTGGCCGCGCCGATGCGCCGCCGCCGGGTCTGGCTGAAGCGTGCCGATGGCTCCGTCGCCTGCCTGTCCTTCGCCGCCGCGCCCTTGTTCGACCCCGCCGGGCGGATCGTCGGGGCGCGCGGCATCGGGCTTGATGTGACGGAGCAGGACAGCCAGGAAGCGCAGGTCGCCGCCACGCTGCGCCGGGGCGAGGTGATCGACCATATTCTGTGGCGCATGCGCCAGGAGGTGCTGGCCCCGCGCATGATGCGCTCGGCGCTGGAGGCGCTGCTGAACGCCATGGGCGCGGAAGGCGCGGCGGTGATCCATCTGCCGCCGCCCGAACCCGCCGGCCAGCCGCCCGCCATCGCCCATCAGGCGGGCGGGGCGGCGCAGATGGTGCTGGGCACCGCCGCCGTGCTGCTGCGCAGCGCCACCGATGCGCCGGTGCAGGCCTGCGGCGCCGATGGCCGTCCGGTGCTGGTCTGCTGCTGCCAGACGCGCTTCGGCGCGCAGGCCGGGCTCGCGCTGTGGCGTTCGCCGGGCGGGCGGGCCTGGGATGGCGATGATTTCGCCCTTGCCGCCTCGGCCACCGGCATCATCCGCGTGGTGCTGGAGCATGAGGCGATCCAGCGGGAGATGAACCGCCAGGCGCGCACCGATCCGCTGACCGGCCTGCTCAATCGCCGCGCCTTCCTGGATGAAATGGCCCGCCATATCGACCGGCTGGACCGGGAGGAGCAGCCCGGCACGCTGATCTTCGCCGATCTCGATCACTTCAAGCCGGTCAATGACCGCCTCGGTCATGAGGTCGGCGATCAGGTGCTGTGCCGGCTGGCGGCGATCCTGCGCGATGCGGTGCGGCCCACCGATCTGGTGGCGCGCCTCGGCGGCGACGAATTCGCCATCTGGATGAACGGCGCCGATCATCTGACGGCGGCGGAACGCGCCGAAGGGTTGCGGGTTTCGGTGCCGCGCGAACTGGCCAAGCTGGTCGAAGGCGGCGGCAAGCCGCTGTCGCTGTCGATGGGCATCGCGACGCGCCGCACCGGCGGGGCGGAGGCGATCGACAGCCTGATCAACCGCGCCGATCTGGCGATGTACGAGGTCAAGCGCGCCGGGCGGGCGCATTGGCGGGTATCGCAGGAGGAGCCGCCGCAGCACCCGCTGGGCGAGGCCGAACCGCCCGCCACGCCATGAGCGGTGCCGCCGCCATCGCCGCCGCGCCGGAGTTGCCGGGCGCCGAGGCGGCGCGGGTGCGCCGGGCCGCCGCGCCTGGGCTTTCGCTGACGGAGGCTGCGGCGCTGGCCGCCGATCCCTCGGTCACGGTGCGCGCCACGCTGGCCATGAACCGGGCCGCCTGCCCGCGGATCGACCGGACGCTGGCGCGCGATGGCGATGACCGGGTGCGCCTGCTGCTGGGCCGCAAGCTGGCCGCCATCGCCCCGCGCCTGGCCGCCGCCGAGGACGATCCGGCCAGCCTGTCGGCCCGCGCCTATTCCACCCTGGCCGGGTTGGTGGAGGATGAGGCGGTGCGGGTGCGCGCCGCCATCGCCGAGATCCTGCGCGACATGCCCGACGCGCCGCGCGCCCTGATCCTGCGTCTGGCCGGCGATGCGGCGGCCGAGGTGGCGGAGCCGGTGATCCGCTTCTCGCCTTTGCTGAGCGCCGACGATCTGCTCGCGCTGCTGGCCGGTGCGCGCGGCCAGGCACTGGCCGCGGCAATCGCCCGCCGGCCGGAGCTTGCCGCGCCGGTATCGGATGCCATCGCCCGCTCCGCCGACAGCGCGGCGATCTGCGCCCTGCTTGCCAACCGTTCGGCGCAGATCCGCGAAGCGACGCTGGATGCGCTGATCGCCCGCGCCGGCGCCCACGCCGAATGGCACCAGCCGCTGATCGAACGTCCCTCGCTCGGCGCGCATGCCGCGCGCGCGTTATCGGAGATCGTCTCCGCCCATCTGCTGGCGGCGCTGAGCGCGCGCCCCGATCTGGAGCCGGGCCTGGCCGAGGAGCTGCGCCGCCGTCTGGCCGCGCGCCGCGACCGCGCCGAGCCCGCCCATGCCGCCGATGACGCCGCCGCTTTGGCCGAGGCGCACGCCATGGCCGCCGATGGTCGGCTGGGCGAGGCGGCGATCCTGGCGACGCTCGGGCGCGGCAACACCCGGGCGGCGCTGATCCAGTTGGCGGTCGCGGCCGAGGTGGCGGTGTCGGTGGTCGATCGCGCCGTGACGCTGCGCAGTGCCAAGGGGCTGGTCAGCCTGGTCTGGCGCGCCGGCTTCGGCATGCGCCTGGCGGTGCCGGTGCAGGCCGAGGCGGGCGGACTGGCCCCCGCCGCCGTGCTGCCCGCCGGCCCGGGCGGCGGCTTTCCCCTGGCGATCGAGGAAATGCACTGGCAGATCGATTTCCTGACCCGGATGGGAAAGTAGCGCTACTTTCGGATCAGCGTGCCCGGCCCGGCTTCGGTGAATAATTCCAGCAGACAGGCATGCGGCACCCGCCCGTCCAGGATCACCGCGCCCTTCACCCCGCCGCGCACCGCTTCGACGCAATTCTCCACTTTCGGGATCATGCCGCCGGTGATGGTGCCGTCGGCGATGCCGGCGCTGACATCGGCCAGCGACATCTCCGCGATCAGCCCGCCCGATTTATCCAGCACGCCGGGCACATCGGTCAGCATCAGCAGCCGCGTCGCATGCAGCGCGGCGGCGACCGAGGCGGCGACCGTATCGGCGTTGATATTGTAGGTCTGGCCATGGGCATCGACGCCGACCGGGGCGATCACCGGCACCAGGCCGGAGCCGGTCAGCGCGTGGATGACGCGGACATCGACATGCTCCGGCTCGCCCACGAAGCCGAGATCGAGCACCTGCTCGATCTGGCTGTCCGGGTCGCGCTTCGTGCGCGTCACCTTGCGGGCGCGGATCAGCGCGCCATCCTTGCCGCAAATGCCGACCGCGAGCGCGCCTGCCTGATTGATCAGCCCGGCCACTTGTTTGTTGACGGTGCCGGCCAGCACCATCTCCACCACCTCGACCATCGCGGCATCGGTGACGCGCAGCCCGTCGACGAAGGTCGATTGGATGGCCAGACGCTTGAGCATGGCGTTGATCTGCGGCCCGCCGCCATGCACCACCACCGGGTTGACGCCGACCTGCTTGAGCAGCGCGATATCGGCGCCGAACTGCGCGGCCAGCGCTTCCTCGCCCATCGCGTGGCCGCCATATTTCACGACGATGGTGGCGCCGGCATAGCGGCGCAGAAAGGGCAGGGCCTGGGACAGCACGCGCGCCTGCTGGGTGGCGGCGGCGAGCGCATCGGGAGAGGTCGCGGGCGGCAGCGAGGTCATGCGCGGTCCTGTCGGTCCGGAAATGCGATGGTCCGGCGTGTACGGCGCGCCCCGGCGATGGTCAAGCTTCCCGCCCCCCGGGCGCCTATCCGGCGGGATCGGCAAGCCCGGCCAGCACGGCGCGCAATTCGGGAATGCCGGCGCCGGTATCGCGGCTGGTGGCGATCACCTCCGGCAGGGCGGCGGGATGGGCGCGGGCCAGGGCGATGGCTTCCGCATGCTTCTTTTCCAGCGCGGCGGGCTTCACCCCGTCCGCCTTGGTCAGCACGATCTGATAGGCGACGGCCGCGCGGTCGAGCAACTCCATCACCGCCTCGTCGGCATCCTTCACCTCGATCCGCGCATCGAGCAGCAGCACCACCCGGCGCAGCGTCGGGCGGCCGCGCAGATAGTCGAACATCAGCCCCTGCCAGTCCGCCTTGATCGAGGCGGCGGCCTGGGCATAGCCATAGCCCGGCATATCCACCAGCATCAGCCGTCCGCCGAGATCGAAGAAATTGAGCTGCCGCGTGCGACCCGGCTGGCCGGAAGCGCGGGCGAGCGCATGATGCCCGGTCAGCGCGTTGATCAACGAGGATTTGCCGACATTGGACCGCCCGGCGAAGGCGATCTCCGGCCCGGCCGGCGGCGGCAGCCGATCCTCGGTCTGCGCGGCGTACAGGAACTGGCAGGGTGCTGCGAACAGGCGGCGCCCGGCCTCGATCGCCGCTGCCTGTTCTTCCGCCGCACTCAGGGGCGCGGGCGCGTTCAGCGGGCCAGCCCCGGGCGGCTGAGCCGGGTGCGCCGCATGATCACCCATTGCTGGAGGATCGACAGCGTGTTGTTCCAGCTCCAGTAGATCACCAGCCCGGCCGGGAAGCGGGCCATCATGAAGGTGAACACGATCGGCATCAGCATGAACATGCGCGCCTGCACCGGATCGGGCGGCGGCGGGTTCAGGCGCTGCTGCAGGAACATCGTGCAGCCCATGATGATCGGCCAGATGCCCATGTGCAGCAGCGGCGAGATCGCGGTGGGGTGGAAGGGCAGCAGGCCGAACAGGTTGAAGATATTGGTCGGATCGACCACCGACAGATCGTGGATCCAGCCGAAGAACGGCGCCTGGCGCATCTCGATGGTGACGAAGATCACTTTATACAGCGAGAAGAAAACCGGGATCTGCACGATCATCGGCAGACAGCCGGAGGCAGGATTGACCTTCTCCGCCTTGTACAGCGCCATCATCTCGGACTGCATCTTGCCCGGATCGTCCTTCAGCCGCTCTCGCATCGCCGCCACCTTGGGGGCGAGCAGGCGCATCTTGCTCATGGAGCGATAGGAGTAGTTGGCGAGCGGGAAGAACAGCGCCTTGACGAAGACGGTGAACACCATGATCGCCAGACCGAAATTGCCGAGCAGGCTGTTCAGCCAGTCCAGCGCGAAGAAGATCGGCTTGGTCAGGAAGTAGAACCAGCCGAAATCGACCGCCTTGTCGAAGCTCGGGATATGGTACTGGGCCTCGTAGTGATCGAGCAGACGCACGATCTTGGCGCCCGCGAAGGCCATCGAGGTCAGGCTGGAACTCGCCCCCGGCGCGATGGTCTGGGCGGTCTTGTCGAGATAATCCACCTGATAGTGATCGCCGTGATCGACGATGTGGCGGAAGCTGGTGGTGACCTCCTGGCTCTGGTTCGGGATCACCGCCGCCAGCCAGTATTTGTCGGTGATGCCGGCCCAGCCGCCCTTGGCGGTGGTCTGATAGGCCAGCCCGTCGCGATGCTCGCCCTCCGATTTCGCCTTGGCGTAGGTGGTTTCCTGCAAGGTGCCGTGCTCGACGCCGAGCAGCCCTTCGAACAACACGTAATAGCCGGCGACCTCGGGCGTGTAGTCGCGCCGCACCCGCGCCCAGGGAAACAGCGTGACCGGCGCGGCGGAGGCGTTGTCGACCGTCTGGGTGACGTGGAACATGTAGTTCTTGTCGATCGAGACGATCAGCTTGAAGGTCAGTCCGTGGCCGTTATTCCACGACAGCGTGACCGGCGCGGCATCGGTCAGGCGCGGGGCGGAGGCGGTCCAGATCGTGGCGTCGTTGGGCAAAATCACGGTTTCGCCGGGGGCCGCCGACCAGCCGTACTGGATGAAATAGGGCTGCGGCTCGCCGCGCGGCTCCAGCAGGCGCACCTCCGGGGAGTTGGGCGCCTGCGTCTCGCGATAATCGCGCAGCCACAGATCATCGAGCATCGCGCCGCGCAGGCTGAGCGAGCCGCGCAGGCTGGGCGCGTCGATCTCCAGGCGCGGCGCCGGCGTCGCGGGCACGGCGGCGGCAACGCTGCCGGCCTGCGACCCAGGCTCGCCGGTCGGCGCGGCGGCCGGATTGGTCTGGCCCGCTGCCGCCACCGGCTTCGGGGCCGGCGGATGGGGCAGATGCGGGCTGATGAAAAGCTGGAAGCCCAGCAGAATGGCGATCGACACCGCGATCGCCAGAAGCAGGCGTTTTTGTTCCATCAGGGCCTCGCTGAACCGTGCGGGGCCGGGCCCGACGGGGTCTGATGCGGCGCCGGGACCGGGTCATACCCGCCCTCGCACCAGGGATTGCATCGCAGAATGCGCCGCCCCGCCAGTACGCTGCCGCGCAGCGCGCCATGGCTGCACAGCGCCTCGATCGCGTAGTCGCTGCAACTGGGCAGGAAGCGGCAATGGGCGCCGATCAGCGGGCGCACCAGAAGCTGATAGCCGCGCACCGCCGTGGCACCCAGCGCGGCGGCGGGGGAGACCGCGCGCCTCATTGCCGGGCGATGCCGGTTTTGGCCAGGGCGCGGGCGAAATCCTGGCGCAGCGCCGCGAAATCGCGTTTGGCCGTGCCGTCGCGCCCGATCAGCACCAGATCGGCGCCGATCGCCGGGGCGGCGGCCATTTCCAGCCGTGCCGCCTCTTTCAGCCGGCGGCGGGTGCGGTTGCGTACCACCGCATTACCGACGCGCTTGGTGACGGTGAAGCCGAGCCGGGCCGGCGCATCGTCGCCGCGCGCCATGGCCTGCAGCACCAGCCCCGGCATCGGCGCCTTGCGCCCCTTGGCGGCCACGCGCAGAAATTCCGCCCGCCGCTTGAGGCGGTGGGGAAGATTGGCCGGCCGGCCCGCTTGCGGGGAAGACGGCGCCACGGGGCTGCGCCCAGCGCTGAGCGGCTTACGCCGACAGGCGCTTGCGGCCCTTGGCGCGGCGATTGGCCAGCACCTTGCGGCCGCCCACCGTCTCCATGCGGGCGCGAAAGCCATGCCGGCGCTTGCGGACCAGCTTCGAGGGTTGATAGGTGCGCTTCACGGCGTACTCTCCGGTCTGTCGGTCTCATCCGTGCCGTGCCGAGGGTTCGGACGGGCGGAACATGCAGCCCAGGCCCGCGATCCAGGGCGGATGCGGGGGCCGGAACAGGGGGCGGCTTATAGGTGGCCGGCCGGGGCGCGTCAAATGAAGCATCGGGAAGAAATGCGGGTAGCGGGTCTTTTCCCAGGTAAGTCGTCACTGGCCCGCCCCCGCTTGCACCCGCCCGCTTTCCCCCCTAAAACCCTGGTCATGTCCCAGCGGGCCCCGATCCGTCGTGCCGCCCAGATCGCCCACGCATCCGCGTGCGGCGCGGCGCGCGCTCCGCTGCTTCTTGGCCTCCTTCTTCGACTTAGCCGCCCCTGGGCGTGACGCCGCGCATCTGAACGCCGGCATCGCTCAGGGGAAGCCCTGAGGCTAACGTCGTATTCATCTTGCCAAGGACGGCCCATCCCATGCCCATCACCCATCCGAATTTCGGCACCCTGGCCGAAGATCGCGTCATCATCTTCGACACCACGCTGCGCGACGGCGAGCAATCGCCCGGCTTCTCGATGAACCTGCACGAGAAGATCCGCATGGCCGAGGCGCTGACCGAACTCGGCGTCGATGTGATGGAGGCGGGCTTCCCGATCGCCTCTCCCGGCGATTTCGAAAGCGTCAAGGCGATCGCCGAGAGCATCGGCCAGCGCCCCGACAGCCCGGTGATCTGCGGCCTGGCGCGTACCGGGCGCGACGACATCCTGCGCGCCGCCGAGGCGGTGAAGCCGGCGCCGCGCAAGCGCATCCATATCTTCCTGTCCACCTCCCCGCTGCACATGAAATACAAGCTGCGGATGGAACCCGACGACGTGCTGAAGCTGGCGGTGGAAAGCGTCACCCTGGCGCGCCAGTTCGTGGACGATGTGGAATGGTCGGCCGAGGACGGCACCCGCACCGAGCCGGATTTCCTGTGCCGCTGCGTCGAAGCGGCGATCAAGGCCGGCGCCACCACCATCAACATCCCGGACACCGTCGGCTATGCCCTGCCCGAGGACATGGCGCGCATCTTCACCATGATCCGCGAGCGCGTGCCGGGCGCCGACAAGATCATCCTGTCCACCCACAACCACAACGATCTAGGCTTGGCGGTTGCGAATACGCTGGCCGCTTTGCGCGCCGGCGTGCGGCAGGTCGAAGCCACCATCAACGGCATCGGCGAGCGCGCCGGCAATGCCTCGCTGGAAGAAGCGGTGATGGCGATCCGCACCCGGCACGACGCGGTGCC
>JAGWRU010000242.1 GCA_028869595.1 Rhodospirillales bacterium
CGCTGCTGCTGGCCGCGCGTGCCGCGCGCGCCCGCATGGCGGCGTAGCGGCTCCGGCGGCCCGGCGGCGGCGATGGACCCCCAGCAGCACCACCCCGCCGGTCAGCGATGTGGCCGAGACGGGTGCGGGGCGGTAAAGCCCTCCGACAGTGCCGCTTGCCTCGGCGCGGCCTGTCCCATCCCCCATGCAGAAGGGTTCCGTCCATGAGCCACCCCGCCACCCCCTATCGCGGCGTCTTCCCCGTGGTGCCGACCATCTTCCATGAAGACGGCACGCTCGATCTGGCCGGGCAGCGCCGCGCCGTCGATTTCATGATCGATGCCGGGTCGCAAGGCCTCTGCATTCTCGCCAATTTCAGCGAGCAATTCGTGCTGTCGGACGAGGAACGCCTGCGGGTGCAGGATGCGGTGCTGGCCCATGTCGCGGCACGCGTGCCCGTGATCGTCACGACCACGCATTTCTCTACCGCCGAATGCGCCGCCCGCTGTCGCCGTGCGCAGGAAGCCGGGGCGGCGATGGTGATGATCATGCCGCCCTATCACGGTGCGACGATCCGGGTTTCCGAAGCCGGCATCTTCGATTTCTTCGCCCGCGTGTCGGATGCCATCGACATCCCGATCATGATCCAGGACGCCCCGGTGGCCGGCACGTCGCTACCCGTGCCGCTGCTCGCCCGCATGGCGCGCGAGATCGCGCATGTCGCCTATTTCAAAATCGAGGTGGCGCAGGCCGCCGCCAAGCTGCGCGCCCTGATCGCGGCCGGCGGGACGGCCATCGAGGGCCCCTGGGATGGCGAGGAGGCGATCACCCTGATGGCCGATCTCGATGCCGGCGCCACCGGGGCGATGACCGGCGGCGGCTACCCCGACCTCATCCGCGCCATCACCGATCCCTATCTGGCCGGCGACCGCGCCGCCGCGATGGCCGCCTATCGCCGCGCCCTGCCGCTGATCAACCACGAAAACCGCCAATGCGGGCTGGCCGCGGCGAAAGCGCTGATGCTGGCCGGCGGGGTCATCAAAAGCGATGCGCTGCGCCATCCGCTGGCGCCGCTCGCCCCGGAAGCCCGCGCCGGGCTGCTGGAACTGGCCCGCGATCTGGATGTGATGGCCTTGCGCTGGGGCAGATAGCCCGCCGCGCGCAAGGCCGCGAAGACGGCCGCGCAACATCGAAACCGTGAGGGAAAACCGGGAATGTCACAGGCAAGCCTTGCCGCCGCCGGCGGACGCAGCGCGATCCGCTGGCGCATCTTCGCGATGATCTTCGTCGTGGTGGTGATCAATCTGATCGATCGCACCACGATCTCCATCGCGATGCCCACCATCGGGCATGAATTCGACCTGAGCAACACGATGCGCGGCGTCATCCTGAGCGCGTTTTTCTGGAGCTATGCCCTGCTTCAGGTGCCGGGCGGCTGGCTGATCGACCGCTTCGGCCCGCGCGCCCTGATCGCCGGATCGACCGTGTTGTGGGGCTTCTTCCAGGCCATCGCGGCGGTGGCGACGGGCGGCATCAGCCTGCTGATCTCGCGCATCGGCCTGGGCGTGGCGGAAGCGCCGATGTTCCCGGCCGGGGCCAAACTCTCCGCGCTGTGGCTGTCGCCCGATGAACGCGGCCGCGGCGCGGTGATGATGGATAGCGGCGGACCGCTGGGCGCGGCCTTCGGCGGACTGATCATCTCCTCGCTGATCATCGGCTTCGGCTCCTGGCGGCCGGCTTTCGCGGTGGTCGGCATTGCCACCATGGCGCTGGGCTGGCTCGCCTGGCGCTGGCTGCGCGACGATCCGGCGACCCATCCGGACGTCAACGCCGCCGAGCGCGCGCATATCGCGGGCGAGGGCGCCAGCCGCCCGAGCGCGCCCTATGTCGTGCCCGACCGGCTGCATCCGGTTTCCGTCGCGGGGCTGCTGATCGGGCGGATGGCCTGGGCGATGATCAATTTCGGCCTGCTGACCTGGGGGCCGAGCTATCTCGCCAAGGCGCGCGGCATGAATCTGGCGCAGATGGGCTACGCAACCTTCGTGATCTTCCTGTGTGGCATGGCCGGCTCCCTGTTCTCCGGCTTCACCGCCGATGCGCTGCTCAAGAAAGGCTGCGCGCGCGGTGCGGTCTATAAGATCATGCTGAGCATTTCCGGCCTTGCCACGCTGGCGAGCTTCGTCATCCTGCCGATGGTCGCCAGCCCCGAAGCGGCGGTGGCCACGCTGTCGGCGACGCTGTTCTTCCTGTACTGGGGCAGCCTGTACTGGAGCCTGCCGACCCTGCTCGCGCCTGCCGACAAGGTGGGTTTCCTCGGCGGGATCATGAATTTCGCGGGCTCGGCCAGCGGCATCGCGGTGCCGATCGTGACCGGGGTGGTGCTCGACATGACCGGCACGTACCAGGCGGTGCTGTATTTCTTCGCCGCCTGCGCCGCGCTGTACGTGCTGGGCACGCTGTTCATCAAACTGCCGAAAGCGAGGGCGTAACGCCATGGGCGCAGCCGTGGATATCCCCCTTTGGGACGGGCCTGTCATCGACGCGCACCAGCATTTCTGGGAACCGGCGAAGAACCCCCATCCCTGGCTGCGCCCCGAGGCGCGCATCCCCTTCCGCTACGGCGATTACAGCGCGATCAAGTGCCGCTACCTGCCCGAAGACTATCGCGCCGATTGCGCCGGGCACGACGTGCGCCAGACCGTCTATGTCGAAACCGAATGGGACGAGCACGACCCGCTGGGCGAAACCCGCTACGCCCACGACCTCGCGCGCCACCATGGCTGGCCCAATGCCATCGTCGCCCAGGCCTGGCTGGATCGCGCCGACGTGGCCGAAGTATTGGCCGGCCAGGCCGCCTTCCCCCTGGTGCGCAGCGTCCGCCACAAGCCGGGCGGGCCGGGCAGCCCGGCGGAGGTCGGGGCGACACGCACGAAAATGTCCGATCCCGTCTGGTGCGCAGGCTATGCGCTGCTCCGTCGCCACGGGCTGCATTTCGATTTGCAGACGCCGTGGTGGAACCTGCCGGAGGCAGAGGCGCTGGCGCGGGATTTCCCCGAGACGCAGATCATCCTCAATCACGCCGCCCTGCCCGGCGCGCGAGAGGATCGGGCCGGCATCGCCGCCTGGGCGAACGCCGTCCGCGCCATTGCGCGCTGCCCCAATGTCGCGGTGAAGCTTTCCGGCATCGGCGAGGCGGGCATTGCCTGGACGGCTGCGCGCAATGGCGAAATCATCGACACGCTGGTCGATGCCTTCGGCGCGGCGCGCTGCGCCTTCGGCTCCAATTTCCCGGTCGACAGCCTGTGCGCAAGCTACGATGCCATCCTGACGGGGATGAAGACCATCCTGGCGCGACGCAGCCGGGCGGAGCAGGCGGCGATCTTTGCCGGCACGGCGGCGCGGCTCTATCGACCGGTCACGCTGACCGGCGAATAATCAACCCGATATCACCCAACCGCACGACGCCCGGCGAGAAACCGGGCGATCACGGCATCCAGCGAGAAGGCCCCGGCGCCCTGCGCCATCAGTACCAGCATCATCGCGGCCCATTGAATATGGGTCGGCCAGGCTGCGGGATAGACGAAGATCTCGATCACCAATGTCATGCCGAAAATCACCAGCGCGGCAAAGCGCGTCGCCAAACCGAGCACCAGCAAAGGCGGCACGGTCACTTCGATGGTCACCGCCATCGCCGCGGCAAACCCCGGCGGCAGCAGCGGCACATGGTATTCATTAGCAAACAGGTACTGCGTCGTCTGCCAATTCGCGAGATGGGTCTGGGCCGAACTCCAGAATACCTGGGCCAGAGCGAGGCGCGCGGTCAACGCCACCAGCCAATAGGGGATGGCCTCGAACAGACGAATGATCCGATTGCTCATGCCGAAATCCTCGCGACGAAGAAGCCTTGAAGCAGAAAGAAAGCGAGTGTCTGCGCGGATTTTTCCTCCGCGATGCAATCCAGCGCCTGGATCAGGGGTCGCCCCTCAACCAGCGCCTGGGCAAAGGCGAATTCCTCGGCGTCCAGGCTCAGAATCTCGATCGCCCCGGCACGATTGACGACGGCAAGACGCTCGCTTCGGCCGCTGGGGCGCAGGGCGGCGAGCGCGCGCTCTCGCGCCTCACCCTCCGGCGCCAGAACGGCGGACCAGACCGCATGCGCCGCATTGCCGAGCGCGAGCAGGTGGAGCGCCGGATGGCGGGCCAGACGCAGATCGCCCTGATGCGCCGGGGGCATTGCGGCAAGCGTCGCGATGTCCAGCGCGGCCACCCGTTCCGCATGCAGTGCCTGCACCACGGCAAATTCCAGACGCGCGACATCGCCGAGATACTCAAGCCGGGTATCGGGCAGCGCGGCTTGCAGGAAATCGGCGAAGCCCTCGCCGTAGAGATGCAGATCGGCACGATCCGGCGGTGATATCGCGATGAACTGCGCGGCCATGCGGTTGAAATACGCCTCGCCCACCAGACGCAGTACCGCCGGAAAGCCCAGGCGCAGCGCGTCGGTGATCGTGGCGATCACGGTATTGCGGTAGATCGCGAGCCGGGCATGGCCTGGCTGATCCAGCCCGTCGATCCGCAGCGCAGCCGCTTCTGCCGTGCCCGGCATCGCCAGCAGGGCGCGACACAATGCGCGCTGCTGTTCAAGCAGGCTGGACATCGAATCCCTGCGCCGATACGGCTTGCAGATGGTGCGCAGCGCGATCGGCCTGACCCAGCAGCACCGCCAGCGCCGGCAGATCGGCATCCCATTCGATCAGCGCCGGACGTGGCCCGAGGATGCGCAACGCGTCGGCAAACAGAGACCAGACCGATTCCGCCACCGGCCGATCATGGGTATCAAGCAGCATGCCGGAAGATGCCTCCCCTTCCAGCACCGCGCTTACCGGGCCATGCCCTGCGAGATGATATTCCCCGATCGCCGCCGCCGGCAGAGCCTGGAGATAGCGTTGCGCATCCCATCCATGATTGGTGGCGCTGACGACGATGTTGTTGATGTCGCAAATCAGCCCGCAGCCGGTGCGCGCGACCAGATGCGTCAGGAACTCGGTTTCAGGGATCGTCGTATGGGCGAATTGCACATAGGTGGATGGGTTTTCGATCAGCACGGGGCGCCGCAGGCGGTCCTGCATGCGCGCGATATTGGCCGCGACCACCGCCAGGCTTTCTTCGGTCAGCGGCAGCGGCAGCAGATCGGCCAGGAAGGCATGATCGACCCGGCCCCAGGCCAGATGCTCGGAAACCAGACCCGGTTCGATCCGGGCACAAAGCGTGGCGATCCGTTCCAGATGATCGGCATCGATGCCCTGCGCAGAGCCCAGCGACAGCCCGACGCAATGCAGCGAAACGGGATAGCGGCAACGCACCGCCTCCAGCGTTTCAAGGGCCGGGCCGCTCAGATAATTCTCGCTGTGCACCTCCACCCAGCCGATCGGCGGCAGTGCATCGAGCAAGGCGCGATGATGGGCGAAGCGAAGGCCGATCCCCGCAGCCTGGGGGATCGCGCCTTCGCACCGACCGCACGCGCGATCAGGCCCGATCATGACTGCGCCCAGCTCAGGAAGGGCTCAGCTTTCCGCCGGCAATCTTGGCGCAATCGCCGGCCGGCAGCAGCACGAAGGATGCAGGATCATCGACGCGGGTTGCCTGCCCGGCGCAGGAATGCGCACCGGCGGCGCAATCATTGCGCCCGATGGCATTGACGCCATAGCATTTCTCCAGATGATCGGCGGCCATGCGCTTCATGTTGTTCTGACGCATCTGCATCATCTGCTGCTGCGTCATGCCGCCCGACATCGGTTGGGCAACGGCAATTCCCGCCCCCAGCGTGGCCATGCCCAAAGCCGCCGACAAAACCGAGGCGGCAAACATTCGACGTTCCATACGAATCTCCCTCGCAAAGCGTGCCCTGACTGGGTCACACCCTCCTTTACGGATCGGCAGGGAAGAAGGTTACAGCGCGAAGCGCGCAGAGCCTCAGGAGGCACGCATCGGTTGCGGACGCGGCAGGGACAACCGGGTCAGGGCAGCGCCGACCAGCGTCCACAAGCCGACACTGCCGATCTGCCAGACCAGCATCGTCGCGAAGGTCCCGTCGGGATGATAGAGGCGCAATGCCGCCTGCGCAGCCGCAGCGGCGGCCAGTGCCGCGCAAAGGCAGGCGCGCACCCGGCGAAACGACGTGCCGCGACGCAGCACCCAGAGGATGGCCAGGGCCGAAGGCAGGGCACTCGCGGCGATCGCCGGCACACAGATCAGATCGGGTTGCACCACCAGCGCACTGCCCTGCCCGCCGATCGCCAGGACGAAGCATTGCCGGCCCAGCGCGGCGGCCCATAGCAGCGCGGCAGCGAAAGGCAGCACGGTTTTCCAGCCGGGCTGATCGGGCCGCCCGGCACACAAGGCGCCATAGGCTGCAAGCACCGCCGTGCCGACCGCCAGACCCTGAACCAGCAGGAATTCGGGGCGCACCAGCAATGCCGCGATATCGGGCAGCGGTCCCATCATCCAGACCATTGCCGCAAGGCTCGGCACCGTAACCGCGATCCAGAGCAGCATCCCGCGTCCCGGCGACGGCGCGCGCACCACCGGCGTCAGCGCATTCTCCAGCGTTTCGAGAAGCGTGTCGGTTTTCATGCGCCCGTCCCCGACGGCCATTTCATCGCCGCCCGCAAACGCCGCACAGCCCGGAAGGAGGCAATTTTGACGGCGGGTACGCTCATATGAAGTTGCCCGGCCACGTCTCGCAGCGACATCTGACGCAGCTTCAGCATCTCCAGTATCTCCCGATCGCGTGGCGGCAGCAGCGCGATCGCTGCACGCAGGCGCGCCTGCTCGACATGACTTTCCTGCACTGCATTCGTATCGAAGGCGACCGAGGTTTCATCCGCATCGTCGATCGGCGTCTCCCGCCGGGAATGGCGGTGGCGCTGGCGCAGCACATCGGCGCCGCGCAGCTTGAGGATACCGAACAAAAACGGGGCGGCCGGGCGGGCGGGATCGTACAGCGCCAGGGAACGATGCAGGGCGAGCAGGGTTTCCTGCACGATATCCTCGATATCGGCGGCCGAGGCGGCAGGCCAGCGCGCCCGCGCCCAGCCGCGCAAGACCGGCACCGCAGCGCGCAGCAAGCGCCCATAAGCGCGCCGATCCCCCTCCTGTGCGGCGGCAAGCCATTCCGACCAGGCGGGATCTGCGACCATGGCCCCGCGCTACGGCAGCCATCGGGGAAAGGCAAGTCCGAAACCAGGGCCGCGCCCGATAGCCGGGAAAGCCGCCGCCGGCTATGCTGGGATATTTCCCGGAGTGCCCATGTCCCTGCCCGCGCCGAACGCCGCCCGCCCAGCGCGGCGCACCGATCTCGATCTGATCCGCATCGCCGTCTGCGCCGCGGTCATCCTGGCCCATGCGCTGCTGATCTTTGCCGCCGAAAAGCGCTACCACCTGAAAAGCGCCGCGCCCTGGCTGCCGGCCTCGATCGGCTATGAATTCCTCCGCATCAGCACCATGGCGATCTTCTTCACCCTGGCCGGCTGGGCGGCGATCGCCTCGCTGCGCCGCCGCGATGCGCGGCATTTCCTGCGCGAGCGGGTGACGCGGGTGCTGCTGCCGCTGGTTGCCGGCATTCTGCTGCTGGGCCCGATCATCAAATACATCGAACTGCGCCATGGCCGCGACCTGACGCTGACGGGCTTTCATCTCGTCGCGCCGCTGCGGGTCTCGTTCCTGACCTTCCTGCCGCGCTACTACACCAGGCTCAATCTGCTGACCTGGTCGCATCTCTGGTTTCTCGCCTATCTGTTTCTGATCTCCCTGATCCTGCTGCCAGTGCTCACCCGCCTCGCCCGCCTGCCGGCGCGCCCCGATGCCGTGGCAGGCTGGCTGGCCTATGCGCCGGTCGTGCCGATCGCCGTACTGCTCGCCGGGTTTCACGGCTACTGGCCCTTCCTGCCCGATCTGCTGACCGACTGGACCAATTTCGGCTACTTCGCCCTTTGCTTCCTGCTGGGCGCGGCAATGGCGACCCGCCCGGGGTTCGAGGATGCGGTGCGCCGCCACGCCCCCGGCCTTGCGCTGCTCGGCGCACTCGGCTTCGCGGGCGTCATCGCCTGGGGGCCGTCCGTGCCGGGCCGGCTCGCGGTTGCCGCCACCGCCTGGGGCTCGGTCGGGGCGGCGCTGGGGCTGGCGCGGCGTTTCGCCCCGCGCAGCGGGAGGCTGCTCGCCTATCTCAGCGAGGCGACGCTGCCGGTCTATATCATCCACCACGTCATCGTGCTGTGGATCGGCGAGGCGCTGCTGCCGCTCGGCTGGCCGCCGCTGCTGACCGTGCTGGCGATCTGGCTGCCGGCGACCGCGCTCTCGGTCGCGGCCTATCACTGGCTGATCCGCCCCTATCCCTGGCCGCGCCTGCTGACCGGCATGGGGCCATTGGCCCCCGCCCCCTCGACGCGGGCGCCGCTCGCCGCCAAATAGAGTCTCTGCCCACGCCCTGCGGGAGACGCGATCATGCCCGACACGCCGATCAGCCTGCCGCCGGTGCTGTTCAGCCCGCCGCGCCAGCCGGCGCGCCCGGCGGGCAAACCCCTGCGCGTGGTCTCCGACTATCAGCCGGCCGGCGATCAGCCCGCCGCCATCGCGACCCTGACCGCCGGGGTGGAAAGCGGCGAGCGCGACCAGGTGCTGCTGGGCGTCACCGGCTCGGGCAAGACCTTCACCATGGCCAAGGTGATCGAGGCGGTGCAGAAACCGACCCTGATCCTGGCGCCCAACAAGACACTGGCGGCGCAATTATATGGGGAGATGAAGTCGTTCTTCCCGGAAAATGCGGTGGAATATTTCGTCAGCTACTATGATTACTATCAGCCCGAAGCCTATGTGCCGCGCACCGACACCTATATCGAAAAAGACGCCCAGATCAACGAACAGATCGACCGTATGCGCCATGCCGCGACCCAGGCGCTGCTGGAGCGCAACGACGTGGTGATCGTCGCCTCCGTCTCCTGCATCTACGGCATCGGCTCGGTCGAGACCTACGCCAAGATGGTGGTGAAGCTGGAGGTCGGCGGACGCATCGACCGCGACAAGCTGGCCAAGGCGCTGGTCGATCTGCAGTACCGCCGCAACGATGCCGCCTTCCAGCGCGGCACCTTCCGCCTGCGCGGCGAAACCGTCGATATCTTCCCCAGCCATTACGAGGATCGCGCCTGGCGGGTGAGCCTGTTCGGCGACGAGATCGAGCAGATCGCCGAATTCGATCCGCTGACCGGCGAGCGCGTGGCGGCACTGAACGAGATCACCGTCTACGCCAACAGCCATTACGTGACGCCGCGCCCGACCCTGACCCAGGCCATCGCCGACATCAAAGTGGAACTGCGCGAACGTCTGGCCGAGCTGACCGCCAACGGCAAATTGCTGGAAGCGGAGCGCCTGCAACAGCGCTGCACCTTCGATATCGAGATGATGGAGACCACCGGCGTCTGCAAAGGGATCGAGAATTATTCCCGCTACCTCTCGGGCCGCAATCCCGGCGATCCGCCGCCCACCTTGTTCGAATACCTGCCGGAAAACGCGCTGCTGATCGTCGATGAAAGCCATGTCACGGTGCCGCAGATCGGCGGCATGTATCGCGGCGACTTCAACCGCAAATCGGTGCTGTCGGAATTCGGCTTCCGCCTGCCTTCCTGCATCGATAACCGCCCGCTGAAATTCGAGGAGTGGGAGCGGTTTCGCCCGCTGACCGTCTTCGTCAGCGCCACCCCAGGCCCGTGGGAGATGGAGCGCACCGGGGGGGTATTCGCCGAACAGGTGATCCGCCCCACCGGGCTGATCGATCCGGTCACCGAAATCCGCCCGGTGGAGCGCCAGGTCGACGATCTCGTCGGCGAGGTGCAGCAGGTGGCGCAGAAGGGCTACCGCTCGCTGATCACCGTGCTGACCAAGCGCATGGCCGAGGACCTCACGGAATACCTGCACGAGCAGGGCATCCGCGTGCGCTACATGCACTCCGACATCGAC
>JAGWRU010000243.1 GCA_028869595.1 Rhodospirillales bacterium
CTTGCCGAGCTGGGCCGCCCGGTGCCGCAAGGTGGCCGCGTCGATGAAACCCATCCGATACGCCACCTCCTCCGGGCAACCGACCAGGCTTCCCTGGCGGGACTGGATGGTCTGCACGAACGTCGCCGCCTGCAACAGCGAATCCGGTGTCCCGGCATCGAGCCAGGCGGTGCCTCGCCCGAGTTTCTCGACATGCAGCGACCCGTCTTCGAGATAAAGCCGGTTGAGATCGGTGATCTCCAGCTCGCCGCGCGGCGAGGGCTTGATCTGCCGGGCGAGGTCGCCGACCTGGCGATCGTAGAAATAAAGCCCGGTGACCGCCCAATTGGATAGCGGCGCCGCCGGCTTCTCGACGATGCGTTCGGCGCGCCCGGCGGCATCGAAGGAGACCACGCCATAGCGTTCAGGATCACGGACCTGATAGGCGAACACCGTCGCCCCCTCGGGCCTTGCGGCGGCGGCGCGCAGCAGCACCGAGAGGTGATCGCCATGGATCAGATTATCGCCCAGCACCAGCGCGCAGGCATCGCCGGCCAGCCATTCCTGGCCGATCAGGAAAGCCTGGGCGATGCCGTCCGGGCTGGGCTGCTCGGCATAGGAAAGCCGGATGCCGAAGCGGCTGCCATCGCCCAGCAGGCGACGGAATTGCGGCAGGTCCTCCGGCGTGGAGATCACCAGAATATCGCGGATCCCGGCCAGCATCAGCGTCGAGAGCGGGTAATAGACCATCGGCTTGTCATAGACCGGCAGCAATTGCTTCGACGCCGCCAGTGTCATCGGATGCAGCCTGGTGCCGGAACCGCCGGCCAGCAGAATCCCCTTCATCACGCCGCACTCCGTCCCGTCTTGCCAGCGCCGGGCGCGGTGCCCAGGCGCGCGCCGTCATAGCGCGCCGCCCGCAGCGCCTGCCACCATGCGCGATGATCGAGATACCAGTCGATGGTACGGGCAAGACCCGCGTCAAAATCATGCGCCGCCTGCCAGCCCAAAGCGGCCTGGGCCCGGCTCGCATCGATCTCATAGCGGAAATCATGGCCGGGCCGGTCGGTGACGAAGCGGATCAGCCGCGCGCGCGGGCCCGCCGGATCGGGCTGGCGGCGGTCGAGATGCGCACAGATCGCCCGCACCACTTCCAGATTGCTGCGCGGCTGGCGCGCACCGATGGCGTAGGTCGCTCCCGGCTCGCCACGCTCGACAACGCCGACCAGCGCCTCGGCATGATCATCGACGAAGATCCAGTCGCGCTGGTTCGAGCCGTCGCCATAGACCGGCAATTCCCGCCCCTCCAGCGCGTTCAGCGTCACCAGCGGGATCAGCTTCTCGGGAAACTGCCAGGGGCCGTAATTATTGGTGGTGTTGGAGACCAGGGTGGGCAGGTCGTAAGTATGCCGCCAGGCCCGCACCAGATGGTCGGAGGCCGCCTTGCTCGCCGAATAGGGGCTGCGCGGATCATAGGGCGTGGCTTCGGTGAAGGGCGGATCGCTCGGACCCAGCGCGCCGAACACCTCGTCGGTGGAGATATGGTGGAAGCGGAACGCGGCTTTCGCCGCCGGATCGAGCGCTGCCCAGTATTCCCGCGCCGCCTCCAGCAGGATGAAGGTGCCGACGATGTTGGAGGTGATGAAATCGGCCGGTCCGTCGATCGAGCGATCGACATGGCTTTCCGCCGCCAGATGCATCACCGCATCGGGACGATGGCTGGCGAAGACCGCGCGCATCGCCGCCGCATCGGCGATATCGGCGCGCACATGCAGATAGCGCCGATCCAGACGCGCCTCCTCCAGCGCGTCCTCGCTGGCGGCGTAGGTCATCTTGTCGACATTGACCACGACGTGGTCGCTGTGGCGGATCAGCCGGCGGATCACCGCCGAACCGATGAACCCGCAGCCGCCCGTGACCAGCAGCGTCCGTCCCATGCCCATCCTTTCGCATGCCCCGTCCCGCCCTGCCGGGACAGGCGCAAACTTGCATCAATCCCCGCGCGCGGCAAATGCCACGATGGCGACACCCGCCCTAGCGCCCGCCCCCGACCGCATAGAGCGCGGTGCGGTCGTAAAACGGCGAGGCTTCCGGCGCGCTCATCACCGCCGGGGCGCCGCCCAGCGCCTCGATCACATGCGGGCCGGCATGGGCTGCGAATTGCCGACCAATCGGCGAGCCCTGCCGCCAGGCTAGGCCGATGCCGCGGCTGGCCCCGGCCAGCGGGCGGACCACCACCCCCTCCACCGTCGCCAGCGCCGAGGCGACGGCGCAGCGCGGCAGCACCGTCACGCCTTCGCCGCCAGCCACCATCTGCACCAGCGAGGCGAGATCGGAGGCGACGAAGCCGGCCAGGCTGTCGCGCCGCGCCACCTTGGTGTCGACACCCGCCGCATCGCCTTCCCGCAGCAGCAATCCGGTGCAGGCGATGGCCTGGTCACGCAGGCAATTGCCATGCTCCAGCAGCAGCACCGTCTCGTCCTGCAGCATCGCCGCAGTGATCTGCTCCGCCGCGGCCAGATGGTGGCCGGCCGGCATGGCCAGCAGCAGGTCCTCGCGCATCAGCGCCGTGCTGGCCGCCCCGCCGCAATCGGCGGGCAGTGACAGGATCAGCACGTCGAGCCGGTTGGTCGCCAGCCAGTCGACCAGCGCGGGCGCGACATCCTGACGCAGAAACAGACGCAGCTCCGGGAAATGGTCGCGCAGAGCGGGGCCCAGCCGAGGCAGCAGAAACGGCGCGATGGTCGGGATGATGCCCAGCCGCAGCGGCCCGCCGAGCGGCACATGCGCGACCGAAGCCGCCTCGGCCATCGACGCCAGCGCCGCCAGCGCCGCCTTGCCATGCTCAATCACCTCGCGCCCGAACGGGGTCAGCACGGCGCGCCTGGCCGTGGTGCGGTCCATCAGCTCCGCCCCCAGCAGACGCTCCAGCGCCTGCAACCCCAACGAGAGAGAAGCCTGTGACACCCCGCAGGCCGCCGCCGCCCTGCCGAAATGGCCGAGTTCGGCCAAGGTCAGGAAATACCGCAATTGTGCGGGGGTTGGCAGGGTTTCCATGCGGCCCGTTCTCGCGTGTAATAGAATTTGTAACACAACCGAATATGCGGCACGCCGACATAGTTATGCAACTATTTGGCGTATCGCGCGACGCCATCTTGCGCAACCTGCCGGTCGCGGCGAGGGTGGCGCGCCGCATGGACCAACCCAGGAGGAAAACATGGCCGGGCTGTATTTCGAGGAATTTCAGGATCAGCAGATCTTCGACCATGCGCTCAGCCGCACCGTGACCGAGATGGATAATGTGCTGTTCAGCTCGCTGACCATGAACCCGCAGCCGCTGCACCTCGATGCCGAATTCGCCGCCAAGACGGAATTCGGCCGCCCGCTGGTCAATTCACTGTTCACCCTGGGGCTGCTGATCGGCATGACGGTCGGCGAGACGACGCTCGGCACCACCATCGCCAATCTCGGCATGCGCGAGGTGGCGTTTCCCAAGCCGGTCTTTCATGGCGACACGATCCGCGCCCGCAGCACGGTGGTGGGCAGGCGCGAGAGCCGTTCCCGCGCCGATGCCGGGTTGATCGAATTCCGCCACGAGGCGATCAACCAGCGCGGCGAGGTCGTGGCGGTGTGCATCCGCGCCGCGCTGATGAAGAAGAAGCCGGGCTGAAACCGCTCAGTCGAGCAGCGCCGCCCGCAAGGCCGCGATCGAAGCCGCATCGGGCGCGCAGATCAGCCCGCCATCCTGGCGCCGGGGCGAATAGGGCGTGGCATCGAAGGCTTCCGCGACGCCCCCCGCTTCGGTGAACAGCAGCACGCCCGGCGCGTGATCCCAGGGCATCAGGCGGTAGAATTGCAGAAAATGCAGCGCGCCCGATGCCCCCATCCGGTATTGCTGGCCGGCGCAGCGATAATCCCATGCCCCGCCCAGGCGCGGCAGCCCGGCGCAGAAGCGCGCGCGCATCGCCTCCGGCAGATAGCGCCAGGAGACCGTGCCGGCCATGTCGGCAAGCGACACCGGGGCGGCGACCGCCAGGGGAATTCTGCCCCGCCCCCCCAGCAGCCAGGCGCCGCCGCCGGCCAGCGCACAGGCCGTGTCATCGGCCAGCGGGTCGTGGATCGCCGCCGCCAGCACCCGGCCATTTTCGATCGCGGCGATCATCACGGCGAACATCGCGATGCCCGCGGCGAAATTCGCCGTGCCGTCCACCGGATCGACGACGAAGCACAGATCCCGCCCGCCAAGCCGTTGCAGCAGGCGCGGCTCGGCGGCCACCGCCTCCTCACCCAGCACATGCGCGCCGGGATAGAGCTCGCCCAGCGCCCGGGTGATCGCCGCCTCGGCGGCGAGATCGGCCTCGGTCACCAGATCGAGCGGCCCGGTTTTCTGGTGGATCGCCGAGGGATCGAGGTGGCGGAAACGCGGCAGGATCTCGGCCCGTGCCGCGGTACGCAGGATCGCCGCAAGCTGCTCCACATGGGCGATGGAAAAACTCATTCCGGCGCCGCCTCGCGCTCGAACCGCGCGCGATCGGCAGGCAGCAGGCGCACGCGCAGACGGATCGCCCCCTCATCCTCGTCGCGCGCGATCACCTCGCCATGGCGATAAAGCCAGGCCAGCCGCGCGCCATCTTCGGACGCGAGTGTGTAGTCCAGCACTTCCATCCCGGCGGCGATGCGCGCCTCGATCGCCGCTTCCAGCGCCGCCAACCCCTCGCCGGTGATCGCCGAGACCGCCACCACCCCGTCGCGCACCTCGGTCGCCGTCACCCCGCCCAGCAGATCGGCCTTGTTGGCAACCTCGATCACCCGTTCGCGCCACAGCCCGTCCAGCATGCCGTCGCGCTCCATCCCGGCCAGCACGCCCAGCACATCGGCGCGCTGGGCGGTGCTGTCGGGATGGGCGGCATCGCGCACATGCAGAATGACATCGGCTTCGGCTACTTCTTCCAGCGTGGCGCGAAAGGCGGCGACCAGTTCGGTCGGCAGTTCGCTGATGAACCCCACCGTATCGGACAGGATGATCTTACGCCCCGAAGGCAGTTCCAGGCCGCGCATGGTCGGATCGAGGGTGGCGAATAACTGATCGCGCGCCACCACCGCCGCCCCGGTCAGGGCGTTGAACAAGGTCGATTTACCGGCATTGGTGTAGCCCACCAGGGCGACGATCGGGAACGGCACGCGCTTGCGCGCCGAGCGGTGCAGCATGCGCGTGCGGCGCACCTGCTCCAACTCCTTCTTCAGCCGCACGATGCGGTCGCCGATCAGGCGGCGATCCGCCTCGATCTGGGTTTCGCCGGGCCCGCCGAGGAAGCCGAAGCCACCGCGCTGGCGCTCGAGATGGGTCCAGGTGCGCACCAGGCGGCCCCTTTGATAGGTCAGATGCGCATGTTCGACCTGCAAGGCGCCCTCGCGGGTGCGGGCGCGGCGGCCGAAAATCTCGAGAATGAGGCTGGTGCGGTCGAGCACCTTGGCGCCCCAGGCCTTCTCGAGATTGCGCTGCTGCACCGGCGAGAGTGCGCAATCCATTACCACGATGCCGGCGTCGTGGGTCTTCACCAGACCGGCAATCTCTTCCACCTTGCCGGAGCCCAGATAGGTGGCCGCGCGCACAGCCGTAAGCGGCACGATACCGCTCTCGGCAACCTCGAGATCGATGGCGCGCGCCAAGCCGACAGCTTCATCAAGCCGCGCGGCAGCGTCCCGCTCGAACGGAGCAGC
>JAGWRU010000244.1 GCA_028869595.1 Rhodospirillales bacterium
GGTTTCGAGAATATCCTCGACCGGACGGCCCAGCACGGCGGCACGCAATTCCTCGGTGCGTTCCAGCGCCGGCACCGTGCCGCGCAGCCCGTAGGCGCCGCGCAGCCGGGTCAGATGCCAATCCATCTGCGCGATGCACAGCGCCAGGCTGCGCGGAAACGAGGTATCGGTCAGCAGGAAACGCACCACTTCCACCGGCTGGAAATCGGGCGGGGCGACGCGGCGGAAGGCATGATAGCCGGCAGCGGCGCGCAGCACCCCGCCCCATTGCGTCAGCTCGGCGACGCGGCGCTCCTCGCGTCCTTTCGGCACCAGCAGGTGGTAGCGGATATCGAGCAGGCGGGTGATCTGATCGGCGCGCTCGATCAGCCGGCCGAGTTCGTAGAAGCTCCAGCCCTGATCGCGAAAGAACGTGCCCTCGGAAATCCCGGCATGGGCCTGCACCCCCATTTTCAGCCGCCCGCAAAGGCGCGAGAGCCGGTCGCCCTGCAGATCGGCCGGGGCGATCGACAGCACGTCGCGGTGGAACATATTAAGCTGCATCCACATCTCGGTACTGATCAGCGGGCGCAGTGTGCGGGCATTCATCCGCGCCGCCTCGACGCTCGCCGGCACCCCGGTCGGGTTGGTGCGGTCCAGCAGATAGAAGCTTTTGACCATGTCGGGGTCTTCGCCGAGGCCGCGCTCGGCATACCCCTCCTCGTCGGCGTTGATGCGGATCAGGGCGTACCAGGATTCCACCTCCCGCCCCGGGCTTTCGAAGCTCTGGGTGACGTCGATCAGGCGGGCGAGATTTTCCACCCGCTCCAGATAGCGCGCCATCCAGAACAGGCTTTCGGCATAGCGGGCGAGAAGCGGCAGATCGCGGCTCATGTGCTCATTCCTCGGCCAGAACCCAGGTATCCTTCGATCCCCCGCCCTGGGAGGAATTGACGATCAGACTGCCCTCCTTCAGCGCGACGCGCGACAGTCCGCCGGGCAGCACCCAGGTCTGCCGCCCGGTGACGGCAAAGGGGCGCAGATCGAGATGGCGCGGGCGGATGCCGGTTTCGGTCAGAGTCGGGGCGACCGACAGGCCGATCACCGGCTGGCTGATCCAATTGGCCGGATCGGCGAGCAGGGCGGCGCGCGCCGCCTCCAGCTCCGCCTTGCTGGCGCGCGGGCCGATGGTGATGCCGTAGCCGCCCGATTCGCCGACCGGCTTGACCACCAATTCGTCGAGATGGGCGAGCGTATGCGCCAGCCCCTCCTTCTCGCGGCAGATATGGGTATCGACATTGGCGAGGATCGGCTCCTCGCTGAGATAGTAGCGGATGATGCGCGGCATATAGGCGTAGATCGCCTTGTCGTCGGCGACCCCGGTGCCGACCGCATTGGCCAGCGCGACATTGCCGCGCCGCCACGCCCCGATCAGCCCCGGCACGCCCAGCATGCTGTCGGCACGGAACACGGTGGGGTCGAGAAAATCATCGCCGATGCGCCGGTAGATCGCATGCACCGCGACCGGGCCGGCGGTGGTGCGCATGAAGACCTTGTCGTCCTCGACCATCAGATCGGCGCCCTCGACCAGCGGCACGCCCATCTCGCGGGCGAGGAAGACATGCTCGAAATAGGCGGAGTTGTAGATGCCGGGCGAGAGCAGGACGACCTGCGGATCGACCACGCCTTCGGGAGCGATCTCGCTGAGCGCGGCGCGCAGGCGGGGGCCGTAATCATCGACCGGGCGCAGCTTCATCCCGGCCATGATATCGGGGAAGGCGCGCAGCATCAGATGGCGGTTCTCCACCACATAGGACACGCCAGACGGGGTGCGGGCATTATCTTCCAGCACCCGGAAGCGCCCTTCCTGATCGCGCACGATGTCGATGCCGCAGATATGCACATAGGTGCCGAAGCGGACGGGAAACCCCTCCATCTCGCGGCGGTAATTGGCGTTGCCCAGCACCAGATCGGCCGGCACCACGCCATCCGCCAGGATGCGCTTCTCGTGATAGATGTCGTGCAGGAACGCGTTGATCGCGGCAACGCGCTGGCGCACCCCGGCTTCCAGTTCGCGCCATTCCGCCGCCGTCAGGATGCGCGGAATGCAGTCGAAGGGCAGGATACGGTCAATCGCGGTGGCATCGGAATAGACGGTGAAGGTGATGCCGAGATTGATCAGCTCATTCTCCGCCGCCGCCGCGCGGGCGCGCAGCCCGTCCAGGCCGATCGCGGCGATACGCTGGCGCACCCGCGCCGCGGCCCCGCCATCACCCGGCCGGTCCGGCGCAAGCTCGCAATAATACATCCCAGGGGAATAGTCGGCGAAGGGATCGACGGCGGGCAGGCTCATGCGCGGGGCCTCGGCAAACAAAGGACGGTGCCAGCCCGGGAAGCCTAGCAGAGCGGCGGAAAACGCAACCCCAAATTTTCAGCCCTGCCGCGATGTTTGCCCAAGGATCAGGCGCGCCTGGGTGCGACCGGACGCAATCCGGCGCGAAACCGGGCAGCGAGCGCGGCATAATGCCCGGCAATGGCATCCCACTCGGCGCGTTCCTCGGCCGACATCACCCGTTTCAGGCGCGCCGGGGTGCCGGTCCATAATTCATTCGGCCCGATCATCTTGCCCGGCGTCAGCACCGCGCCGGCCGCCAGCATGCCGCCTTCGCGAATGATCGCCCCGTCCAGCACGGTCGCGCCCATGCCGACAAAGGCGCGATTTTCCAGCGTGCAGGCATGCACGATGGCGGCATGGCCGATCGATACGTCATCGCCGATGATCGCCGGATAATCGGGATCGTCGATATGAACGATGGTGCCGTCCTGGATATTGCTGCGCGCACCCACCCGGATGTGGTTGCCGTCGCCGCGCAGCACGCAATGAAACCAGACCGAGGAATGCGGCCCGATCACCACATCGCCGATCACCGCAGCGCTGGGCGCCACCCAGGCCGTCGGATCGACCAACGGGATCATGCCGTCCAGCGCATAGAACGGATTGGCCATGGCGGTGGCCGGCGGGGCGAGATCGTCAGGCATGGACAGCCTCCCGGGCGGGCAGCGCCAGGGCGAGGCCCAGCATCAGCCGCAGATTCTGCACGGCGGCGCCGGATGCGCCCTTGCCGAGATTATCGAGCCGCGCGGTCAGGATCGCCTGGCGATGCGCCTCGTTCGCCTCCACCCGCAGTTCCATCCGGTCGGTGCCGGCCAGGGTATCGGCGACCAGCCGCGCGCCCTCGGCCGGCGGACAGACCGAAACGAGTTCGGCGCCGCGATAGCGCGCGGCCAGGATCGCGGCCAGATCGGCGGCTTTCGGCGCCCCGTTCAGCGTGTCGAGATGCAGCGGCACCGAGACGATCATGCCCTGGGCGAAATGCGCGACGGAGGGCACGAAGATCGGCCGGCGGGTGAGCCCGCCATAGGTCTCGGTCTCCGGGATGTGCTTGTGGTTCAGACCCAGGCCGTAGAGTTCGAAGGCCGGACCGCCGCTCGCCTCATGGGCGGCGATCATCGTCTTGCCGCCGCCGGAATAGCCGCTGACCGCGTTGATGGTGACCGGATAATCGGGCGCGATGACCCCGGCATCGACCAGCGGGCGGATCAGCGCGATCGCCCCGGTCGGATAGCAGCCGGGATTGGCGACCTTGCGCGCCGCCGCGATGGCGGCTGCCTGGGTCGGCAGCATTTCGGCAAACCCATAGGTCCAATCGGGATGCACGCGATGCGCGGTGCTGGCATCCAGCAGCTTGGGGGAAGCCGCGCCCAGGCTATCGGCCAGCGCCGTCGATTCCCGCGCCGCATCGTCGGGCAGGCAGAGCACGACCAGATCGACCTCGGCCATCAGTGCCCGGCGCGCTTCGGGATCGCGGCGCTGTTCGGGCGCGATGCTGCGCAGCGCGATCTCGGGGAAAGCCTCCAGGCGCTGGCGGATGCCGAGCCCGGTGGTGCCGGATTCGCCGTCGATGAAGACCGAGTAGCGGGGCGTGGTCATGGCCGGACGCTCCTTTGCGGGGCGGGAAAGCGGCGATTTGGTTCCCCATGCTCGGCGCGCCGGCGGGCGGGTGCAAGGGGGTGGGAGGAAAGGCGGCAATGCAAAAGGGGCGGGCCGGTTGCCCGACCCGCCCCTTGCAGCAGGAGAACGCGCCGGCGTTAGCGCTTGGAGAACTGGAAGCTGCGGCGGGCCTTGGCCTTGCCGTATTTCTTACGCTCCACCGCGCGGCTGTCGCGGGTCAGGAAGCCGGCAACCTTCAGAATGCCACGCAGATCCGGCTCGTAATAGGTCAGTGCGCGGCTGATGCCGTGGCGCACCGCGCCAGCCTGGCCCGACAGACCGCCGCCGGAGACGGTGCAATAGACGTCGAACTGGTTGTAGCGGTCGGTGACCAGGAAGGGCTGGGTCAGCAGCATGCGCAGCACCGGGCGGGCGAAATACTGGCCGACGCGCTTGCCGTTCACCGTGATCTCCCCCTTGCCGGGCTTGATCCAGACGCGGGCAGTCGATTCCTTGCGCCGGCCGGTGGCGTAGCTGCGGCCCTGGGCGTCGCGCTTCGGCTCGCGCTTCGGCTGATCGGCCGGCACGATGGCGGCGGCGACAGCCAGATCCTTAAGGTCGGCGAGGGTGCGGGTTTCGGACATGGACTCAGCCCCTCCGGTTCTTGGGGTTCAGCGCGGCGACATCGAGCGCCTTCGGCTGCTGCGCTTCGTGCGGATGGCTGGCACCGCCATAGACATGCAGATGCTTCATCTGGGCACGCTGGAGCGGACCGCGCGTGATCATGCGCTCCACCGCCTTTTCCAGCACCCGCTCCGGATGGGCGCTGTCCAGGCGCTGGCGGATCGACCGGCCCTTGATGCCGCCCGGATAGCCGGTGTGGTAGTAAAAGACCGATTGCTCGGCCTTGCGCCCGGTGACGCGGACCTTGTCGGCGTTCACCACGACGACATTGTCGCCGCAATCGACATGCGGGGTGAATTGCGGCTTGTGCTTGCCGCGCAGCCGGTTGGCGATGATCACGGCAAGGCGGCCGAGTACGACGCCTTCGGCGTCGATCAGCACCCAGTCCTTCTTCGCCTCGGCGGGCTTGAGCGCGAGGGTGGTCTTCATCGGTGGTTCAATCCCTGGTCAGGAAGGCGCGGGTTATGCGGAAAATGCCCGGTTACGTCAAGCGCCCCGTGCTGTGGTATTATCATACCGCAGCACGGGGCGCTTGTGTTCCGCAGCCGGATGGCGGGGTCGCCCCCGCCACTACCCGTCTTAGTTCTTCGCCTTGTCGACCAGCGCGTTCTTGCTGATCCACGGCATCATGGCGCGCAGCTTCTCGCCGACCTGCTCGATCGGATGCTCGGCCAGGCGGCGCCGGGTTGCCTTGAAGCTCGACTGGTTGACCTTGTTCTCCAGCATCCAGTCGCGCGCGAAACGGCCGGACTGGATATCGCCCAGCACCCGCTTCATCTCCGCCTTGGTCTCGGCGTTGATGATGCGCGGGCCGGTGACGTATTCGCCGTATTCGGCGGTGTTGCTGATCGAGTAGTTCATGTTGGCGATGCCGCCTTCATAGATCAGGTCGACGATCAGCTTGACCTCGTGCAGGCACTCGAAATAGGCCATCTCGGGCGCGTAGCCGGCTTCCACCAGCGTCTCGTAGCCGCCCTTGATCAGTTCGACCAGGCCGCCGCAGAGCACCACCTGCTCGCCGAA
>JAGWRU010000245.1 GCA_028869595.1 Rhodospirillales bacterium
AGGCGGCGGCATCCGGCGGGACGCGGCCGGCGGCCTCGCTCATGGCTTCGGCGGTTTCGGCGGCAAGCGTTGCCTCGAAATGCGCGGCCAGCGCCACCTGCCAGGCCGCCACCGCCTGGGGCAGGCGGCCCCGGCTGGCTTCGGCGTTGCCCAACAGCACATAGCCGGCGCGCGCCTGTTCCGATTGCGCCGGCATCGCGGCCAGGCGGGCACGCAACTGCGCGATCAGCGCATCCTCCTCCGCCGCGCGGCGCTTCTGCACGGCCAGACGTTCGGCCAGCGGCGCGCCGGGCAGGCCCGGCGACCCGCCGGTCACGTACAGCGCGAAGGCGGCGATCGGCACCAGCAGCAGCACCGCCAGGATCGGCCCGCGCGGGCTGTTGCGGCCGGCTGCCTCGGTCTCCGCGCCGACGGCAAGCAGGCGGCGCTGCACTTCCAGTTTCGCCGCCCCGTGTTCCGCCACGCCGATGCGGCCCTCGGCCAGATCGCCGTCGAGTTCGCCAAGCTGGGCGCGGTGCAGCGCCAAGGCGGCGTCGCGCCGGCCGCGCATGCCCACCCCGCCGGCCAGCGTGCCCAGCAGCGGCAGCAATACCAGGGCGGCCAACACCGCGCAGGCGAGCCAGAAGATCATCACGGCGCCATCAACCTTGCAGCCCCATCATGGTTCCAGCAGCCGGCTGAGCCGCGCCTGTTCGTCCGGATCGAGCGGCGCCGGGGCCGGGGTCGGGCCGCGCCGGCGCGCCAGCACGACGACGCCCGCGCCGATGCCCAGCGCGATGAAGGGCGCGCCCCACAGCGCGAAGGTCATGGCATCGAAAGGCGGATCGAGGCGGATGAAATTGCCGTACCGCGCGACCATCCAGCCGATGATCACCTTGTCGCTTTCGCCCTTCGCCACTTTGCGGCGGATGATGGCGCGCAGATCGCGGGCGAGGCCGGCATCGGATTGCTCGATGCTTTCATTCTGACAGACCAGACAGCGCAACTGCCGCCCGATCGCCTCCGCCCGCGCCTCCTCGGCCGGGTTGGGCAGCACTTCGGACGGATCGGAATAGGCGAAGGCCGTGCCCGCGCCCAGCGCGCCCGCCAGCAGCACTGCAAGAGCCAGGCGGCGCATCATCCGTAGCGCTTCAGCAGGGGCAGCAGCGTATCGCCCATCACGTCGGCGCTGATGCCGCCCGCCCAGCGCCAGCGCACGATGCCGCCGGGGTCGACCAGATAGGTTTCCGGCACGCCGTACAGGCCGAAATTGATCGCCGTCATGCCGCTCGCATCGCGCGCCACGGCGCGGTACGGATTGCCGTTCGCGGCCAGGAATTGCGCCGTCGCCGCCGTCTTGTCCTTATAGGCGATGCCCCAGAGCGGCACGCCCATCGCCGCCAGGCGCTGCAATTGCGGCGCTTCCTGCAAGCAGGGCACGCACCAGGAGGCGAAGAAATTCACCAGCCCGAGCCGCCCGCCTTTGGTGACGTCCAGATTGGTGAAGCCCGGGCTGGGCGGTTGGCCGGGCAGGTCGAAGGCCGGTAATTTTTTGCCCACCAGCATGCTGGACAGCGCATGCGGGTCGTAGGTGCCGCGCTCCATCCGTTGCAGCAGGATATAGGCCGAGGCACCGCCGATCCCGAACAGGGCGAGCGGCGCGGCCAGCAAGGCGCGGCGGGCCAAGGGGGTGGAGGGCAGCATCGCGCTCATGCCGGGCGCGCGCTGGCCGCATTGGCGCGGCGCCGGCGCGCCGGCGCGCCGATGCGCAGCCGCCGATCGGCCAGCGACAGCCCGCCGCCGGCCGCCATCACCAGCGCCCCCAGCCAGATCCAGGGCGCCATCGGATTGACGTGCAGGCGCAGGATCGCCGTGCTGCCATGCTCGTCGCCCAGCACCGCGTACAGGTCGCGCAGCCCGTTGGTGCTGATCGCCGCATCGGTGGTGTCGATCTGCTGCACCGGGAAATTGCGCCGCGACGGGTGCAGCGTGGTGATCGCCACGCCGTTGCGGCTGACCGCGATATCGGCGATGCGCGCGGTGTAGTTCGGCCCCGGCGCGCCATGCACGTCGCGCAGCAGGAACTGATAGCCGCCCACCAGCGTCGCCTGACCGGGATGCAGCGCGACCACGCTGGCGCTGCCCAGCGCCGCGCCGGCCAGCCCGGCCAGCGTGATCCCCATGCCGGCATGGGCGATCGCCGCCCCCCAGATCGCCGAAGGCTGGCTGCGCAGCCGCTGCAACGAAGCCGCGAACGGCACCCGCCCCAGCCGGGCGCGCGCCACGATATCGGTGAAGGCGCCGCCGATCAGCCAGGCCGCGCCGGAAAATCCCGCCACCACCACCCATTGCCGGGTGGAGAACACCGTCGCCAGCGCCACCAGCGCGGCCAGCCCCGCCGCGCCGAGCAGGCGCGGGGCCACCTCGCGGATCGCCGCGCGTTTCCACGGCAGCACCGGCCCCACCGCCATCGCCAGAAACAGCGGGATCGACAGCGGCAGTACGGTGGCGTCGAAATAGGGCGCGCCGACGCTGATCTGGGCATGAAACAGCAGGCTGGCCAGCAGCGGATAGATCGTGCCGGTCAGCACCACGGCGCAGATCGCGCAGAGCAGGATGTTGTTCAGCACCAGCGCGCCTTCGCGCGAAATCGGCGCGAACAGCCCGGTCGGCGCCATCGCGGGCGCGCGGAACAGGAACAGCAGCAGCGCGCCGCCGATCACGATGCCCAGCAGCACCAGGATGAACACCCCGCGCGTCGGGTCATTGGCGAAGGCATGCACGGAATTGAGAATGCCGGAGCGCACCAGGAACGTGCCCGACAGCGACAGGGAGAAGGTGCCGATCGCCAGCAGGATGGTCCAGATCTTCAGCGCCTCGCGCTTTTCCACCACGATGGCGGAATGGATCAGCGCGGTGCCGGTCAGCCAGGGCAGCAGCGAGGCATTCTCCACCGGGTCCCAGAACCAGAACCCGCCCCAGCCGAGCGAGTAGTACGCCCACCACGACCCCAGCGCGATGCCGCCGGTCAGCGCGCACCAGGAGGCCAGCGCCCAGGGCCGCACCCAGCGCCCCCAGGAGGCATCGACGCGGCCTTCCAGCAGCGCCGCGACGGCAAAGGCGAACGGCACCGCGAAGCCGACATAGCCGGTGTAGAGAACCGGCGGATGGAAGGCGAGGCCGGGATCCTGCAACAGCGGATTGAGGTTGCGCCCGTCGATCGGCGGCGGCCAGTCGCGCAGGAACGGGTTGGACGCGGTCAGCGCGAACAGCAGAAACCCCGAGGAGACCAGCCCCAGCACGCCGATCACCCTTGCCCGCAGGGTGGAGGGCAGGTTGCGCCCGAACGCCGCCACCGCCGCGCCGCACAGGCCGAGGATCAGGCACCAGAGCAGGATCGAGCCTTCATGATCGCCCCAGGTGCCGGTGATCTTATAGATCAGCGGCTCGTGGCTGTTGGAGTTGTTGGCGATGGTCAGGACCGAGAAATCATCGGTGACGGCGGAGATCACCAGCGCGCCATAGGCACAGATCAGGGCAAGGAACTGCCCCAGCGCCAGGGCCGGGGCGGCGGCCATCAGCCGGACATCGCGCCCCTGCGCGCCCCACAGCCCCAGCACCGCCTGCGCCCCGGCCAGGGCCACCGCCAGCGCCAGGGCGAAATGGCCCAGTTCGGGCACGGGGAAGGTTCCGATCATCGCCTGCCTACCCGCCCGCTTTGGAGACGTTCATGGTGTCCCAGCTCGCCGCCGCCGGGGCGGGGCCGGCCGCCGGGTTCCAGCGCCCGCTTTTGCGCAGCGCCTGTTCGACATCCTTGGGCATATAGGTGGCGTCATGCTTGGCCAGCACCTCGCTGGCGCGGAACTGGCCGGATTTGGTCAGCGTGCCGAGGGCGACGATGCTCTGCCCCTCGCGGAACAGGTCGGGCAGGATGCCGCGATAGCGCACCACCACGCTGGCCCGCCCATCGGTGACGGTGAACAGCGACAACGGCCGGCCATCCTGCGTGCTTTGATGCAGGGAGCCTTGCGCGACCATGCCGCCCAGACGGAAATCCCGGCCCGGCGGCGGCGCCTTGGCGGCCAGATCGCCGGGCGCGATGAAGAAGACCAGATTATCGCTGACCGCGGAGAGAGCGAGCGCGCTGGCCGAGCCCAGCCCCAGCGCGCAGGCGACGACGATCCACAGGCGGCGGCGCTTGCGGGTCATGCCGCCCCCCCGGTTTTGCCCGGCCCGCGCGCCCGCGCCCGGGGATCGAGCGCGGCAAGCCGCCGCCGGGCCAGCCCCAGGCGCAGAAACGCGGCCAGCGCGAAGGCTGCCGGCACCGCCACACCCAGCGCATAGGAGGCCGCGACATAGGGCAGATGGGTCACGACAGCGCCTCCGCCCGCGCCGCCAGCAGGGCGCGGATGCGCCGCTCCATCACCGCCGCCCGGGTGCGGGCCAGCACGATGGCGGCGAAGGTCGCGGAATAGCCCAGCGCGGCGATCAGCAGCGGCCACAGCATGGTGATGTACAGGCTGGGCGCGCCCAGCAGGGTGATGGTGTCCGGCTGGTGCAGCGTGTTCCACCACACCACGCTGAACTTGATGATCGGCAGGTCGATGGCGCCGACCAGCACCAGGATCGCCCCGGCCCGCTGGCCGCGCACCGGATCGTCGAAGGCGCGCACCAGGACGATATGGCCGAGATAGAGGAAGAACAGCACCAGCACCGAGGTCAGCCGAGCATCCCAGACCCACCACGCCCCCCACATCGGCTTGCCCCACAGGCTGCCGGTGGCCAGGCACAGCGCGGTGAAACCGGCGCCGACCGGGCTGATCTCCATCGCCGCGAGATCGGCCAGGGGATGGCGCCAGATCAGCGACACCAGGGCGCAGGCGGCCAGCCCGGCATAGCCGGCCGAGGCCAGCCAGGCGGCGGGGACATGGATATACATGATCCGTACCGCATCGCCCTGCTGCCAGTCGGCCGGGGCGAAGAACAGGCCCCAGATCAGGCCCGTCGCGGTCAGGATCAGGGCCAGCGCGTTGAGCCAGGGCTGCACCCGCGCCGCCAGCCGCAGAAAACGGCCGGGATTGGCGAAACGGTGCAGCGACCGGCCGGGTCGGCCCGGGCGCGGCGCGTTGGTCAGGATGTGGCTCCCATCCAAGGTTTCGCTTCACTCCTGTCGCGGACGCCGCTTGCGGGCGCCTGCTTCTGCCCTAGTCTAATGCCCGTTGCCTGTCGATAGAACCTCGTGGAGGAAAGTTTATGCTCCGCCGTGCTGCCCTGCCCCTCGCGCCCGGGCGCTGGCTGGTGAAATCCGAGCCGGACGCCTTTTCCTGGGACCAGCAAGTGGCCAACGGCACCGAACCCTGGACCGGGGTGCGCAACTACGCCGCCCGCAACCATCTGCGCGCGATGAAGAAGGGCGATCTCGCCTTCTTCTATCATTCCAATGTCGGCAAGGAGATCGTCGGCATCGTCCAGGTGGCGCGCGAAGCCTATCCCGACCCGACGGCGGAGGCGGGGGACTGGTCGGCGGTCGATATGCGCGCGCTGGCAGCCCTTGCCCGCCCGGTCGGGCTGGCGGCCATGAAAGCCGATCCGGCGCTGGCCGATCTGGCGCTGATCCGCCAGTCGCGCCTGTCGGTGATGCCGATCGCGCCGGCGCATTGGCGCCATCTCTGCGCCCTGGCCGGGGCGGATGGCGAGCCCTGGGCGGCGGCATGAGCGAGACGGCCCCGCCCGCGCTGTCCTCCCCGCCGGGCCTGCGCATCCTGTGCCGGGAGACGGAACTGGCCGAGGGCGCCTCGCGCGGCTTTCCCCCCGCCCCGGGCGGCTTCACCGGCCTGTTCGCGGTGCGCAAGGACGGGCACGTGCATGTCTACGTCAATGCCTGCCCGCATATCGGCGTGGCGCTGGATTGGACGCCGGACCGCTTCCTCACCGCCGACGGGGCGCATATCGTGTGCAGCACCCATGGCGCGCTGTTTTCCATCGCCGACGGCGCATGCATCCGCGGCCCCTGCCGCGGCGATGCGCTGGAGGCGGTGGCCGTCACGCTGGCCGACGGAATGGTGCTGGTGCCGGAAGATGCCGGGTTGTAGGAAAACCGCAACGCCGGTGCACGGCGAAGCGCAGCGGATGGACCGGAGGAACGTGCAATGCCCGACACCCATCATCAGGACGACCTGATCTTCCCGGTCAGCGCGGCGGCGCGGGCGGGAACCCATGCCGATGCCGATACCTATCGCGCCATGCACGAGCAGGCGGAGCGCGATCCCACCGCCTTCTGGGCCGAGCAGGCGCGCGCCATCGCCTGGATGAAGGCGCCGACGAAGATCAAGAACACCAGTTTCACCGGCGATGTTGCGATCCGCTGGTACGAGGACGGCACGCTGAACGCCTCGGTCTCCTGCCTCGACCGCCATCTCGCCACGCGCGGCGATCAGGTGGCGATACTCTGGGAAGGCGATGATCCGGGCAGCCAGAAATCCATCACCTATCGCGCCCTGCACGAGGAGGTCTGCCGCCTGGGCAATGCCCTGCGCGGCCTCGGCGTCAAGCCGGGCGACCGGGTGACGATCTATATGCCGATGGTGATCGAGGCGGCGGTGGCGATGCTGGCCTGCGCGCGCATCGGGGCGATCCATTCGGTGGTGTTCGGCGGCTTCTCCCCCGACAGTCTCGCCAACCGCATCCAGGATTGCGCCTCCGACATCGTCATCACCGCCGATGAGGGACGACGCGGCGGGCGGCGCATTCCGCTGAAGGCCAATGTCGATGCCGCGCTGGCCACCTGCCCCGGCGTGCGCAATGTGGTGATGGTGCGGGTGACCGGCGCCGATGTGCCGATGCAGGCCGGGCGCGATCACGACTATGCGGCATTGCTGGCCGCCGCCTCGCCCGATTGCGCGCCGCAGGAAATGGCGGCGGAAGACCCGCTATTCATCCTGTACACCTCGGGCAGCACCGGCAAGCCCAAGGGCGTGCTGCACACCACCGGCGGCTACATGGTCTGGGCGCGCTTCACCCATCATTACGTGTTCGACTACAAGCCGGGCGAGATCTACTGGTGCACGGCCGATGTCGGCTGGGTCACCGGACACACCTATATCGTCTACGGCCCGCTCGCCAACGGCGCGACCACGCTGATGTTCGAAGGCGTGCCGAACTACCCCGATAGCGGGCGGTTCTGGCAGGTGGTGGACAAGCACAAGGTCAATATCTTCTACACCGCGCCGACCGCCATCCGCGCCCTGATGCGCGATGGGGAGGCGCCGGTGAAGCGCGCCTCCCGCGCCAGCCTGCGCCTACTGGGCAGTGTCGGGGAGCCGATCAATCCCGAAGCCTGGCTGTGGTATCATCGCGTGGCGGGCGATGGCCGCTGCCCGGTGGTCGATACCTGGTGGCAGACCGAGACCGGCGGCATCCTGATCAGCCCGCTGCCCGGCGCGGTCGGGCAGAAACCCGGCTCGGCGACCTTGCCGCTGCCCGGCATCCGCCCGCTGCTGGTCGATCATGACGGCCACGAACTGACCGGCGCGGCGGAGGGCAATCTCTGCCTCGCCGATAGCTGGCCGGGGCAGATGCGCACGGTGTTCGGCGATCACGAACGCTTCGTGCAGACCTATTTCTCCACCTTCAAGGGGCTGTATTTCACCGGCGACGGGGCGCGGCGCGATGCCGATGGCTATTACTGGATCACCGGGCGGGTCGATGACGTGATCAACGTCTCCGGCCATCGCATGGGCACCGCCGAAGTCGAAAGCGCGCTCGTCGCGCATGCCCATGTCGCGG
>JAGWRU010000246.1 GCA_028869595.1 Rhodospirillales bacterium
CGCCGGCGCCGGGCCGGGGGCGGCGGCGCTGCCCTGGACCGGCGTACCGGCCATCGCGGCAAGCAGCGCATCGGCGTCGATCCGCTTGGAGGAGAGTGTCGCGGTCAGCACCGGGCGCGGCCCCAGCGCCAGGCCGGCACTGCCGGTGAGATCGGCCTGCGGCGTGGTCAGGCTGAGGCCGTTAAGCGTCACGTCGTGGGCCAGGCCCCTGCCCTGATCGGTCAGCGTCGCGGCCAGCGTCACATCCTTGAGCGCCGGCAAAGATTGCCCGGCCAGCGGCGCCAGCGCGCCGAGATCGCCGATCTTACCCTGAATCGCGAGGCTGGCGCCGGTCAGTTTCGCGGCATCGGCGATGCTGCCCTTGACGCTGAGTGCGGCCGCCGCATCGCCGCTGCCGGCCTGCACGCTCGCCTCCACCGGAAAGGGCGAGGCCGGCGCCCCCGGCATCAATTGATCCAGCGTGCCAAGCGTCGCGGTCAGCGCCAGCGGCACCTTGCCGCGGCTGCCGGCGAACGACACGACGATGGGCTTATCGGGCTCCGCCGCATGCACGTCGAGATGATCGAGGCTCATGCCCGGCACGTATTGCCCGAGATCGCCGGTTCCGACGCCGATCACCAGCGCCGAGATCTTCGGCAGCGGCCCGCCCTGATCGGCGATCGTCGCGGCAAGATGGATCTTGTCGAGCTTCGGCAGATCGAGGCCCGGCTGCACCGCACGGATCACGTCGAGCGAGGGCAGATCGGCGGTGATGCGCAGCGCATAGCCGCGCCCGGCCGTCGGATCGCTCAGGCTGCCCTGGACATCGAGCGTGCCATTGCCCGCCGCCAGCCGCAGCGCCACCGGCCAGGGCGCGCGTGAGAGAGGGTCCTGCAACCGGCTCAGCGCGCCGATACTGCCATGCAGGGTGAAGGGCAGGCCGTTGAAGGCGGCAGCGACGTCGAGCAGCATCGGCGCCGCGGCATCGGCCTCGGTCGCGCTCAGATCCTTCAGTGCCAATGTCGTCGTTTTGCCGGTGCGGTCATCGACCAGGGCGAGCGTGCCGTCCTGCATGCTGATGCTGCGCACCGCGATGGCGAGCGGCATGCCGCCGGGCTTGGGCGGCGGCACGGCGGCGGCAGTGGCGGCGGGGCTTCCAGCCGGGGATGACGGGGCGGCGGGCGGGACGAACTGCCAATTGGTGGCGCCCGCCTTATCGGTCTCCAGCCGGATATCGGGATGCACCAGCACCAGCCGGTCGATCACCACCCGCCGATCGAGCAGCGGCAGCAGAGCGAGCCGCACATCGAGCTTCTGCAGCGTCATCATCTGCGGGCGGGAGAAGCCGGTCGGGTTGGACAGCGCCACATCGGTGATTTCGAGCGTCGGACGCAGCGCGATGCCGAGGCGGATCGGCCCGCCCAGCGTCAGGGTGCGCCCAGTTGCCGCCCGCACCGCCGCGATGATCTGCGGCTTGTAGGTATCGGGATTGAACTGGTTGAGAAAAATGGCCAGCGCCGCCGCCGGAACGACGATCAGCACCGCCAGGACGACCAGCACGACGCGCAGCCAGCGCCGCCGGGGATTGGTGGGGGCGGTGTAGGCTTGCGGCGCCATGGCGTTCTCCTGATCCGGTCCTGCGGCGGTTTCGCGCGCTCACCGCGCCACGCGCTGCGGCGCGGCAGGCGGCGGGGCGGTGAAACCCAGCGTGCGAAATGTCTCCTGCATATGTGGCGGCAAAGCGGCCTCCACCACCAGCCGCCCGCCGGCCGGATGCGGCAGCGACAAGGCGCGGGCGTGCAGATGCAGCCGGTCGGGCAGGCCGCTGATCATGGCGGTGAAGGCGTTGTTCTGATCGGGGCGATGATACTTCCAATCGCCCAGGATCGGGGCACGCAAGGCGACGCAGTGCACGCGCAATTGATGGGTGCGTCCGGTCAGCGGGCGCAGCTCCAGCCAGCTCAACTTGCGCGCGGCATGATCGAGGGTGCGGTATTCGGTGATCGCGCGGGCGGCGTCGGGATCGTCGCGCTCGGCGATATAGGTCATCTCGCCGCGATTGCCGCCGTCGCGCTTGAGCGCGATATCGATGCGCCCTTCCTCCGGGCTGGGCCGGCCGGCGACCACGGCCCAGTAGATCTTCTCCATCGTGCGGCTGCGAAAAGCGGAAGCGAGTTTGGCCGCACTCGCCGGTCCGCGCGCCAGCACCAGCACGCCCGAGGTGTCGCGATCCAGCCGATGCACCAGTCGCGGACGATCGGCGCCGCCGAAGCGCAGCGCATCGAGCATGCCGTCGAGATGTTTCGCGATGCCCGGCCCGCCCTGCACCGCCAGGCCGGCCGGCTTGTTCAGCACGATCACCTGCTCGTCGCGATAGAGGATGCATTCCATCAGCGCCCGCCCCTCCGCACTGTCGGGGTCGAGCGCCGGGCGCGCCGGCTGGGCCGGCGGGGCGGGCGGCAGCGGCGGGATGCGCACCGCCTGGCCGGGCGCGAGGCGGGTCGCCGCCTCCACCCGATGGCCGTCGATGCGGACCTGCCCGGTGCGGCAGAATTTCTGGATCGCACTTTGGGTGATGGCCGGGAAATGGCGGCGGAACCAGCGATCGAGGCGGAGATCGGCCTCGTCCTCGGTGACGATACGGGTGATGACGCTCATGCGCGGCGTTCCTGGCGCAGTTTTGCCCAGAAGGCCAGCCGCTTCGCGATCTCGCGTTCGAAACCGCGATCCCGGGGGCGGTAGAAATCCTGCCGTTCCATCCCGTCGGGGAAGTAGTTCTGGCCGGAAAACCCGTCCTCCTCGCCATGGTCATAGGCATAGCCGGCACCGTAGCCGAGTTCCTTCATCAGCTTGGTGGGCGCATTCAGGATATGGGCCGGCGGCATCAGGCTGCCGGTCGCCTTGGCCGCGCCGCGCGCCGCGCCGAGCGCGGTGTAGACGGCATTGGATTTGGGCGCGGTGCCGAGATAGAGCACGGTCTGGGCGAGCGCCAATTCGCCTTCCGGCGAGCCGAGGCGTTCATAGGTTTCCCAGCCGGCCAGCGCCTGGGGCAAAGCCTGCGGATCGGCCATGCCGATATCCTCGGCCGCGAAGCGCACCAGACGGCGGGCGATGTAGCGCGGGTCCTCGCCGCCGGCCAGCATGCGCGCGAACCAGTAGAGCGCCGCATCCGGGTCCGAACCGCGCAGCGATTTATGCAGGGCGGAGATCAGATTGTAATGCTCTTCGCGATCCTTGTCGTAGAGCGCGGCGCGGCGGGCGAGCAGGGCGGAAAGCGCGGCGGTGTCGAGGGTCTCCTCACCGCCCACCTGGGCGAAAATCTGCTCCACCAGGTTCAGCACATAGCGCCCGTCGCCATCGGCCATGGCGCGCAGCGTGGCGCGGGCCTCCGGCGCGAGGGGCAAAACGCGCCCGGCCAGCGCCTCGGCCCGGCTGAGCAGCAGATCGAGGGCGGCATCATCCAGCCGGCGCAACACCAGCACCTGGCAGCGCGACAGCAGCGCGCCATTCAGCGCAAAGGAGGGGTTTTCCGTAGTGGCGCCGACCAGCACCACCGTGCCGTCCTCCACCGCCGGCAGAAAGCCGTCCTGCTGGGCGCGGTTGAAGCGATGGATTTCATCGACGAACAGCAAGCTGCGCTGGCCTGTGGTGCGCCGCGCCGCGGCCTGATCGAAGGCGCGACGGAGATCGGCGACGCCGGAGAACACCGCCGAGAGCTGCACGAAAACCAGCTTCGCCTCGGCCGCCAGCAGCCGCGCGATGGTGGTCTTGCCGACCCCGGGCGGACCCCACAGGATCAGCGAGGCGAGCGAACCGCGCGCCAGCATCCGGGTGATGACGCCTTCGGGGCCGAGCAGATGATCCTGGCCCACCACTTCGCGGAGCGTCTGCGGCCGCAGCCGATCGGCGAGCGGGCGCGGCGCGTCCGGCGCATTGCCAGGCGCCGGGACGGGGGAAGCGGTGACGAACAGATCGTCGGGCGGAGAAGACGGGCCTGCCATGACCGCAGAATAGCAGCAAGGCGGAGGCCGGGGCGAGGCTGTCCGCCCCGACCCGGCCTTGCGCCGCCGGCTTACGGCAGCAGCACGCGGTCGATCACCTGGATCACCCCGTTCGACTGGTTGACGTCATAGGTTTCGATCTGCGCGGTGCCGCCATGATCATCGGTGACGGTGATGTTATGCGCTCCGTTCATCGCGAAGGTCAGATAGCCGCCTTGCAGCGTCTTCAGCTTCACCATCCCGCCATGCCCGGCGATATCGGCGGCCAGCGTGTCGTAGGTGAAATCGCCCGGCACGACGTGATAGAGCAGCACCGCCGTCAGCTTCGCCTTGTTGGCCGGCTCCAGCAGCGTCTGCACCGTGCCCTTGGGCAGCGCATCGAAGGCTTCGTTGGTCGGCGCGAAGACGGTGAACGGGCCCTTGCCCTCCAGCGCGGAAACCAGACCGGCCGCCTTCACGGCGGCGACCAGCGTGGTGTTGTCCTTCGAATTCACGGCGTTCTGCACGATGTTCTTGCTGGGATACATCGGCGCGCCGCCGACCATCACCGTGTCGCTCGGCATCGCCGCCAGCGCCGTGCTGGCGCAGGCCAGGGTGAAGATGCCGCCATAGATCATCTGTCGGATCGCCATTGCGTCCTCCCGAAAATGGGACGCACCAGGAAGGCGCATCCTGTGAGAGTTACGCAGCGGCGGGATCACGGATGCGTGGCTGCCATGACGTTTCCGTGATCCCGAGCGCAGCCTTGCGCTACGCCCCCGAGCGCGGGCGCGCGCTACGACCCCGAGCGCGGGTGCGCGCTACGACCCCGAGCGCGGGTGCCGCTACAAAGATTGGCAGACCAGCCGGGCGCCCGCGGCAAGCGCGCGCAGCTTGCGTTGCGCGAGATGCGCTGCCATCGGCGCCATGCCGCAATTGGTGCAAGCGATGAAATGCGCGGGCGGGACATAGCGCAAGGCGGCTTCGATGGTGGCGGCAACCTCGTCGGCGGATTCCGCCTGCGTGCTCGCGACATCGATCACCCCGACCATGACATCCTTGCCGGCGAGCAGCGCCATCAATTCCGCCGGCACGCGCGAATGGATGCATTCCAGCGAGACCTGATCGATGCGGCTGGCGGCGAGGGCGGGAAACACCTTCTCGTATTGCCGCCATTCGGCGCCAAGCCCCTGTTTCCAGTCGATATTGGCCTGGATGCCGTAGCCGTAGCAGATATGAACGGCGGTGGTGCAGGTCAGCCCCTCGATCGCGCGATGCAGCGCATCGATCCCCCATGCCACTGCCTGATCCATGTAGACATTGAAGGCCGGCTCATCGAACTGGATGATGTCGATGCCGTCATCCTGCAAGGCGCGGGCTTCCTGATTGAGGATCTCGGCAAAGGCGAAAGCCATCTTCACGCGATCGCCGTAATGCTCATCGGCCAGCGTATCGACGATGGTCATCGGCCCGGGCAGGGTGAATTTGGTGCGCCGGCGCGTATGGGCGGCAAGCAGGCGCGCCTCCGTCGCATGCACCCGGCCTTTCAGGCGAAGCGGTCCGGTCACCGTCGGCACCATCGCGTCATAGCGGTTGTCGCGAATGCCCATGCGCACTTTGCGCTCGAAATCGATGCCTTCGACCTTTTCCAGAAAGCCGTGCACGAAATGCTGCCGCGACTGCTCGCCATCGCCGATGATGTCGAGCCCGGCATCTTCCTGATGCTTGATCCAGAGCAGCGTGGCATCGCGCTTGGCATCCGCCAGCGCGGCGCCTTCCTGCTTCCAGGCGGGCCACAAACTCTCTGTCTCGGCCAGCCAGGCGGGTTTCGGCAGGCTGCCGGCAATCGCGGTGGGGAACAGGCGCGGCATGGGATCCTCCCTGATTTTTTTATCGGTCATCCATAGCAAAAAAGGCGGGGGCAGACGCTTGCGTCCGCACCCCGCCTATTTTTTGTCGCCGCGCCGGACGCGGAAACCTCAGTCTTCGGTCTCGGCTTCCTCGCGCACCTGCTTCGGGCCGCTATCCAGGCCCTTGGCGGCGACATCGCGCTCCACCAATTCGATCACCGCCATGGCGGCGGCATCGCCGTAGCGCATGCCCGCCTTCAGCACGCGGGTATAGCCGCCGGCCCGGCCGCGATAGCGATCGGCCAGCACGCTGAACAGCTTGGCGACGATCACGTCGTCGCGCAGCGTGGCATAGGCCTGACGGCGCGCATGCAGCCCGCCGCGCTTGCCCAGCGTGATCAGCTTCTCCGCCACCGGGCGCAATTCCTTGGCCTTGGGCAGGGTCGTCGTGATCTGCTCATGCTTGAGCAGTGCGTGCGCCATGTTGCGAAACATGGCCGCGCGATGAGAGGACGTAACGCCGAGCTTCCGGCCGGCAACCCCGTGACGCATGGTATTTTCCCTTCAGCCGGCGATCAGAACGGCTCTTCCAGCCGCTTGGCCAGATCTTCGATGTTTTCCGGCGGCCAGCCCGGCACGCTCATGCCGAGCGACAGGCCCATGGAGGTCAGAACCTCCTTGATCTCGTTCAGAGATTTGCGCCCGAAATTCGGCGTGCGCAGCATCTCCTGCTCGGATTTCTGCACCAGATCGCCGATATAGACGATGTTGTCGTTCTTCAGGCAGTTGGCGCTGCGGACCGACAATTCCAGCTCGTCCACCTTGCGCAGCAGATTGCGGTTGAACGGCAGATCGTCCTGCGGTTCCTCGGCACGGACCTGCTGGGGCTCGTCGAAATTGATGAAAAGCTGCAACTGGTCCTGCAGGATGCGCGCGGCCAGCGCCACCGCATCCTCCGGCGTTACCGCACCGTTGGTTTCGACCGAAAGCAGCAGCTTGTCGTAATCGGTCACCTGGCCGACGCGGGTCGGTTCCACGCGATAGGAGACGCGACGCACCGGCGAATAGATGCTGTCGATCGGGATCAGGCCGATCGGCGCGTCTTCCGGACGGTTGGCGCTGGCCGGCTGATAGCCCTTGCCGTGATTGACCGTGAACTCCATGCCCAGCTTGACGCCGTCATCGAGGGTGCAGATCACCAGCTCGGGGTTCATGATCTCGACATCGTGGCCGGTCTGGATGGCGCCGGCGCGGACTTCGCCGGGGCCGGTGGCCGACAGGCTGATGCGCTTGGGCCCCTCGCCATGCATGCGCAGCGCGAGCTGCTTCACGTTCAGCACGATATCCGTCACGTCCTCGCGCACGCCGGGGATCGAGCTGAATTCATGCAGCACGCCGTCGATCTGCACCGCCGTCACCGCAGCCCCCTGCAAGGAGGACAGCAGGATGCGCCGGATCGCGTTGCCGAGCGTCATGCCGAAGCCGCGCTCCAGCGGTTCCGCCACCACCGTCGCGATACGGGCCGGATCGGCGCCGGCTTCCACGCCGAGCTTTTCCGGCTTGATCAGCGACTGCCAGTTCCGCTGCATAACCGCGTTCTGTCTCATCACCACCTTCATCCCTCTCGCTGCGCGCCGGCCGCATCGCCTGAACGGGGAAAAAACCCGGCTGGCGGGTGACCCCTCGGCGTCGCATGCCGCGCAATCGCTTCATCACGCCCGCACGCCGCCCGGTTGCGGGCGGCGCGGACGGCGGCTCAGACGCGCCGACGCTTGCGCGGGCGGCACCCGTTATGCGGGATCGGCGTCATGTCGCGGATGGCGCTGATCGAGAAGCCGACGGCCTGCAAGGCGCGCAGCGCGCTCTCCCGCCCCGAACCCGGGCCGCTGACCTCGATCTCGAGCATTTCCATCCCGTGCTCGCGCGCCTTGCGCCCGGCATCCTCGGCGGCGACCTGCGCGGCATAGGGGGTGGATTTGCGGCTGCCCTTGAAACCCTGGCTGCCGGCCGAGGACCACGCGATCGCATTACCCTGCGCGTCGGTAATGGTGATCATCGTGTTGTTGAACGTCGCCGCGACATGGGCAACGCCGGAGGAGATGTTCTTACGCTCTTTCTTACGCGGGCGGGTCGATGCGGCTTTCGCCATCGGCGTATTCCTATTCGTGTCTAGGCCGCCCGGCGCAGCATGTGCGGGCGGCAATACGGGGCAGCGGACGGCGAAAGGGAGAACCGGTCCGAGGACCGGTTACTTCGTCACCTTCTTCTTGCCGGCAATCGCCACCGCCTTGCCCTTACGGGTGCGGGCATTGGTGTGGGTACGCTGGCCACGCACCGGCAGGCCGCGGCGATGGCGCAGGCCGCGATAGCAGCCCAGATCCATCAGCCGCTTGATGTTCATCGCGTTTTCGCGGCGCAGATCGCCCTCGACGCGGAATTCGCGGTCGATCAGTTCGCGGATGCGCGCCACCTCGTCATCGGAGAGCTGGTTGACGCGCCGGTCTTCCGGGATCGAAAGACGGGTGCAGATATCGAGCGCCTTGGACGGCCCGATACCATAGATATAGCGCAGGCCGATCAGAACCCGCTTATTCGTGGGAATATTCACCCCGGCAATGCGCGCCACGCCTGGTACCTCCATCGGCCCGGCGCGGAACGCCGGGCAGCCCTAGCCCCCGAAAGGCCGAAATATAAACGAGTTCCAACGCCCCATCGGGGGGGGTCGTCGGAGCGGCGGACTATACTGTCGACCGCCGGGGAGTCAACGCGATCTGTTCAATTCTGCGTGAACAGACGCAAGACTCTGCATCGCCTCAGGCGCATCCCTGCCCGTGCCCGTCCAGCACCGCCTGGATTGCCGTCGCCACCGCATCCATCGGCGCCATGCCATCCACCTGATGCAGCACGCCCTGGGCCGCGTAATGCGGCAGAATCGGCGCGGTCTGGCGGTGATAGGCGGCAAGCCGGGCGGTGACGGTCGCCCGGTTGTCATCGGCGCGGCGGGTGAATGCATGACCGCCGCAGACATCGCAGGTATCGGCAAGCTTGGTCGGCTTGAACCGGTCGTGATAGCCCGCGCCGCATGCGGCGCAGGTGAACCGGCCGGCGATGCGCTCGACCAGGGCGGCATCATCGACGGCGAGTTCGATCACCGCGTCGAGCCTCAGCCCCATCCGCGCAAGCAGCCCGTCCAGCGCCACGGCTTGCGGCACGGTGCGGGGAAAGCCGTCCAGGATGAAGCCCTTCGCACAATCAGGCCGCCCGATTCGCGCTTCCAGCATGCGGATGATGATGTCGTCGGAAACGAGATGTCCCGCCTCCATCACCGCCTTGGCTTCGCGCCCGACCGCGCTGGCCGCCGCCACCTCGGCGCGCAGCATGTCGCCGGTGGAGATTTGCGCGATCCCGAAACGATCCTGGAGTCGCTTCGCCTGCGTTCCCTTCCCCGCACCTGGCGGGCCTAGCAAAATCAGATTCACCGACGTCCCTTCCCCCGGCTCTTGCGGATCAGACCTTCATACTGATGCGCAAGCAGATGAGACTGTATCTGGGTCACGGTGTCCATCGTTACCGAGACGACGATCAGGATACTGGTGCCGCCGAAGTAAAACGGCAGGCCGTAATTGCTGATCATGAACTCCGGCAACAGACAAACGATAACAAGATACAATCCGCCGATGGTGGTAAGCCGAGTCAGCACATAATCGAAATAATCCGCCGTGGCGCGGCCGGGCCGGATTCCCGGGATAAAACCGCCGTATTTCTTCAGATTATCCGCCGTTTCCTCGGGGTTGAACACGACGGCGGTGTAGAAATACGAGAAGAAGATGATCATCACCGCGTACAGGATCATGTACAGCGGCTGGCCATGGCCGAGCTCGGCGGCGATATATTGCAGCCAGGCCGGGCCCTGTTGGCCGGAGAAGCCGGCAATGGTCGCCGGGATCAGCAGGATCGAGCTGGCGAAGATCGGCGGGATCACCCCGGCCGTGTTGATTTTCAACGGCATGTGGGAGCTGTCGCCGCCGAACATGCGGTTGCCCACCTGGCGTTTGGGGTATTGCACGACGATGCGGCGCTGGGCCCGCTCCATGAAGACGATGAAGGTGATCGCCGCCACCGCCACCACGAAGAAGCCGAAGATGAAGAACGGCGACAGCGCCCCGGTCCGCCCGAGTTCCAGAAGCGAGGCCATGGCATTGGGCAGATTGGCGACGATGCCGGCGAAGATGATCAGCGAGGTGCCGTTGCCGACGCCGCGCGCGGTGATCTGCTCGCCCAGCCACATCAGGAACATCGTGCCGCCGACCAGGGTGACGACGCAGCTGACCCGGAAGAACATCCCCGGATCGGGGACCGCGGCGCCGAAACTGCCATGCATGCTCTCCAGCCCGATGGCGATGCCATAGGCCTGGAACATGGCGATCACCACGGTCAGGTAGCGGGTATATTGATTGAGCTTCTTGCGCCCGCTCTCGCCTTCCTTCTTCAGGGTCTCGAGCGTCGGGATGGCGGCCGTCATCAGCTGAATGATGATGCTGGCGCTGATATAGGGCATGATCGCCAGGGCGAAGACCGTCATGCGGCCCAGCGCGCCGCCGGTGAACATGTCGAACATGCCGAGAATGCCCGCCGCGCCGTGCTGCGACATCATCTGCGTCATGACGGCGGCATCGACGCCGGGCACCGGGATGTAGGTGCCGATGCGATAGACCACCAGCGCGCCCAGGGTGAACCAGATCCGCTTCTTGAGCTCGGTGGCTTTCGACAGCACCCCGAGGCTCATATTGGCTGCAAGCTGTTCGGCCGCTGACGCCATGATCCATTCCCTCAAAGCGTGATGACCCGGGCGGAGCGCCGAGGGTCTCGATCAACCGTTCCGATATACCGCGCGCTTCCAACGCACGCCACGACCCAGAGCGAAAGGCAGGATCGGAAATGCCAGCGCGCCATCCTGCCCGCTGCGGCACGGCGCGGTGGGCAGATCGGCGCCCGTACCCAGGACGCAGAACGCCGGCCCGATCACCGCCCGGGCCGCCTCCGGCATCATTCTGCCGGGACGACGTCGAGGCGAGGATCCGGGCCGGCGCTGAATCGGCACCGATCGCGCGCGGTGCTCAGCCCTGCTCGGCCGGCTTGGCTGCGACCGTGGTGGTCACCTGTCCACCCGCCGCCGCGACCGCCGCGACCGCCGCTGCCGAAGCACCGGAAACCGTGATGGTCACGGCGCGGGAAATCGTGCCCTTGGCGAGCAGACGCACACCGGCCCGCTTGCCGGTGCGCACCAGACCCGCCGCGACGAGCGCCGCTTCGGTGATCGGCGCGGCGCCGTCGAGCTTACCCGCCTCGATCGCCTTATCGAGCGCGCCGATATTCAGCGGCGCATATTCGGTGCGGAAGATGTTCACGAAGCCACGCTTGGGCAGGCGACGATAGATCGGCAACTGGCCGCCTTCGAACCCGTTCAGCGAGACGCCTTCGCGCGCCTTCTGCCCCTTCACGCCCTTGCCCGACGTCTTGCCCTTGCCAGAGCCGATGCCGCGCCCGAGACGCTTCGATTTCAGATGCGCGCCCGCATTGTCGCGCAATTCATTGAGCTTCATCGCCGTTCCTTTCCGTCCCGACCGCAAGCGTCAGGACGCCTCCTCGACGTGGAGCAGATGCGCGACCTTGCGGATCATGCCCCGCACCGCCGGCGTATCGTCCAGTTCGCGCGTCGCCCGGATCCGGTTCAGACCGAGCCCCACCAGCGTCTCCTTCTGGCCGGGCTTGCGACCCGCCGCCGAGGAAACCTGGGTGATGCGCACCTTGCCGGCGGCAAGCTTCGTCTGCTCAGACATCGGCCGCCTCCTGCGCACCCGTCTCCGCCGCCGGGGCGGCATCGCGCTTACCCATCAGATCGGCGACCTTCTTGCCACGCCGCGCCGCGACCGAACGCGGGCTGGCGCAACGCTGCAACGCCGCGAAGGTTGCCTTGACCATGTTATGCGGGTTGCGGCTGCCGAGGCTTTTCGCCACCACATCGCCGATGCCCAGCGTCTCGAACACGGCGCGCATCGGCCCGCCGGCGATGATGCCGGTGCCCGCCGAAGCGGAGCGCAGCACGACGGAGCCGGCGCCGAAATGCCCCTCCACATCATGGTGCAGGGTGCGGCCTTCCTTCATCGGCACCCGGATCATGCCGCGCTTGGCACGCTCCGTCGCCTTGCGGATGGC
>JAGWRU010000247.1 GCA_028869595.1 Rhodospirillales bacterium
AACGTGCTTTTGCCGGCATTCGGCAGGCCCACCAGCCCGGCATCGGCAATCAGCTTCAGCCGCAGCCAGACCCAGCGCTCCTCCCCCGGCCAGCCTTTGGTCGATTTGCGCGGCGCGCGATTGGTCGAGCTTTTGTAATGGGCATTGCCGAAACCGCCATCGCCGCCGCGCAGCAGCACCAGCTCCTGGCCCGGCTGGCTGAGATCGGCAAGCAGCGTCTCGCGATCCTCATCGAGGATCTGGGTGCCGAGCGGCACATCGATCACCACCGCGCCCGCCGCCGCGCCGGTGCGGTCCGAGCCCGATCCGTTGCCGCCCTTGGGGGCGCGGAAATGCTGCGTGTAGCGGAAATCGATCAGCGTGTTCAGATCGGCCGCGGTGCGGAAAATGATATCCCCGCCCCGCCCGCCATTGCCGCCATCCGGGCCGCCATATTCGACATAGCGCTCCCGCCGGAAAGCGGTGACGCCGTCGCCGCCATCGCCGGAGCGGATATAGATCTTGGCCTGATCGAGGAATTTCATGGCAGGGATACTTCAAACAAAAACAGGGGCCGGCTGGCGCCGACCCCCGTTCGCGAACAAGCGGGCGCGGCGCCTTATTCGGCGGCGGCCGGCACCGGAGCCTGGTTGGCGTTCGCCGCCTCGGACTTCACCGAGACATAGACGCGCCCTTCGGCCTTGCGGTGGAATTCCACATGGCCCTCGACCAGGGCGAAGATGGTGTGGTCGCGCCCGAGGCCGACATTCTGGCCCGGCTTCCAGCGCGTGCCGCGCTGGCGCACGATGATGTTGCCGGCGATCACGCTTTCGCCGCCGAACTTCTTGATGCCGAGGCGACGGCCTTCCGTATCGCGCCCGTTGCGCGAGGAACCGCCGGCTTTCTTATGTGCCATGGTCCAGCCTCCTTCAGGCGGCGTTGATATCGGCGATGCGCAGCACGGTGACGTGCTGGCGATGCCCGTTCTTGCGGCGGCTGTTCTGCCGGCGGCGCTTCTTGAAGATCAGCACCTTGTCCAGCCGATCCTGGGCGATCACCGTGGCGGTGACGCTGGCGCCGGCAACCACCGGGGCGCCGATCGTCAGATTGCCGTCGGTGCCGACGGCCAGCACATCGGTGAAGGTGACGGTGGCGCCGGCTTCGGCCTCCAGCTTCTCGACCTTCAGGACGGCGCCGGGGGTGGCGCGATACTGTTTTCCGCCGGTGCGGATCACTGCGAACATCGATCTCTACTTCCTGCCAGGACCCGCCGCCTTGCGGGGCGGGCCGACTGCAAAACCGCGCGGCCGCGCGAGAACCCGGCGGCCAAGGGAAGGCGCCTTATAGCCGCCGGCCGGGCGGTGTCAAATGATTCAAGCCGGCACCGGCCCTCACCCCCACCCGGCCATCCAACGACATGGTATTGGCATTGGGTGGCCGGGTGGGGGTGGGGGCCTTCGTAGGTGCTGCCTACTCCGCTGCCGCGACCTCGGCGCGCAGGGTCCGGGCGGCTTCGACCATCGCGGCCAGGGCCGGGCGCACCTCTGCCCAGTTGCGGGTCTTCAGGCCGCAATCGGGGTTCACCCAGATCTGCCAATCGGCCAGCCGGCTGCGGGCGCGGCGCAGCAAGGCCGCCATTTCCGCCGCATCCGGCACGCGCGGGCTATGAATATCCCACACGCCCGGGCCGATCTCCGCCGGATAGGCATCCGCCCCCCGGAACGCATCGAGCAGCGCCATGCGCCCGCGCGCCGTCTCGATCGAGATGGCATCGGCGTCCAGCGCCGCGATCGCATCCATGATATCGGCGAATTCTGAATAGCACATATGCGTATGGATCGCGGTATCGTCGCCGACGCCTGCGGTGGCGAGGCGAAAACACCGCACCGCCCAGTCGAGATAGGCCGCCCAGCCGGCCCGGCGCAGCGGCAGGCCCTCGCGCAGCGCCGGCTCGTCGACCTGGATCACCGCGATGCCGGACAGGGCCAGATCGCGCACCTCCTCGCGCAGCGCCAGGGCGATCTGCCGGCAGACCGTCTCGCGCGGGATATCGCTGCGCACGAAGGACCAGTTGAGCATCGTCACCGGCCCGGTCAGCATGCCCTTCACCGGACGCGCGGTGCGGCTCTGGGCGTGGCGGGTCCAGCGCAGCGTCATCGCCGCCGGACGTGCCACATCGCCCCAGATGATGGGCGGGGCGACGCAGCGGCTGCCATAGGATTGCACCCAGCCATGGCGGGTAATCGCGAATCCGTCCAGCGCGTCGGCGAAATACTGCACCATGTCGTTGCGCTCGAACTCGCCATGCACCAGCACGTCGATGCCCAGCTCCTCCTGCCAGGCGATGGCGTCGTCGATCCATCCCGCCATGGCGCGGTCATAGGCGGCGGCATCGATCTCGCCGCGCCCATGGGCAGCGCGCAGGCGGCGGATTTCCGTCGTCTGGGGAAAGGAGCCGATCGTCGTGGTGGGAAACAAAGGCAGGCCGAGCCGCGCCGCCTGGGCCGCGCGCCGCGCCGGATAGGGGCTGGCGCGACGGGTCATCGCCTCGTCCACCGCGGCAAGCCGGGCGGCGATGTCGGCGCGGTGCACGCCGGGTGCCGCGGCGCGGGCGCGATGGGCGGCATCGCTCGCCGCCAGCGCATCGGCAATCGCCGCCTCCCCCTGCTCCAGCCCGCGGGCCAGGGCCGAAATCTCGGCCAGTTTCTGCACCGCGAAAGCCAGCGCGCCGCGCAGCGCGGGGTCGAGCGCCCGCTCCTCGTTGGCATCGAGCGGCACATGCAGCAGGCTGCAGGAAGGCGCGACGATCAGCCCGGCCGCGCCATCCTCCCGCCGCGCCGCGATCGCGCGCAGATCGCCCAGCCGCGCCCGCAGATCGGCCCGCCAGACATTGCGCCCGTCGATCACCCCGAGCGAGAGCAGCCGTCCGGCCGGCAGCGCAGCGGCGAGCGCCATCGCCTCTCCGCCGCGCGTCAGATCGACATGCAGCCCGGCACTGGGCAGCGACACGGCGAGATCGAGATGATCGCCGAGCGGGCCGAAATAACTGGTCAGGATCAGCCCCGGCCCGCCCGCCCCGGCCAGCGCGTCGTACGCCCGGCGCAGCGCCGCGCGCGCCGCATCGCTCAGATCGCGCGCCAGTACCGGCTCGTCCATCTGCACGAAGACGCAGCCGGCATCGGCAAGCTCGCCCAGGATGCGGGTATAGAGCGGCAGCAGCGCATCGAGCAGGGCGAGCGGATCGCCGCCATCGGCGCGGCGCGACAGCATCAGGAAGCTGACCGGGCCGAGCAGCACCGGGCGGGTGCGCAGCGCCAGGGCGCGCGCCTCCTGAAACCGTGCCAGGGGGCGGTTTTCGGTCAGGGTGAAGCGCTGATCGGCGGCCAGCAGCGGCACCAGATAATGGTAGTTGGTGTCGAACCATTTGGTCATGGCGAGCGGCTTGACCCCGGCCGCGCCGCGCGCCAGGGCGAAATAGCTGGCCAGCGACACCGGCCCGCCCTGCCAGCCATAGCCCGCGGGAATCGCACCCAACATGCAGGCCATGTCGAGCACGTGGTCATAGAGCGAATCCTCGTTGCTCGGCACATGGCCGATCCCGAGCCCGGCCTGCAGGCGCCAATGCGCGGCGCGCAGCGCTGCGGCACCGTCCTGCAGGGTGGCGGGATCGATCTCGCCGGCCCAGAAGCCTTCGAGCAGGAATTTCAGCGCCCGGCGGGCACCGATGCGGGGAAAGCCGAGATTGGCGGCGATGCTCATCGGCCGGCTCCGCGATGCGGGGGAGCAGACCGGTTCGGGGAAGCAGACAGGGTAAGGCGGGCGCGTTGGCGCATGCTTGGTCTCCGGCCTTCCGGTGCACCCCGCCCGGCGGCGTTGGCTGCGACGATGGCAGGTCTCCTGGCTCGCGGCGTTGCGGCCCCGATCCTGCCTTCCCCGCCGATCGGCGAGTGGCGCGCCCGGGAAGCCCCGAAAGACGCACGGATCAGGCCCTGCCGCTGACAGTTGCGGGGGCAGCCGCCGACTTGCCCCCGGATTGGCATCCGGCCGGGGCGCACGGCGTTCCCTTTTCACCCGCTCGCGCGGGACCATCGACACATCAATATATCTTTATGTAATTCGGGGCGGCAAGTTTTTTCTCTGACATGTCACTGTGCTCTTGCCAGACCCGCCATATCCGGCAAGATCGGTGCACCCGACCCATCGGAGAGGAAACACAATGTCCCAACCCACCGCCTCCGCGCGGGTGAAAACCTATCAGCGCACCGCTGTCGCGATGCTGCTTTTCACCGGCGCCGTGAACTATATCGACCGTGTCGCGCTTTCCATCGCCAACCCGCTGGTGCGCGCCGATCTGCACCTGTCGATCGGTGAAATGGGCGTGCTGCTCTCGGTCTTTCTCTGGACCTATGCCTTCTGCCAGTTGCCCGTCGGCGCGCTGATCGACCGCTTCGGGCCGCGCTGGCTGCTGGGCATCGGCGTCATCATCTGGTCCGTTGCCCAGGCTGCGGTCGGCGGCGTCTCGACCATGACGCAATTCGTCTGGACCCGCGTCTTCCTGGGCATCGGCGAATCGCCGCAATTCCCGCTCGGCGCGCGCGTCGTGCGCAACTGGTTCAATGTCAGCGATCGCGGCACCCCCACCGGCATCTTCAATTCCGCCTCCACCCTGGGTCCGGCCATCGCCCCGCCGCTGCTGACGGTGATGATGCTGGGTCTCGGCTGGCGGATGATGTTCGTGGTGATCGGCGTGGTCGGCATCCTCGTCGGTCTGGTGTGGTTCGTCGTCTATCGCGATCCCAAGGACCGCGATCTGAACGCCGAGGAAATGCGCTATCTGCTGGAAGGCGATGACGGCACCGCCGGCCAGCCGGTCAGCCTGGCCGAATGGCGCAGCCTGTTCGGCTTCCGCACCACCTGGGGGATGATCTTCGGCAATTTCGGCTCGGGCTACATGATCTGGCTCTACGCCGCCTGGCTGCCGGGATATCTGGAGATCCAGCGGCACATGACGATCGCCCATACCGGCTTCGTCGCCGCCATCCCCTATGTCGCGGGCTTCATCGGCAGCCTGTTCGGCGGCTGGTTCTGCGACAAGCTGATGGCCGCCGGCTTCAGCCCGATCAACAGCCGCAAGCTGCCGATCGTCATCGGCATGATCGGCATGGCGACCTTCACCGTGCTGGCCGCCCTGATCCCGTCGAACACCATCGCGGTGGGCTGCATCACCGTCTCGATGTTCCTGGGCAACATGGCGGGTGCCACGATCTGGGCGCTGGCCGTGGTCGCCGCCCCCGGCAAGGGCGTCGGCTCGCTGGGCGGGATGCAGAATTTCGGCGGCTTCCTGGGCGGTGCGCTGGCGCCGATGATCACCGGCTTCATCGTCGAGATCACCCATTCCTTCGTCCCGGCGCTGATCCTGGCCGGTGTCGTGGGCGTGGGCTCGGCGCTGATCTATCTGATCGTGGTGCAGCGTCCCGTCGATCTGCGCGAAGGTTCGGCCGGCAACGCCTACGCCATGCGCTGAACAGGGCTTCCCGTCCGCGCCGATGCGAGATCGGCGCGGACGGAGTTTCCGGCCCGCCATAACGGGCCGATGATCCCTGCCCCGGCGCGCGCGCTCGGGCATGGCTCCTCTCCCAACTTTGCTCTTTCGGGATCATGGGACCGCCGGCATGGTGGCGCGCCGCTTTGCCGGCGCCCTGCCCCGAGGAGGACCCCATGACGCCAACCGAGCGCACCGATCCGCATGCCGAAATCCGCGAGGAAGTGGCCAAGCTCTGCGCCCGGTTTCCCGGCGAATACTGGCGCAAACTCGATGCCGTGCGCGGCTATCCCACCGAATTCGTCCATGCCCTGACCGAATCGGGCTACCTCGCCGCCCTGATCCCGGAGGAGTATGGCGGTGCAGGCCTGCCGCTTTCCGCCGCCGCCGCGATCCTGGAGACGATCCATGCCTCGGGCTGCAACGGGGCGGCCTGCCACGCCCAGATGTACATCATGGGCACCATCCTGCGGCATGGCTCGGATGCGCAGAAACAGGCCTATCTGCCGGGCATCGCCGCCGGCACGCTGCGCCTGCAGGCCTTCGGCGTGACCGAGCCGACCAGCGGCACCGACACCACCAGCCTGCGCACCTTCGCCCGGCGCGAGGGCGATCGCTACATCGTCAATGGCCAGAAAGTCTGGACCTCGCGCGCCGAGCATTCCGACCTGATGCTGCTGCTTGCCCGCACCACGCCGCGCGATCAGGTGAAATCGCGCACCGAGGGTCTGTCCACCTTCATCGTCGATATGCGCACGGTGCTGGGCAAGGGTCTGACCATCCGCCCGATCCGCGCCATGATGAACCACAACACCACCGAGATCTTCTTCGACAACATGGCAGTGCCGGCAGAAAATCTGGTCGGCGAGGAAGGGCGCGGCTTTCGCTACATCCTGGATGGGATGAATGCCGAGCGTCTGCTGATCTCGGCCGAAAGCATCGGCGATGCCAAATGGTTCACCGAACGCTCGGTCAATTACGCGAAAGACCGCGTGGTGTTCGGCCGCCCGATCGGACAGAACCAGGGCGTCGCCTTTCCCATCGCGCGCGCCTATGCCCAGATGCGCGCCGCCGAATTGCTGGTGGGCGAAGGTCTGGCGCGCTTCGAGGCCGGGCTGCCCTGCGGCGAACAGGCGAACATGGCCAAGATGCTGGCTGCCGAAGCCGCCTGGGCGGCGGCGGAGGCCTGCGTACAGACCCATGGCGGCTTCGCCTTCGCCGAGGAATACGATATCGAGCGCAAATTCCGCGAAGCCCGGCTCTATCAGGTAGCACCGATCAGCACCAACCTGATCCTGTCCTATCTGGCCGAGCATGTGCTCGGCCTGCCGCGGAGTTACTGAGGCATGGCCGGCGCGCTCGAA
>JAGWRU010000248.1 GCA_028869595.1 Rhodospirillales bacterium
CCGCCGGCTGCCCACCGCCTGCAGCGTCGGCACGACGGCGGCCATGGCGAGGCTACGCAGCAGGGCGCGCCGGCTGGGGGAGGGGGGGATCATTGATCGTACGAAACCAACGCCTCACATGGCACGTCGAGTTTCTGCCGCCCGTTGAGAAAGCTGAGTTCGATCAGCGTCGCTGCCGCCGGCACCGTTGCCCCCAGCTTGCGCAGCAGCGCGATACCGGCGGCCAGCGTGCCGCCGGTGGCCAGCAGATCGTCCACCACCACCACGCGCTGGCCGGGGGCGATGGCGTCGGCCTGCACCTCGATCCGGTCGGTGCCGTATTCCAGGGCATAGTCCAGCCCCACCGTGGCGCCGGGCAGCTTGCCGCGCTTGCGCAGCATGACGAAGCCGCAGCCGAGCTTGAGCGCAAGCGGTGCCGCGATCAGGAAGCCGCGGCTTTCCACCCCGGCCAGGATATCGGGGTGATAGGCGCGCACCGCCTTGGCCATGCGCCCCATCGCCACCTGCCAGGCATCGGCATCCCGCAGCAGGGTGGAGATGTCGTAGAACAGGATTCCGGGCTTCGGAAAATCGGGAATGCCCCGGATATGATCTTTCAGTTCCATGCGGAACCCTCGTTCTGCCGTTCGCGAAGCGGCCCGTGTATCCCTTTTGCCGCCTCTTTCGCAATGCAAGCCTGTGCCCGGGGCGGTGCTTGTTACGTTTCGCCACCCGCCGCTACACTCCGCCCGTGTCCCGCGTTTTTCTTGCCAGCATTGCCGGTCTCGTCGGTTTCGCCGCCTACCTCGTCGCCGCCGTCGATCTGGCGGATGCGGTGATCGGGCGCGGCGTGCTGGCCGAGACGCTCTATTTCGTGCTGGCGGGCACGCTGTGGGTGGCGCCGGCCTGGGGGTTGCTGATCTGGGCGGCGCGGGGCGATCGAAGCGGGGGATAAGGACCATGCGGCGCAACGCCGATCTCGATACCGCGCTGGCCGAGGCGCATGCCGCCTATACGGCGGCCCATCCGGAAAGCCTGGCGCGCCATCGCGCTGCGGCGGGCGCCCTGCCCGGCGGCAATACCCGCTCCGTCCTGTTCTACGCGCCGTTTCCGCTGACCATGCTGTCCGGGGCGGGCTGTCACCTGCGCGATGCGGATGGCGTCCTCTATGTCGATCTGCTGGGCGATTACACGGCGGGGTTGTATGGCCATTCCGAACCCCGGATTGCGGCCGCGATCCGCGCGGCGCTGGAAAATGGCCTCAGCCTCGGCGCGCATAACGAGATCGAGGCGCGCTATGCCGCCGCCGTGCAGGCGCGGTTTCCGGTGCTCGAACGCCTGCGCTTCGCCAATTCGGGCACCGAGGCCAATCTGCTGGCGCTCGCCACCGCCTGCGCGGTGACGGGGCGCAAGGGCGTGCTGGCCTTTACTGGCGGCTATCACGGATCGGTCTTCACCTTCGCCCCGGGGCGCAGCGGCAAGCTGAATGCGCCCTATGATTTCGTCACCACCCCCTATAACGACGCCGCGACGGCGGTGGCCGCGATCGCCGGGATGGGGGAGCGATTGGCGGCGGTGATCCTGGAGCCGATGCAGGGCAGCGGCGGCTGTATCCCGGCCGAGCCCGGCTTCGTCCAGGCCGTGGCCGAGGCGGCCCGCGCCGCCGGCGCGCTGCTGATCGTCGATGAGGTGATGACGTCCCGCCTGGTGCCGGGCGGGCTGCATACCATGCTGGGGGTGCGGCCCGATCTGGTCACGCTGGGCAAATATCTCGGCGGCGGCCTGTCTTTCGGGGCATTCGGCGGGCGGGCGGAGATCATGGACCGTTTCGACCCGCATCGCCCCGATGCGCTGTCGCATGCCGGCACGTTCAACAACAACACGCTGAGCATGACCGCCGGCCATGCCGGGCTGACCGAGGTGTTCACGCCCGCCGCCCAGGCCGCGCTGAATGCGAGGGGGGACGCCTTGCGCGCACGGCTGAACGCGCTGTGCGCGGAGGCCAAGGTCGCGATGCGCTTCAGCGGCATCGGCTCCATGATGGCGGTGCATTTCACCGCCCGGGCCGTGCGCAACGGCGAGGCGCTGGCCGACACCGATCCGCGCCTGCTGGAGCTGTTCTTCTTCGACATGCTGGCCGCGCGCATCTGGCTCGCCCGGCGCGGCATGATCGCGCTGTCCCTGCCGGTGGGAGAGGCGGAATGCGCGCAGCTGGCCGATGCCCTGGGTGGCTTCCTGGAAAGGCGGGCGCCGCTGCTCGGTAGGGCCGACGCGGAGTAAATTTTTCCTCCGAGCGGCGCATATCGCAGCTTCATCTTGCTGTCATAAAACTGTAATAGCACGGCAACGGAGCGCCCTTAGATCGCCCCGGGTTCACACAGGCGAGGATCCTCTCCATGAAGCGTCGCACCCTTCTGGCCGGCTCGGCCGCGCTGGCCGCCACGGCCACCCCGCTGGTCGCCAGCATCCCGGCCGAAGCTGCCGGCCCCACCAAGATCGTGCTGTGGCACGCCATGACGGCGCTGCTCGCCGACTCGCTCAACACGCTGTGCACGCGCTTCAATGCCGCGCAGACGGCCTATGTGGTCACGCCCGTCTACAAGGGCGGCTACCCGGATGTGATGACCGCGACCATCGCCGCCTTCCGCGCCGGGCAGGCGCCGCATATCGCCCAGATCTTCGAGGTCGGCACCGGTTCGATGCTGGCCGCCGGCAAGGCGATCAAGGAAGTCTGGCAGCTTTCCAAGGAGACCGGCGTCAAGCTGGATCCCAAGAATTACATCCCCTCGGTGCGCGGCTATTACGGCCTCGCCGACGGGCGCATGGCGGGCATGCCGTTCAACTCCTCCACCGCCGTGATGTGGTACAGCAAGGATGCCTTCGAGAAGGCCGGCCTCGACCCCGAGAAGCCGCCGGCAACCTGGCCGGAAGTGGTCGCTGCGGCGCGCGCGATCAAGGAAAAGAACGCCGCCGATATCCCGATGATCACCTCCTGGCCGAGCTGGATCCAGTTCGAGCAGTACAGCGCCCTGCACAACATTCCCTTCGCCTCCGAGGCGGACGGCTTCGACGGGCTGGGTGCCAAGCTGGAGGTGAATTCCAAGGCGCATGTGAAGCATGTGCAGCGCCTGCTCGATATGTCCAAGGAAGGCACGTTCAAATATGCCGGCCGCGACAATATCCCCGATCCGCTGCTGGTCGGCGGCAAGGCGGGCATCGCCTTCAATTCCTCGGGCATGCGCGGCGATCTGACCAAAAGCGCCAAGTTCAAATGGGGCGAGGCGTACCTGCCCTATGACCCGGCGATCATCAAGACGCCGCTCAATTCGATCATCGGCGGCGCCGCGCTGTGGTCGATGACCGCGCCGCACCGCACCGAGGCCGAATATAAGGGCGTTGCCGAATTCTTCGCCTTCCTGGCCCAGCCGCAGAATGACGCTTTCTGGCACCAGAAGACCGGCTATGTGCCGGTGACGCTGGCCGGCTTTGCCGAAAGCCAGAAGGACGGGTTCTACAAGGCCAATCCGGGTGCCGACCTGCCGGTCAAGCAGCTGGAACGCGGGCATGTGACGAAGTATTCGCGCGGCCTGCGCCTGGGCCGGCTGCCCGAGATCCGCAACATCATCGAGGAAGAGCTGGAAAAGGCGCTGCAAGGCCAGCAGAACGCGCAGACCGCGATGGATAACGCGGTGGAGCGCAGCAACAAGGTGCTGCGTGCCTTCCAGCGCGCGGTAAAGGCGTAAGGCTCGGCGCGCGCCTTTCCCGCCGCGATGGAACGGCGCACGCTCTTTCAGGGGTGGAAGCTGCCGGTGGCCCTGGTGCTGCCGCAGCTTCTGCTGACCTTCGTCTTCTTCCTGTGGCCGGCCGGGCAGGCGGTCTGGTACAGCATGACGCAGCAGGACCCGTTCGGGCTCGGCTCCGTCTTCGTCGGCCTGTCCAATTTCCGCGAATTATTCGCCGATCCGCTATACGTTCACACCATCCTGCGCACCCTGGTGTTTTGCTTCGCGGTGTCGGCCCTGGCGATGACGGTGGCCCTGGCGCTGGCCCTGGTCGCCAATAGGGAGCTGCGCGGGCGGGCGATCTATCGCACCTTGCTGATCTGGCCCTATGCGGTCGCGCCGGCGATGGCGGCGATCCTGTGGCTGTTCATGCTGGACCCGGAGATCGGTCTGCTCGGCCATCCGCTGGTCAAGGCGGGGCTGCCCTGGGATTATCACGTCTCCGGCCTGGATGCGCAGTTTCTCGTGGTGCTGGCCAGTTCGTGGAAGCAGATCTCCTATAATTTCATTTTCTTCCTGGCCGGGCTGCAATCGATCCCGCAATCGGTGATCGAGGCGGCGCGGATGGACGGGGCGCGCGGCTGGCGTCGGCTGCGTACGATTATCCTGCCGCTGCTTTCGCCGACCATGTTCTTCCTGCTGGTGGTCAACCTGGTCTACGCCGCCTTCGATACGTTCGGCACGATCTGGGCGCTGACCGAGGGCGGGCCGGGGAAGGCGACCGAGACGCTGGTCATCAAGGTCTATCGCGACGGCATGATCAACCAGGATATCGGCGGCTCCTCCGCCCAGTCGGTGGTGCTGATGCTGGGCGTGATCGCGATCACCGCGGTGCAGTTCCGCTTCATGGGCCGGCGGACCAAAACATGAGGGTACGGCAATGAAGAACCGTCCCGATTATGTCGCGCATGCCTGCCTGCTGCTGGGCGTGGTGCTGTTTGCGTTGCCGGTCTGGCTGGTCTTCGCCGGTTCGACGCAGGATTCGAATGCGATCGAGCGCGGCGAGATTTCGCTGATGCCGCATCTCGGCGGACTGGGCATCTATCCGGACGTGCTGCTGCACGGCTCGATGGGCTCGGCGCCGGTCTGGCACATGCTGATGGTCTCCTTCGGCATGGCGATGGCGATCGCGGTGGGCAAGATCGTCATCTCGGTACTGTCGGCCTATGCGGTGGTGTTCTTTCGCTTTCCCTTCCGCCGCACCGCCTTCTGGGTGATCTTCATCACCCTGATGCTGCCGCCGGAAGTGCGCATCATTCCGACTTATGCGGTAATGTCGCAGATGCATCTGATCAACACGTTTCCCGGCATGACCGTGCCGTTGATCGCCTCGGCCACCGCGACGCTGCTGTTTCGTCAGGTTTTCGCCGCCGTGCCGGATGAGCTGGTGGAGGCGGCGCGCATGGACGGCGCCGGGCCGCTGCGCTTTCTGTGGGATATTCTGCTGCCGGTATCGGCGGCCAATATCGCCGCGCTGTTCGTGATCCTGTTCGTCTATGGCTGGAACCAGTATCTCTGGCCGCTGCTGGTGGCGACCACGCCCGGGCTCGATACGATCGTCATCGGCATCGTCAAGATGATCGGTGTCGAGACCCAGACGCAATGGAACGCGGTGATGGCGACCGCCGTGCTGGCGCTGCTGCCGCCCGTGGTGGTGGTGGTGGCAATGCAGCGCTGGTTCATCGCCGGGCTGACGGAAGGCGACAAATAATGGCCACGCTGGAATTGCAGGGGCTTGCCAAAAGCTTCGATAAAACCGCCGTGCTGCATCGCATCGATGTCAGTCTGCAGGATGGCGAAATGCTGGCGATCGTCGGTGCCTCCGGCTGCGGCAAATCGACGCTGCTGCGATTGGTGGCGGGGTTGGAGCAGCCCAGCGCCGGGCGCATCCTGCTGGCCGGGCGCGACATCATCCGCCTTGATCCTGCGGCGCGCGACATCGCCATGGTGTTTCAGAATTACGCGCTGTATCCGCATATGAGCGTGTTCGACAACATGGCCTATGGCCTGCGCATTCGCGGCCTGTCGAAGGCGGAGATCGGCCGCCGCGTGCAGGTTGCCGCCGATATGCTGGGTCTGGACGCGCTGCTGGCCCGCAAGCCGCGCCAGTTATCCGGCGGGCAGCGCCAGCGCGTGGCGATGGGCCGCGCCATCGTGCGCGAGCCGCAACTGTTTCTGTTCGACGAGCCGCTGTCCAATCTGGATGCCAAATTGCGCGTGCAGATGCGCGCCGAAATCCGCCGCATCCAGCGCAATCTGGGCGTCACCAGCCTGTACGTGACGCATGACCAGACCGAGGCGATGACGCTGGGCGATAAGCTGCTGGTGCTGAATGAGGGCCGCCCCGCCCAGTTCGCCGCCCCGATGGAGGTGTTCGCGCGTCCCGCCGATACCTATGTCGCCGCCTTCATCGGCGCGCCGGCGATGAATTTCCTGCCCGCGACGATGGGCGAGGGCGGCGTTGTGGCCACGCTCGCCGACGGGGCGCGGCTGGTTCTGACCGACGGGGCGCGACCCGGGCTGGCCGGGCGGAAGGCGACGATCGGCATCCGTCCGGAGCATCTGGTGCTGGCCGGCAAGGGCGGCGGGGATGCAGGCGGGTTCGCCACCACGCTGGATCTCGCGGTGGAGCTGATCGAACCGCTGGGGTCCGAGACGCTGGTGCACGGCATGCTGATGCTGGACGGCACGAGCCTGACCTTGGTTGCCCGCCTGCCGGGCGGCCCGCCGTCGCTGACGGATGGGCGGCTGCGTCTGGGCGTGCCGGCGGCGGAGTTGCACGTGTTCGATGGCGAGACGGGGAAGCGGGTGGAGGTGGGGTAGGCGCGCGCTGCCTCGCGGCCATAGGGGCCATTTCCCCGATGGTGGAGATACGCCGGGGGTAGATCGTAAGCCAGACATGCAGGCTGTCGAGGATCGTCCGCTCCGGACAGGCATGGGCCATGCCGGCGATGCTGTTTTGGCCCGTCGCATCCAGCGTCCTCCCTTGTTCTCGACAATCCCGATCCGTGCCGCGGCGATGCAAGCCCCGCCGACGCAACCTTGCGTGACGCTCCATTGACCTTGGCGGAAAAAACCGGCGCATTGTCGCATTGCCGCCCCGCTCGGTCCGGCTATCCGCGCGGCAATGACATCTGCACAGGAGGATGAGGTAACCCCCCCGCCGGAAACTCCCCCGCCGGATGCGGAGACCAAGCTGGTTTCCGCGCGCGGCCCCGCCATCCTCTTCTGGTGCGCGGTCATCCTGACCGGGGCCGGCACAGGGCTTGCGGCAGCGGCGCTGACAGGATTGCTGGAAGGGGTGCAGCACCTGGTCTGGGGCGGCGACGGGCGGGATATCCTGGCAGTGGCCGTCCACGCCCCGCCATGGCGCCATTTGGCCGCCCTGCTCGGCGCGGGGGTGCTGACCGGTGCGGGACAATGGCTGCTCACCCGCCTGTCGAGCGGCAACGGCATCGACATCACCGCCGCGATCTGGTTCCAGGCCGGCCGCCTGCCGGCCTTGCGCACGTTGGGCAGCGCCGTGCTTTCGGTCATCATCGTCGGCATGGGCACGGCGTTGGGCCGCGAAGGCGCGCCCAAGCAGGCCGGCGCGGTGATCGCCAATGCGGTGGCCGATCGCGCCGCGCTATCGGACGAACAGCGCCGCCTGCTGGTCGCCTGCGGCGCCGGGGCGGGGATGGCGGCGGCCTATGGCGTGCCACTCGGCGGTGCGCTCTTTTCGCTGGAGGTGCTGCGCGGCGTGCTCGCGCTGCGCTTCGTGCTGCCGTCGCTGGTAACGGCGCTAGTGGCGACCGGCGTGTCCTGGGCCTTCCTGCCCGACATGCCGACCTATGTCATTCCGGTTTACAAGGGCACGCTTTCCAGCGCCGCATGGGCCGCGCTGGCCGGGCCGGTGGTCGGGCTCGCCTCGGTCGCCTATGTCCGCGCGATCGCCTGGGCGGATGCGCATAAGCCGCGCGGGCGGGCGCGCCTCTGGGTGCCGATTCTGGTACTGGGGGTGCTCGGCCTGGCATCGGTGTGGTTTCCGCAATTGCTGGGCAATGGCCGCGACATGGCGGAGCTCGCCTTCAATGGCCGGATCGGCGCGGGCGTGCTGGGCGCGCTGTTTCTGCTGCGTGCCCTGGCCACCACGGCCTGTCTGGGCAGCGGCGCGCCGGGCGGGTTGTTCACTCCTTCGCTGGCAATCGGTGCGGCACTGGGCGGCTTGCTGGGCCTGCCCTGGGCATGGCTGTTCCCCGGCGTACCGGCCGGGCTGTTCGCCCTGGTCGGGGCGACGGCGATGCTGGCGGCAACCACGCAGGGGCCGGTATCGGCGGTCGTGCTGATGATGGAACTGACCGGCTTCGCGCGTGCGGCCATCCTGCCGCTGCTGCTGGCGGTGACCACGGCGACGCTGCTGGCCCGTGCGATCGAGCCGCGTTCGATCTACGATGCCCGGCTCAGCGACGATCAGGTGCGCGCCCGTCACGCCGCGCGCGACCGCGCCATGGAGGAGCATCGGCAATGACCCGCACCCCAAGACTGCCCCATAGCGTCGAGGAAGAGGGGGCGGATGCCTTCGCCCAGGATCTGCCCCGCCGCGACTGCCCCTACCCGCCCGGCGCGGATGAGCGGGAAGCCTGGCTTGCCGGATGGGATCGCGCGGCGGCCCGGGCGGGGGGCGCGCCGCGCGTGCCCGATTAGCCGTTGCGGAAGGCGTAGGCGTAGCCGTTCAGCGCCGGCGCGCCGCCGAGATGGGCATAAAGGATCTTCGCGCCCTCGGGGAAATAGCCCTTCTGGACGAGATCGATCAGGCCCTGCATCGACTTCCCCTCATAGACCGGGTCGGTGATCATGCCTTCCAGCTTCGCGGTCAGCCGGATCGCCGCCTTGGTTTCCTCCGAAGGCACGCCATAGGCCGGATAGGCGTAGTCCTCGATCAGCACCACATCGTCTTCGGCGATCTTTTGGCCGAGTTCCACCAGATCGGCGGTGTTGCGCGCGATCTCCAGCACCTGCGCCTTGGTCTGGGCCGGGGTGAAGGAGGCATCGATGCCGATCACCCGCCGCGCCCGCCCATCGGCGGCGAAGCCGACCAGCATGCCGGCATGGGTGGAGCCGGTGACGGTGCAGACCACGATATAATCGAAGGTGAAGCCGAGTTCCTTTTCCTGGGCGCGCACTTCCTCGGCGAAGCCGACATAGCCCAGCCCGCCGAATTTATGCACCGAGGCGCCGGCCGGAATCGCATAGGGCTTGCCGCCCTTGGCCTTCACCTCCTCCAGCGCCTGGCGCCAGGATTCGCGGATGCCGATATCGAAGCCTTCATCGACCATGCGCACATCGGCGCCCATCACGCGGCTGAGCAGGATGTTGCCGACCCGGTCATAGACCGCATCCTCGTGCGGCACCCAGCTTTCCTGCACGAGATGGCATTTCATGCCGATCTTGGCGGCCACCGCGGCGACCATGCGGGTGTGGTTGGACTGCACGCCGCCGATCGAGACCAGCGTATCGGCGTTGGAGGCGATCGCGTCGGGGATGATGTATTCCAGCTTGCGCAGCTTGTTGCCGCCGAAGGCGAGGCCGGAATTGCAGTCCTCGCGCTTGGCATAGACCTCCACGCCGCCGCCGAGATGGGCGGAAAGCCGGGCCAGCTTCTCGATATGGGTGGGGCCGAAAGTCAGCGGATAACGGGCGAATTTTTCCAGCACGGTGGGGTTCCCGGAAGGGCTGTGAACGAGGCCGAAAATTAGCCGAAACGGAACGGAAGGTGCTTTCTATCTACGGCGTATTTTTTGACGAATCCGACGCGATATCGGATTATCTCCATGTTTTCTTCGATATAATGGCGCTGACATGAGTGATTCTTCCAATCATCCCGGACTCGACCGGATCGATCTGCGCATGCTGCGGCTGCTGCAGGGCAATGGCCGGTTGAGCAATGCCGAACTGGCCCAGCAGGTCGCCGTCAGCCCGGCCACCTGCCATCGCCGCACCCAGCGCCTGTTCGCCGAGGGTTATCTCAGCGGCGTGCGCGCGATGGTCGTGCCCGCCAGGGTGGGCAAGGCGGCGCTGGTCATGGTCGGGGTGGTGCTGGACCGCTCCACCCCTGAAAGCTTCGCAGCCTTCGAGCAGGCCGTGGCCAGTCTCGACTTCGTGCTCGATTGCCACCTGGTGGCCGGCGATTTCGACTACTTCCTGAAGATCCGCGTCGGCGATATGGAGGATTTCAACCGCATCCATGGCGAAAGGCTGATCGCCCTGCCCGGCGTGCGCCAGACAAGGACGTTTTTCGTGATGAAGGAAGTGGCGGATAACCGGGCCCTGGTGTTCTGAAGCGGCTGCACGCCTGCGCCTTGCCGGATGCCCCATCGGGCCGATACGCTTGCCGCGATCCGCATGTTTCCACCGGATTTCTGCTGTTTGGAGCGTACGATGCCGCAATCCATGCCGCCATCGCCCAGCCCTGCGGAGATGGAGATTCTGCTGGCACGCGCCGGCCTGACCCTCAATCCCGGCCAGATTGCCGATCTGGTTCTGTCCTGGCGGCAAGTGGCCGGGCTGATCGCGACCCTGCCGCGGGAGCGGAAGATGGGCGATGATCAGGCCTTCGCCTTTCGCCTGACGCCGCCGGCGCCCGCCAGCCCGGCGGCCCCTGCGAAAGCCGCCGCGGGGCGCGGCCACGCGGGCCGCGCGAAAGCGCTGGCCAACGCGCAGAAGGCGAAAGCACCGCTGAAAACGAAAGCACCGGCGAAAACGAAGGCGCGGGCCAAACCCAGCGCCGCGCCCGCCAAGGCGGCGGCCAAGGCCGGTGCCGGCAAGGCGCGGGCTGCGGCGAAACCGCCGGCCCGGGCAAAACCCGCCGCCGCACGCCCGACCCGCCCATGAACACGCTCGCCGCGATCCCGACCATTGCCGAGGCGGCGCGCCTGCTGGCGGCGCGCAAGCTCTCCTCCCTCGAACTGACCCGCGCTTTGCTCGCCCGGATCGAGGCGCTGGACCCCGTCCTGAATGCCTTTCTTCTGGTGACCGAGAAACCGGCCCTCGCCGCCGCCCGCGCCGCCGACCGCGCCCGGGCGGCCGGGCAGAAGGGCGCGCTGCTCGGCATTCCACTGGCGTATAAGGACATCTACGAGACCGCTGGGGTGCGTACCACCGCGCATTCCCGCCTGCTCGCGCAGAACGTGCCGACCCAGGATGCCGAGACGGTGCGCCGCTTGTCGGCTGCCGGGGCGGTGATGCTGGGCAAGCTGGCGACGCATGAATTCGCGATCGGCGGCCCGGCTTTCGATCTGCCCTGGCCGCCGGCCCGCAATCCGTGGGATCCGCATCGCTTCACCGGCGGGTCGAGTTCGGGTTCCGGCGCGGCGGTGGCGGCCGGGCTGGCGCTGGGCGCGCTTGGTTCCGACACGGGCGGGTCGATCCGCCTGCCGGCCGCCTATTGCGGCATTGCCGGGCTGAAGCCGACGCCGGGCCTGGTTTCCCGCCGCGGCGTGATCCCGCTTGCCCCCAGCCTGGACACGGCCGGGCCGATGGCCTGGACGGCGGAGGATTGCGCCATCCTGCTCGACGTGCTGGCCGGCCATGATCCGGCGGACCCGGCTTCGGTCGCCGCGCCGCGGCCGGGCTATGCGGCGGGGCTCGCCGCGCCGGTGCGCGGGCTGCGCGTCGGGCTGCTGCGCCGCTTCTACGAGCATGACGTGCCGGCCACGCCGGAAACCCGGCAGATGATGCAGCAGGCCGTCGCCGTGCTGCGCGATCTGGGCTGCACGGTGGAAGATGCCAGCCTGCCCGCCGTGCAGGAATTCAACGCGGTCGGGCGGGTGATCATCTGCGCCGAGGCCTATGCCCAGCACGAAGCGACGATCCGCACCCGCCTGTCCGAGTATTCCCGTGCCTTTCGCATGCGCGTGCTGCCCGGCGCGCTGATCCGCGCGGCGGAGTATTTGGCCGCGCAGCGCCGCCGCACCGACCTGATCGCGGCGATGCGCGCGACGATGACGCGATTCGACGTGCTGCTCGCCCCGGCCACGGCCGGTCCCGCGCCGCTGCTGGCCGAGCAGCGCACCGATGAGGGGTTCGCCGTGCCCTTTCTGACCACGGTGGCCAATGTCGCCGCCGTGCCGTCGCTGGTGGTGTGCGGCGGGTTCACCGCGCAGGGCCTGCCGCTGGGACTGGAGATGATGGGCCGGCCCTTCGAGGAGGCGACGATCCTGCGCCTCGGCCATCATTTCGAGCAGGTACGCGGCCTGCGCAGCCGGCGCCCGCCGGGGAGCTGAGCCGGCCGTCCTATTCCGGCGCGATCCCTACCGAATTCGGCTCGGGCACCGGTTTATGCTCGACGACGCGCAGGAATTGATGCGCCATGGCGTGATAGACGGGCTCCTTGCAGACCAGCCGAGAGGCCATGGTGCCGAGAATCGCCGCCACGCCGACCGGCACCGTCATGCTCGGGTTGCTGGTCATCTCGATGACGATCGCGGTCGCGGTCAGCGGCGACTGGACGACGCCGGCGAAATAGCCCGCCATGCCGACCATCGCGAAGGCGCTTACCGATGTGTCCGGCAGCAGATGCGCGAAAATCGTGCCCACCCCGACGCCGACCGCCAGGGAAGGGGCGAAAATCCCGCCGGGAATCCCCGACAGGTACGAGATCAGCGTGGCCAGGAATTTGAGCGGCGCGAAATCGATCGGCGGCAGCACCCCGCGCGTTAGGGCAGCGCGGGCGGCGTCGTAGCTGGCATCGAACACCGTGCCGCGCGAGAGCAGGCCGATCAGCGCCAGTGCCAGGCCGCAGAACAGCGCGAAGACGATGGGATGGTTCTTGGCCAGCCGGTTGACCGGCCCCGGCAGGAAGCGCGTCGGGGTGATCAGGACCTGCGCGAAGCTGCCGCCCGCCAGCCCGCCGAGAACCGCGCAGACCGGCACTGCCAGCCACAGCCAGCCGGGCGAGAGCCAGGCATGGGAAACCCCGAAATAGGGCTGATACCCCAGCACGAATAGCAGGGTGATGCCGCTGGCGAAGGCGGCCAGGATGATGGCGCGCACCTCCCGATGCTCGAAGCTGCCGGCCATTTCCTCGATCGCGAACAGGATGCCGGCGACCGGGGCGTTGAAGGCGCAGGTGATGCCCGCCGCGCCGCCGGCCAGGATCAGCAGGCGCTGCAGCGCATGGGTGCGTTCCAGCCCCAGCCGGCCGCACAGATTCATCACGGCGCAGCCGATCTGCACGGTCGGACCTTCCTTGCCGATCGAGGCGCCGACCGCGAAGCCGCCCAGGGTCAGCAGGAATTTCCCCACCGCGATCCGCAGCGACAGCACGGTGTCGGCATCCTTGGGATCATGCATCGACATACCGGCCATCGCCTGGGGGATGCCGGAGCCTTGCGCGCCGGGAAAGACGGTGCGGGTCAGATAGACGATGGCGGCGAGCCCCAGCGGGCAGAGTAGGAGACTCAGCCACAGGCGATGATCGGTGATGCGCACGAACAAGGCGCTGGCATGGGTGACGCCGAAGCCGAACGCGATGGAAACCAGCCCGGTGATCACCGCGGCCAGCACGAAAATCAGGTTCCGTTTGATGGCTTTCACGCGATCCCGTCTCCTGGGCAGGCGGCGGGTCAGGCTGGCCCACGCGATGCTGATGCGGGAAGCAGAAAGCACTGTCGGCGGATCGAGGCAAGAGCCTGAGCGCTCGCGAGGCGGAACGCCGGTCGGCAGAGATGGCAGGGAAAATGATTGGTCGGAGTGAGAGGATTCGAACCTCCGGCCCCTGCGTCCCGAACACAGTGCTCTACCAGGCTGAGCTACACTCCGACCGTGCGGGGGCGTATAGCCGAGCCGCCGGACCTCGGCAAGGCACGGTATTGCAGGCGCGGGGCGCCGCCTTGACGCTCATGCGCCGGTCAGCCGCGCCAGCACCGCCGCCGGCCCGTCGAGGTATTCATAGAGCGGCGTTTCGGTCGGGCGGATGAAACCCTGCGCCGCCATCGCCGCCAGGGCGGCGGCAAGCGGGGCGATGGAACCGGCCACGTCGCACAGCAAAATCGGCCGGTCATGACGGCCCAGCTGGCGCCAGGAGATCATCTCGATCGTCTCGTCCAGCGTGCCGATGCCGCCCGGTAGGGCGACGAAGCCCTCCGACAGGTCGAACATGCGCCGTTTGCGGCTATGCATGTCCTCGGTCACTTCCAGGCGGGTCAGCCGGTCATGCCCGTTTTCCGTGCCGATCAGGAAATGCGGGATCACGCCGATCACCTCGCCGCCGGCATCGAGGGCGGCATCGGCCACCACCCCCATCAGCCCGTTATGTCCACCGCCATAGATCACGCGGATACCGGCCCGGGCGAGGCCACGCCCGAGCGCGGCGGCGGCTTCGGCATAGGCCGGGTTCTTGCCGAAAGCCGAGCCGCAGAAGACGGCGACGGAACGAATCGATGCCATGGGTCCGACTCTTGGCCCGGGCGGGTCCGCTGTCATGTGGAAACTTGGTGACGGTAAGGCGCGGGAAATCGCGCCGATCCGTTTCCCCTGGCGCGGTATTCGGGTAATCTCCATCCCCATGAGCGAAAACCAGCCTCGTTCCGGCGTGGTGCGCCCGTTGCTGCTGGCTTGTGCCGGCGTGGCGGTGCTGGGCGGGGCCGTCTATTACGCGATGCACGGGGCAGGCGGCGGTGCCGCGCCCGCGGGGCAGAACCAGGCCGCCGCGCCCCCGGCCGCGCCGGCGCCGGTGGCAGCGTCCGCCAAGCCCGCCAAGCCCGCCACGCCCGCGGCACCGCGATTCGACATCGTGCGGATCAACAAGGCGGGCGATGCGGTGATGGCTGGGCGGGCAGCACCTGGCGCCAAGGTCACCATTGCCTCCGGCGGCAAGGAAGTGGGCAGCGCCACGGCGGACGCCAACGGCCAATGGGTGTTCGTGCCCTCCACCCCGCTGGGGCCGGGCGGGCATGAGCTGACGCTGGCCGAGCAGATGCCGGGCGGGGCGCAGCTGGCCGGCAAGGGATCGGTGCTGCTGGTGGTTCCGCCATCGGCGGGAAGCGAGAGCGGAACCGAGACCGCCAATGCCGATGCCGCCGCGCCGCTTGCCGTGCTGACCTCGCCGGGCGGGCCGCAGGTAATGCAGGGCGGCGCCGCGCCGGGGGCGGGCGGGCTCGGCATTGGCGCGGTGGACTATGGCGCCAGCGGGCAGATGCAGATTGAAGGCGCCGCCCCGCCCGGGTCCAGGCTGCGCCTGTTCCTCGACAATCGCCCGCTGGGCGAGGCGGAGGCCGATGGCCAGGGGCGCTGGCACCTGAACCCGGCCATTGCCGCCCCCCCCGGCGATCATCGCCTGCGGGTGGAGCGGCTCGGCAAGGATGGCGCGGTGCTGGCCGAGGCGGCGCGCGACTTTCCCCGCGCCCTGCCCGGAGAGGCAGCGCCGGCGGGCGGGCGGATCATCGTCAGGCAGGGCCAGAATCTATGGATGATCGCCCGGCGCACCTACGGCGCCGGCATCCGGTATACGATTATCTTCCGCGCCAATCGTGGCCAGATCCGCGATCCGAACCTGATCTATCCGGGTCAGAGCTTCGCCTTGCCGGAGGCCACGCCGCCTTCGTCCAGCAAGTCCAGATAGGGCGACAGCGCCAGCAGGAAGCGGGTCAGCTGGGTGATCAGGGCGGTGGCGGTGACCGGCAGCGTCAGCGGCGTGTCGCTGCGCAGTTGGATGCGGTGATCGGCCAGCAGGCGCATCCGCCAGCCCGCCGGCAGCAGCGGCGGCAGGCTGCGCAATAGTGCCAGGCTACGGGCGCGCTGGCTGGCGGTTTCCGCCAGGGCCGAGGACGGCACCCGCCCCACCGTCAGTTCCAGCGCCAGGGCGCCGTCCCTGGCATTTGTCGTGCCGGCGGGCGCGCCGCTCAGCCGGGCATGCACGGTGCGGTCGCGCCAGGTGAAGACGAAGCCGGGGGCGAGATCGGCATCGCGCGGTGCCAGCGCGCCGTCGCGATCCACCGCGAAAGGCCCGAGCGTGAAACCGGGCGGCGCGGTCGGGTTGGGGGCGGCTGGGACGGGAAGGGCGCTCATGCATCGTTCTCCTGCCGCCGGTCCGGCGCGGGCGGGACGGGGCAGTGTGTTCCGCAAGCGATGAACCATCGGTGAACGACCCGCGTGGCGCTGCGTCCTGGCTCTGGACTTCCCGCGGCGGAGTATGTCTAGGTGACGCCGCGCGGCGCCCCTGTTTTCGCCGCCCCGCAACCCGTGAACTGGATCGCGCTTTCCCGATGTCCGTTGCCCAAGATATCCGCATGGTCCTGGCCCCGCCGCATCCCGCCGGGCGGCCATTTCTGCTGGGCGGCGCCGTGGCCGTGCTGGCCGGGCTGATCTTCGCCCATTGGCTGGCCTGGCTGGGCGCGGCGTTCGTGCTGTTCTGCCTCTATTTCTTTCGCGATCCGGAGCGTACCCCGCCGCCGCGGCCGGATCTGGCGCTCGCCCCGGCGGATGGACGGGTGGTATCGGTGGCGATGGCCGCGCCGCCGGCCGAACTCGGCCTGGGCCCGGCACTGCGCTGGCGGGTTGCGATTTTTCTGTCAGTGCTCGATGTGCATGTGAACCGCGCCCCGGCTGCCGGCACCATCACCCGCATCGCCTATCACCATGGCGCCTTCGTCAGCGCCGCCCAGGACAAGGCGAGTGAGCTGAACGAGCGCAACGCGCTGTCGCTGCGCCTGCCCGACGGGCGGGAGATGGCGGTGGTGCAGATTGCCGGGCTGATCGCGCGCCGCATCCTGTGCGATGTGCGCGAGGGCGATGCGGTGCAGGCCGGCGCGCGCTTCGGCATCATCCGTTTCGGCAGCCGCACCGATCTTTATCTGCCCGAGGGCGTGGTTCCTCTGGTCGTCGAAGGCCAGACCATGATCGGCGGTGAAACCGTGATCGCCGACCTCGCCGCGCCGCCGGTTGCGCCATGAATACCCGCCCCGACTGGCAGGCGGAGGACCCGCCGCGCGTTTCGCCGATGCTCCGCCTGCATCGCCGGTTCGACCGGCGCCGGCGGCCGCGCTTCAAGGGCCCGTCCTTCAACCGCATGGTGCCCAACATCATGACGCTGCTCGGCCTGTGCGCCGGGCTGACCTCGATGCGCTACGGGCTGGAGGGGCGGTTCGGCGCGGCGGCGGTGGCGATCGTGGTGGCCGCCTGCATCGACGGGCTGGACGGGCGGCTGGCGCGGCTGCTGAAAGCGGTCTCGCGCTTCGGCGCGGAATTCGACAGCCTGGCCGATTTCCTCGGCTTCGGGGTGGCGCCGGCCTTCATTCTCTATCTGTGGTCGCTCGACCGCTATGGCGGCTTCGGTTTCGCGCCCTGCCTGATGTTCGCCGTCTGCATGGCTTTGCGCCTGGCACGCTTCAACGCCTCGCTCGATGGCGCGCCGCGTCCTGCCTATGCCTATAATTTTTTCACCGGCGTGCCGGCGCCGGCGGGGGCGGGGCTGGCGCTGTTTCCGCTGTTTCTCGGGCTGGAGGCGAAATCGCTGGGCTGGCACTGGCTGCTGGTGCTGGCCCAGGCGCCGGTCTTCGTTGCCGCCGTGCTGGTCGGCACCGCCATTCTGTGCGTGTCCACCTTGCCTGTCTGGAGCTTCAAGAATTTCAAGGTGCCGGTCGAATACGTGCTGCCGATGCTGCTGGGAATCGGGCTGTTCGCGGCCTTGCTGGTGGCCGATCCCTGGGCGGCGCTGGCGGCGGCGGGGTTGCTCTATCTCGGGATGCTGCCGTTTTCGGTGCGCAGCTTCCGGCGTCTGCGCGCGGTGGCCGAAGGCGAGGGCTGAGCGTCGTGGCGGCATCGATCGCGCGGCGGCGCACGCTGGGCGCGGCTTTGCTGACACCCGCCTTGCTCGCCCCCGTCTCGCTCGCCCCCGCCTTTCTGCTCGGCGCGCGCCGGCCGGCCTGGGCTGCGGATGCACTCACCGCGCTGGAGCGCCGATCCGACGGGCGGATCGGCCTTGCCGCCATCGATCTCGCCAATGGCCGCCGTCTTGTCCATCGCGCGGCGGAGCGCTTCGCCTTCTGCTCCACCTTCAAGCTGATCGCCGCCGGGGCGATCCTGAAACGCGCGGAGCGCGAGCGGCATTTGCTGGAGCGGCATATCGCCTATACGCGCGCCGATCTGGTTGCCTATTCGCCGATCACCGCGCCCACCGTCGATGCCGGCATGACGCTGGGTGCGATCTGTGCGGCCGCCTTGCAGCACAGCGACAATACCGCCGGCAATCTGATGATCCGCACGCTGGGCGGCGTTGCGCAGGTGACGGCATTTGCCCGCAGCCTGGGCGATGGGGCATTCCGTCTCGATCGGATGGAAACGGCGCTGAATGAAGCGACGCCCGGCGATCCGCGCGATACCACGACGCCAGCGGCGATGGCGCATGATCTGCACGCCCTGACCCTGGGCGCGGCGCTCGCGGCGGGGGGGCGCGCGCAGCTGGTCGATTGGATGAAAGGCTGCGCCACCGGGGCCGGCCGCATCCGCGCCGCCGTGCCGCGGGATTGGGATGTCGCCGATAAGACCGGTGCCGGCGGCTATGGCACGACCAACGATATTGCCGTGCTGTTCCCGCCCGGGCGCGCGCCGATCGTGCTGGCGATCTATTTCCGGCAGTTCCAGCGTACCGCCCCCTATCGGGATGCGGTGGTGGCGGAGGCCGCGCGGATCGCCCTGGCCCGGCTTATCCCCGGCTGAAGATCGGCCTGATCACCCGGCCGACCCCGCGCCACGTCCGGATCACCGCCAGCGCCGTGCGCGCCAGCGCTGGCGTGGTGGTCGGGCGCCGCAGCCGCGCATCGTAGCCGGCGAAGCGGCGGTCATTCTCCTCCAGGCAGAGCTGCATCAGCGTCGCGACATCCATCTCGTCTGCCACCGCCTGGCTGCCGGTCAGGGTAAAATTATTATCCTGCTTGGCCGCATCCGGCCCATCCATGCCGCGCGCCAGGCCGATGCGCTCGGCCGCCAGGAACGCCCAGACCGCGACCACGCGCGCTTCGAAAACCGGGCGCTTCCACCAAGGCAGCGTCGCGCGATGCGCGGCCAGCCAATTGGCGAACAGCAGGATGTGGCGGCATTCCTCCTGGATCACCGGCTCGAAGGTTTCCACCAACTCGGGCGGGAAGAAACCGGATCGCCGGGCCAGGGCGAACAGGCCGAAGGCGAAGAAACTATCGATGCATTCGCTGTAGCCGGTCACCAGATAGGCCCATTCGGTGTCCCGTGGCACTTTGTATTCGGGCTCGGGCGCCAGCGTGATGCCGTAGGCCTCCACCAGCCGCGACAGCACATGCTTGTGGCGGCTTTCCTCCCAGGCATTCAGTCCCACCGCCTCGCGCCAATCGGGATCGGGATTGGTGTCGGCATAGGCCTTCATGCGCAGCCTGGCCTTGCCCTCGGTATGCACCGCGATGTCCCAGATCGGCAGCGAGATCAGCCGCTGGCGCGCCTCCGGCGCCAGCACCGGCCAGTCGATCACCGCCGGGCGGTAGGGGTTGAAGGTCTCGCGGAACATCGCCCGGCAGGCCCGCGCATGTTCCGCTGAACCCGGCGGCAGGGATCCGTATTCGGCCGACAGCCATTGCCGCGCCGCGCGGTCGGCGGCTTCCAGCAGGCGGGGATCGGTCGGCACCCCTTCGACGGCCATGGTCAGGCCGGCGGGCGGATCGGGCAGCAATTCGGCTTCGTGCATCATTTCATTCCTGGCATCGCAGACATCGGCGCCGCAGCCCCGAGCGGGCGCACCGTGACCGTCACCGTCATCGGCGCGGCGTGGGAGAAATAGAGCGTCAGCGGAAAATCGCCACCGGCCAGAAGCGGTTTGGCAAGCCCTATCAACATGATGTGGTAGCCATCCGGCGCCAGGGCAACGGTCTTGCCGGCCGGCAAAGCCAGGCTGGCCACGCTGCGCATCGTCATCACCCCGCCGGCCGTCATGCGGCTGACATGCAGGCTCGCCTCCCGCGCCACCGGCGTGCTGGCCCGCAGCAGCGCATCCGCCTGCCCCTCGGCCCGCAGCGAAAGATAGACCACGCCCTGGTCCATCCCCGGGATCGTCGCCCGCGCCCAGGCGTCGGAGACGGTGATCGCCGCCGCCGCCCAGACAGGGGGGGCAGCGGGAAGGCCAGCGCTCAGTCCGGTACCCAGCAGGGCGGCAAGCAGCTTGCGGCGCGGCGGCATGGTTCTCTCCTCAGGACAGATAGCGCGACAGGGTCGCGGCGATAACGGCGGGGGAGGCATCGGCGCGGATCGGCGCCAGGAAGCGCCCATCCGGGGCGGTCAGCATCAGGACGGAGCTGTGCTCGATGCTGTAATGCCCGTCCTGGCCGGGCTGGATACTGGCCGAGACGTGATAGGCGCGCTCCACCGCCGCGATTTCGCCGGCATTGCCGGTCAGTCCCAGCACCTTGTCGCCGAACGCGGCAAGGTAGCGGCGCAGCACGGCAGGGGTATCGCGGGTCGGATCGACGGTGATGAACAGCGGCTGGATGCGCGCACCGGCCGCGCCCAGCCGATCCATCGCGGCCGTCATCGCCGCCAGCGTGGTCGGGCAGACATCGGCGCAATGGGTGTAGCCGAAATAGATCAGCAGATAGCGCCCGCCGAAACTGGCCGGAGACACCATTGCCCCGGTATCGGCGTGCAGACGGAAATTCCCGCCGATCCGGCCATCCCCGGGGTGGGACACGCCGTCGAGCAGCAATCCGGCCCCGCCCAGCACCAGCGCCGCGACCGCCGCCAGCGTCAGCCTCCGTGCCCGCCCCGCCCCGCCTGCCGGCCTCGGCGGGCGCTTGCCGGCCTTTCCACCAAGCGGTGCCTTACATCGCCATATGCGCATGCCCCGCCTCCGCGGTGATGGGATGGGCGGCCAGCCGGCGGATCAGCGCGGCCAGTTCGGCCGAATTCTGCCACGCCCCCGGTTGCCGCGCATCCGGCGTGCCGGCTGGTGCGGAGACGGCGCGCAGCCAGCCCGCCGGATCGATCAGGAAGGCCGCGCCCGCGACATGCGCCGCCGCATCCGGGCCGGCGAGATACCCTGCCAGGATCGCATAGGCGGGCGCGATGGTCGGATCGGCGGCGACGCACAGCCCCGGGGCGGGATGCGCCGCCGGATCGGTGGTGACGGTGATCACGCCCGCGACCGGGGTGGCCGGACCCAGCACCAGGCGCACGAAATGCCCGGCAAGATCGGCCAGGCTGCCCGCGCCGGCGCCCGCTTTCCTGGCGCCGTGGGCCGCGCAGGTCAGCGCCATCGCCGGGGCCTGGAGCGGCGGCGAAAAATGCCCGGTCCGGCGCAGCACCAGCCCGGCATTATGGGCGTGCAGGTAATCGATCAGCGCCCAGCGATCGGCATGGTTCAGCACCGGCTTGAAACCCGGCATGGCCATGCCAGGCCCGACCGGCATGGCGATGCCGTGGCCGATCCACCAGAATAGCTGCCCGTCGCGATGCATCCATAGATGCGCCGCCGTCAGATCGGCGGGATGGATCGGCAGGGCGGCGGCGGCCGGGCCGTTGCCTGCGCCGGTCGCGCCATGGCAGAGCGCGCAATGCCCGGCAAACAGCGCCGCCCCGCGCAGGATCGAGGCGGTGGCGAATTGCGTGGGCGAGTGGTCATAAACCTGCGGATCGGCCGGCACCACGATCAGGTCGAAATGCGGCACGGCACGCAGGATCAGCAGCAGCCCCAGCGCCCAGGCCGCCAGCCGCCTCCAGCCCGCGAGGGCGAAGCCGAGCCCGGCCAGCACCACCCCGCCGCCCACGGCAATCGCCGCGCCGATCACCTCGTGCCGGAAATCGGCATCCTCGTTGATCGCGGCGAAGCTCGGGCGGATCGGGAACGGCCAGATCGGCTGCTGATGGATCGCCGGGGCCAGCGATGCGAGCAAGGCGGCCGCCGCCAGCACCGCGATCCCGGCCAGGCTTTGCCAGGCGATGCTGCGCAGCAGCGTGGCGCGCGCCGCCGCGCCGCCGCCGCGGGCCAGACGCGGCACCAGGCGGTAGCGGTTGCGCAGCGCAAAGCCCAGCAGCACCGCGAACAAGGCGATCTTGATCAGCACCATCCAGCCGTACGAGGTGCCGAACAGGCCGGGCAGATCGGCGACCAGCACCCAGGCCTGCCAAAGCCCCGATGCCGCCACCGCGATCACCGCCCGCCTGCCCCAGATCGAAAAGCCGCGCGCGTATTGTAGTGCCAGCGAGGTCGGGGCACGGGCGATCAGCCGGCGGAACGGCCACAGCCCGCCGACCCAGAAGCCACCGCCCAGCAGATGGGCGATGCCGACCGCCAAGGCGAAGCCGATGCCCGGCAGGCTGGTGGCCATCGACGGCAGATGCGCATGCGCCGCCTCCGCCGCCAGGGCGAGGCCGGCCAGTGCCGCGCCGGCCCGCCCCGCGTGGTGTGACATCCCCGCGCGTCCCGCGCGAGGCAATGCCGCGATCAGCGCGGCGCAGGCGGCGAGTTCCTGCACCAGAATCGTATGGCCGAAGCGCGTATCGCGCAGCACCGGCCAGAGCGTGGCAAGCACCGTTCCGGGCTGCCAGTCCGCCGCGAAATCGGCGGTTTGCAGCCAGAGCAGCAGCGGCCCCGTGGCGAGCGCCAGCAGCAGCCCGGCCCGCGCGAAGCGGCGCACCGGCTGCTCGGCATCGAAATCCGGTGCGAGCTTCGCCGCCCGCGCCGCGAGCGGATGCACCACCAGCGCCTGCACCGCCAGCGCCCCGAAGCCGCCGATCAGCCCGGCCACGAACAGCGCATGCGTGCCGATCAGCAGAAAACCACCATCCGGGGCGAAGGCGGGCAGGCGCATCGCCTAGTGCCCGACCGTGAAGCGATACGAGCCCTGGGTCTTGTGGGTATCGGTGGAGGTTGCGTGCCAGGTCACGGTGTAGGTGCCTGCCGGCAGTTTCTTGAGCGCGACGCTGAGCCGATCGCCCCCCTCGCTCGGCGTCTGCCGGCCGGTATCGACGCGCATCCCGGCTGCGTTGGTGACGACGATATGGGTGAAATCGGGCTCGATTGCCTCGGTGAAGGTGATCGCAACGGTAGCGGGGGCGGTTTGCAGCACCGCCCCGGCGCCGGGGCGCGCCGATTTCAGGAAGGCATGGGCGAAAGCCGGCGAGGTGCTCAACAGCATCGCAGGCAGCAGCAGATGGGTCCAACGCATGGGATCACCACTCCGAAATGGGTTTGCCGAGCGTGTTCGGCAGCAGGTCGTCGAAATAGAGATGAAGCTGGGCGATCGCGCCGATAGTGTGCCCGGCCGCGCCGTTGAGCGGCCACAGCACCTCCGCCGAGACGGCGTAATCGGTGCCGGTCCAGACCGCGCCGGTGCCCAGCAGATAGCTGGTCGGCTGGCTGAAACCGGGCAAAGCGGTCGATCCGGCCGCCGAACTCCAGGAAAGCTCGGCCAGCGGCGTCAATTGGGCCAGCACGCCGCGCAGGCCGATATCCTTCACCTGCGCCTGGAGATAGGGGATGGAGTATTGCAGCGACAGCCCGCCCGACCAGGTGGTGATGCCACCGCCGGCGGAGGGGCCGGTATTCGGAATGCTGTAATCGAGCTCCCCGGTGATCGCGAAAGGTCGGATCGGCGCCCAGGGAATATCGCCGAAGCCCTTGCCGAAATAGCCGGAGACGGTTGTGGTGTCGTAGCCCGATTCGAAGCCCGTCGTGCCGGTGCGCCCGAAGGCCTGCGAGACCTGCACCGAGCTCATGAATTCATGCTGCGGGAGGGTGATCCAGTTATATTTCAACTGGGTGTAGAGATCGCCCAGCCCGCCATGGGTTTTATTGCCGTCATTGGCATCGTGCGTGATCCAGTTGAGATCATCGCCGATGCCGAAGCCGAGATGCGGCGTGATGGTCTTGTCGAATTCGAAATTGGCCGTCGTGGCGGTGCTGTTGGCATCCGGGCTTTGCACCGAGATCAGCGGCAGATTGGCCTCGTCGCCGACGCCGGGATCGTCGATCAGGTCGGTATTGACGAAGACTCGCGCCCCGGCCACGGCATGGGCCAAGGCCTGCGGGACGGGAAGGGCGAGCAGCAGGGCGCCGCACAGCGCGGCCTGTCTGGGTCGTCGGAACATGGAAAATCCTTCGCGGGAACAGGGGAAAACCCGCACCTGCGAGGCAGGGCGGGCAGCCGGTTCAGGCGAAGGCGGGCGGGGCGCGCGTCTTCGTCAACACCGACCTGATC